>JAIPIK010000015.1 GCA_021734745.1 Candidatus Altimarinota bacterium | reverse complement strand
GAGTTGTCTGTAATTGAGGGTGGAGATATCGAAGCAAAAATTGCTGCCTGTGCTGCTGCTGACGCTGCTGTTAAGGCTGCGATTGTTGAGAGGGATAGGCCGGTGTATCAGTATGGGGGAGGGAGTTATGTGCCGTAGTTGAAAGAATATCTTGTGGAAATTTAAAATAATGTAAATAATTAATGAGTAAAATGAGCGCGCCTACGGCGCGCTCATTTTTCAACCATATTTACCAATATATTCCCTATACTCTATACCTTAATATGGTAAACTAAACGCATGAGAAAGCTCGGGCTAATTTTTGCTATATTCCTATGTCTTAGCTTGTTTTTCGCGCCAACAACAGGCTTTGCCCAACCTGCAAATGGAACTGTTTGTGACTATACTAATGCTGGGGATGCTGATGGGACATACCAACAAGGTAAGTGTGTTTCGAATGGAACACACGGTAGTCAAAATGCTGCCGGGGAATCTTGTAGCACTTTTGGGAATGATGTTATGGATGGCGAACTACGAAATGATGGTGTTTGTATATCTTCAGCAGAAAATTCAACAACAAATGCTGCCCAAACAGCAAAACAAGGAGCGTACAGTGACCCTTCTAATGATGGATGTAGTCTCGATAGTTGGAGTGTGTTAGGTTGTCTTAATTTTGGTTTTACTTGGTTAATAAAAACTTTTCTTCTTAATATTGCAGGTATTCTTGTTTGGGTGTCAGCAAACATGCTTAACTATGCAGTTCAAGTTGGTATACTTGATTTTAGTAAATGGGCACCAGATGAACTATATCCAATATGGATAGTCATACGACAGATAGTTTCACTCTTTGTAGTTTTCGCAGGTCTCTGGTTAGGGCTAATGTATATTATTGGAAAGGATGAAAAGTTCGAAAAATATATTCCATGGGTAGTCATATTCGCATTATTCGTTAACTTTTCATACCCAATTGCGAGAACTGCTGTTGATATATCTAATGTTATATCTCTTAATATTTATGCTAGTGCTGTTGGTAATGATGCTTTAACAGGAACTGGGAATAATACAGCAGGCGCACTTATTATGACAAGATTAGGACTAGATGGTTTGGCACTAAGTGCAACAAAAGAAGATGCTGGAGCTAAACAAGGTATGGTAACCAGTATCAACACAACCGGTGGAGCACTTCTTGCTGTTGTATTTATACTATATGCTGCATATATATTTTTTATGGTAACAGCTCTCCTTGTAATGAGAACAGCTGCGCTTGTATTTCTAATAATTGCATCCCCTATACTTTTTATAGATAGCGTTATACCGCGATTAGGGGATGAGGCAGTAAAGTTACGTAAGATATTCTTCGAACAGCTTGCTGTTGGGCCAGTAT
Organism: Candidatus Altimarinota bacterium; assembly: GCA_021734745.1. GTDB lineage: Bacteria > Patescibacteriota > Minisyncoccia > Phycocordibacterales > UBA5272 > UBA11704. Next base: position 22,501 of record JAIPIK010000015.1, on the reverse strand, counting down.
TCATGATTATGCTTGCTCTTACTCTTAAATTTTTAGGGGTGTTTAGTGTTGCAGCAAAAGCAGGAGGTGCTGGTGTTAATCCAACTATAGTAGAATTCTTTAACATTACTATGATGCTCGTTATGTTACACATCATGCTCAAAGTTACCAAAGCAACTGCTGGAAGTATTGGTGAAATGGCAACGAATGCAATGGGTAAAGTAGGAGGGTTTGCAACTGGGGCCGCTCTTGGTGTGGCAACTGGTGGTGCAGGATTTCTTGCGAGAGGAACTATGGGTCGTGCTGCTGGTGCTTTAAGAGATAGTAAGTGGATGCAAAGTAAACAAGGAGGGTTAGTTGGTCGCCATATGTACAATATGACAGACTCTGTTGCAAAAAGTAGCTTCGATGCTCGTAATTCTAGTTATGTACGAACTGGCGCAAGTAAGCTTGGGTTAAGTGGTGGTATGGGGGCAGGTGAAAAACTTGGTTACGAAGAAATTGCAGAACAGAGAGCAAAAAATTTAACATCACATCTTGGAAGAGTTGGCACACACCAAAAAACTACTTACAAAAAAGGTGCTGATGGAAATTACATAACTGATAATGGAAATTTGGTAGTAGATAAAAGAAAAGGTACAAAAGATGATTCTGAGGAAGCACAAGCAATTAGAAGGGAATATATGAATAATGCGGGTGGGGCACTATTTGCTACAAAGCAACAAAAATTAGACACTAGGGCTAAAATGGAGAAAGCTGATGGTAACGCAAATAAAAAAATATTAACAGACGAAGATAAAGAAAGGCAAGAACAGGAAGTAAGGGAAGCAATATTAAACGGTGCAAAAATATCACAAACTACCACTCCCCCAACTTCTGCAACCCTACCTCCTTTACCTTCTGGAAGTACAACTACACCAAGTGGTATTATTGTTCCAGTAAATATGAATAGACCACCAGCTGCGCCAGTTGCTCCTGCTCATAATCCAACTCCTGCTCCACTAAATCCTGGTGCAGCAGCTGTTGTGTCTCCTGTGGGTGGATCAACGTCAGCACCTAGTTCTAATGCGACTGTAGCTGCTATAAGTAGTCCTGGGTTTTAATATTTCAAACTATGAGTACACATTACATAGCAGAAAATAGAAAAGAATTATTTGAAGCTTCATCAGCTGAAATAAAAAATCTAATTAAAGGTGGAGAGGTTAATTCTGTAGCAACAGCACTAGCTAAAGCTCATAATTTTCCAATTGGAAAGTACGAACCATTGGCAAATACTATTTCTTTTGTTCTTATTGGAGCACTTCAACCAAAAGATGTTGTGACTGCTCTTGTTGATGGATTTCAATTATCTGAAGAAGAGGCTACTGCAATTGCAGAAGAATTAGAAAAAAGTATTTTCGAAAAAGCGCGAATGATTACACTTGGTAAATCAGGGGACGAGGTTACAAAACTTGAATTCAAAGGTGAAAGAACTCCAGATGAACTTCGTAAGGAATTAATGGACACAACTAAACAGGCGAGCGCTCTCAAAATTCCTCAGACCTCAGGTATACCAAAAAAAACCGCTGTAGCAGCACCAGGTTCTCGTTCACAATTAATGGAACAGCTTCAAATTCTGGGTAAAATACCAAATGATGAAGAAATAGAGGAGAGGTTAAAAAATATACAAAAACAAATTAGCTCTATTAAGAAGGTAGAGGAGTCTAACACTCTTGATTCAAATATTGCTCTTAAGAGTTTTATGTTCGGGGAAGAGGGGAAGGAAACTGCTCCAGCAGTATTAAAAACTGCAACATATAGTGTAGCTCCAACGCATTACAATCTTGATCCATATAGAGAAATAGCAGAGGACTAGAAATAAGTCATAGAGTAATTATGTCAAAGACACGAATTTGCTAATTCGAAAGTCCTTAAAGTCAAAAGTGGTGTAAAAATACAAGTGACCACTTCGTGGTCACTTGTATTTACTTTATAAACTTTCGAATCAGCAGATTCGCGGCTTGGCCGTAAATCAATCCAATTTTCTTTATGAACTTTCTACTTTTTCTAATATGATACACTAGAACTATGCAATTCCGAGTACCACAATTTATCGACATGGAGGATAAAATCATAGGACCTCTCACTCTTAAACAGTTTGGTTATATTGTTGGTGCTGGTGGTCTATCTTTTATTATCTGGACCTTTATTCCGGTAAAATTCATAGCTGTTCTTGTTATTATCCCAGTGGCCGGGCTTTTCCTTGCTCTTGCTTTTGTAAAATACAACAATAGATCATTCGGGGAATTACTTGAGAGCGCTTTTTCATACTATACGGGGGCAAAAGTTTTTACCTGGGCTCAACCAAACCCTGAATCTTCTACACAAGAATCTCATATAGATAAGATTGTTGCTGACACTACCAAACAAATGATTATTTCAAAAACTGATAGGGATAGAATACATGATCTTTCACTAGGTCTTGATGTTTTCGAACATACGCAAGAAAAAAAGGAAGACAGGGAATAGTTAGGGCGTTATAGGTCGAGGGAATTTGCGAAGCAAATTCCCTTTTGTGTTTCCTAACGAAGAACTTTCCTAACTTCCTAACTATTAATATCTTTCTAGCTATTCAAACTTTTACCATTGAAGATGCAAACATCTGCGTTATACTAGTAACAATATGGCTAAAGGAACCGCAACTCAGGAATTTGTACCAATCGAACGTGTTCGTGATGGTGTTGTAATACTAAAATCAGGTGAACTGCGTGCTATTCTTATTACAAACTCACTCAACCTTGCTCTTAAAAGTGAGGACGAACAGCAAGCTATCCTTGTACAGTTCCAAGCATTTCTTAATTCTCTTGATTTTGATATTCAGTTTTTTATAGAGTCCAGACGTCTTAACATCAAACCATACATCGACCTTCTTCAAGTACGTAGTAAGGAGGTGAAGGAAGATCTTCTAAAAATACAAATACATGAGTATATTGCCTTTATCACAAAATTCACAGAGGAGAGTAATATTATGACAAAGCACTTTTTTATTACTATTCCATATTTTCAATCGATGAATAGTGGCAACAACAACTCACTTCTTTCTTCTTTTACATCATCAGACTCTACTTCAACAGAGAGCCAGCGAATGTTCGAAGCATCTCGTATACAATTAGAGCAACGTGTCTCAACGGTTGTTCAAGGACTATCTAGATTCGGATTACGTGCACAAAAATTAGGAACAGAGGAGGTTGTCGAATTATTTTATAAACTATTTAACCCAAGTGAGCAGAATAGAACTGCTCCTAAGATGGAACAATCATAATTATGGGACTATTCGATTTTTTAAATTCTAATAAGCCAGCATCACCTGTATCCGCTGTTCTTCCAGATCAGGTTTATAAAATTGCAGAGATGCAATTAAAGGATGTTATTGCTCCGAGTGCACTTGGCATATCCCCAAAAGGTCTTAACTTAGGAACTACTGTGGTGCGTTCATACTTTGTTATTTCATACCCTAGATTTTTAACAGATAACTGGCTTTCACCTATCATTAATCTAGATAAGGTTTTTGATATCGCTATTCATGTTACCCCACTTAATACTGGAGAAGTGATGAAAAATTTCCAAAGAAAAGTGGCTGAAGTTGAAAGTCAGATTATGACACGTGAAGAGAAGGGGCTTGTTCGTGACCCAACGCTTGACGTAGCATACCAAGATTTGGAAGATTTACGTGATGGTCTTACTCAAGCACAAGAAAAGATGTTTGAGGTCTCACTATATATTTCTTTATATGGAGAAAATGACGCCGAAATAGACAAAGTAGAAAATGAAATGAAAAATATTTTGGACAGTCGTTTGGTTTATGTAAAACCTGCACTTTTCCAACAAGATGTAGGTTTCTTGTCTACACTTCCTATCGGAGAAGATCATTTAGGAATAAAAAACAAACTTAACACGTCTCCTTTATCTTCATTTTTCCCATTTGTATCTTTCGACCTTTCTTCTGATAAGGGTATTCTGTACGGACTCAATCGTCATAATGGTAGTTTGATATTGTTTGATAGATTTTCACTTGAAAACTATAACTCAATTGTTTTCGCAAAATCTGGTTCTGGTAAAAGTTATCTTACAAAATTAGAAATTTTACGTACACTGATGTTCGACACTGAAGTTCTAATTATCGACCCAGAGCGTGAATATGAGTTCTTGGCTGAATCCGTTGGTGGAAGATATTTTGATATTTCTCTTACAAGTGAACATCACATTAATCCTTTTGATTTACCTCATCCAACAGCAGATGAATCTCCATCTGAGGTTCTTCGTTCAAACATTGTTAATTTGGTTGGTCTTTTACGTGTTATGTTGGGAGGTCTCTCTCCTGAAGAAGACGCGATTGTGGATCAAGCAATTACAGAAACATATGCATTGAAAGATATTAATGGTGAATCAGATTTCACGAAGTTAGAGCCACCACTACTTTCAGATTTTGAAATGGTTCTAGGTGGAATTGATGGTTCTGAAGATTTAGTTTTGCGTCTTTCAAAATATACAAAAGGTACATGGTCAGGTTTTATTAATAAACCATCTAACGTTGATATTAATAAAAAGTTAGTTTGTTTTTCTATTCGTGACATGGAAGATGAGCTCAAGCCGGTTGCAATGTATATTATTACTCACTATATTTGGAATTCTGTTAGAAAGAATATTAAAAAACGTCTTCTTATTGTGGACGAAGCGTGGATTATGATGAAAAATGATGATACTGCATCATTCTTATTCGGTCTTGCAAAACGTGGAAGAAAGTATTATCTAGGACTGGCAACTATTACTCAAGATGTTGGTGACTTCCTTAAGTCACCATATGGTCTTCCAATTATTACCAACTCTTCAATTCAACTTCTACTCAAGCAGTCTCCTTCTTCTATTGATATAGTACAAAAGACATTTAACTTAACTGACGAAGAAAAATTCTTATTACTAGAGTCTGGCGTAGGAGAGGGTATATTCTTTGCTGGCTTAAAGCATGTGGCAATAAAAGTTGTTGCCTCATACACTGAGGATCAAATCATAACAAGTGACCCTTCACAGCTCCTTAAAATAAAACAAATGAAAGATGAAGTAGCTCAATCAAAAGAATTATAGAATTTATGAAGAAATTTTTACTAACACTTTCCACTTTAGTAATTAGTATATTTTTCCTATTGCCTACTATTTCGTATGCTGGCACAGAAGCTGTTGTTACTCTTAGTCCAAAAAACCCTACTCCTTATACATCGGTTACTGCCACCTTAGTAAGTTATCTGTTTAATGTTAATACGGCTCACATAACATGGTCAGTGAATGGAAAGGATGTTTTGGTTGGTGTTGGTGAAAAAAATTATACCGTTAAGACTGGTGAAGTTGGGAGTCGAATTCCTATTTATGTAAGAGCTGTAACTGCTAACAACGAAGTATATGAAGTTAATATTTCAATTACACCAGAGTCAGTGGATATAATTTATGAGACTCCAGAGAGTTACGTGCCACTTTTTTATGAGGGTCGTTCACTTCCAGGTGAGGGTGCTGTAGTTAAGTTTGTTGCTCTTCCAAATATTAGTGAGGGAGGTTCTACTATTCCACCTTCTTCATTGTCATATTCATGGTATGTTAGTGGGGAATTCGTAGATAATTTATCTGGAATAGGGAAACAGTCTGCTTTAATTGAGTTAGATTTCTTGAGGTCTTTTACAACAGTAAAAGTTGTTGTGGTTGGCCCTTATGGAACAACGGCAACAAAATCAATTGACGTGTACCCCCACGATGTTATGCCTCTTGTTTATACATATGACGATATTTTAGGCACGAACTTTACTTCGCTCATTACTAAGCGTTTTGAAACAACAAAAGATTTTACACTTTCCCTGGAGCCTTTTTTCTTATCATCAAATGGCCAAATCGGTGACACAGTATCCTATCGATGGTTATTAGATGGTCTTCCTGTTACACCATTTGGTGGAACTCTTCTTTCGATGAGACCAAAAGAAGACAGTTATGGGGCTCGTAAACTTTCTATAACTGTATCTAATACAAAAAGAAGACTTCAAAAAGTGGTTACCGACTTGGAACTTATTTTTGATACAAGGAATTAGTCGGAGGTTTTTAAAGTAAAAAATTGGACTTTGGAATTTGGAACTTAAAAAGTATACTAATACTCATATGCCTACACCAACACCATATATTCCACTAGAAGGTGACTTCGTTACTTCAGTTGGTGGTACTGTTCCAAAGTTCGACGGGGCATCACCATCTCTTTTTACATCAACATCATTCTTATACACACTATTCTTCGTTATTATTGTTGTGGTGGCTTCCACAAAGTACGCTCAGGCGGGATTGTTTCGGATGGAAGCATCTCAGCATGGAATAACTAAGTCTAATGAAATATTTAAGAAAACTACATTAGGATTAGTGGGTGTCTTTTCTTTATGGCTTATATTGTTTACTTTTAATAAGGACTTACTGAACGGGGAAGTGGGGTTAGATGCATTGAGATCTAAAGGTGGTGAATTCGGTGGAGGTGGAGCGACTGGAAATACTTCAAGACCAAATACTAATCCTGATGAAATATCGACTCGTAAAATATTTACTGATATTGGTATAACATTCAATAAACCTGCTTGCAGAACATTAAGCGAGACAAGTTGTACTAATGTTGGTGGTATAAGACAAGAAACAATAAACACTTTAACTAAATTAAAAAATGAATGTAAATGTTCTATAGAAATAACTGGTGGGACAGAACCTGGTCATAGCACTAACTCAAATCATGGAGTAGGGAAAGAGGCGGTTGACATTTCTTTAACGCAAGATGTTCTTAGTTTTTTAAAAACTAATGGTGTAAATGTTGGAGATGACACAAGGTGCAATACGAAATATAAATACGATTCCCTTATTTTTTGGGATGAAAATGTTGGTTGTGACAGGTCTGGTAACCCAAATAGTGCTCGTCATTTCCACGCCTCATTTACTGGTCGCTAAAGTATCCACAGTTTTCTTTAATATCTAAAATCTAATCTCTAACTAATTTATTTATCTCCTCCGTATGCTGACTACGGACACCTTCATTAGCTTCCAGAAGTGAATTTGTTGATTCATCTTCGCTCTTCGGCCTGCTATACTATAACTTATGAATCGTCGTTTACTTTTTGCAATAATTGCTGTCACTGTTTTTGCTTTAGGAGTCATTGTTTGGTTTTTTATTTATGCACAACAAAAACCTGCGACTTCATTAGGTGAAACAAGAAACCCTCTACTTCCGAGTGGAATTTCAAAGGGTTTTCAATTTATTTTTGGTGAAGAAGAACCTCCAATATCTACATCATCAACGGAGATGACTTTCCCTACACCTGAGGCTCTTACAAAAATATGGGATAAACCAGCAACGGGTCAAACTTTTATAACTAAAAGTGTAGTTATCGAAGTTGATGCTACTTCTACAAAAGGGACTACTACAGTTATGATTAAAAAGCTCGCTAATTCAACTTCAACAATTTTAATGTTTGTGGATAGAATTACTGGTTATGTTTATGCGTATAATAGAGAGTTGGGTAAAATATACCAAATTAGTAACACAACCATTCCAGGCATACACGATGCTTATATTTTTAATAATGGTAAAAGTATAATTTTGAGATATGCTGACAATGATAGAAAGGCTATAGTTGGAATTTTGGCAAATATACCAAACGTTACTGATAAAGGTGATGCAAAACCATTAGAAGATACAACCTATTTACCTGCTCAAGTTACTTCTGTTGCTATTAATAAAAAAGGTACACTTGCCTCATATCTTGTAACTGGTGATGCCGGGACTTCTGTTTATACAGTATCCCAAAAAGGAGCATTGCTAGTTGCTGGCACACCTTTCAAAGAGTGGTCACTTTCATATGGTGGGGACACGCTGTATGCAACAACGAAACCTTCAGCATATATAGAAGGCCAGACTGTGGTTATACCATCATTTGAATTTGTTGTCGGCAATAAAACAGGTCTAATGTCTAACCCTTCAGAAACTGGTATGTTTATTAATAGTATGTGGTCCTCAACAGGTTTGAAAACTTTTCTATCTGACTCTGGCAACCAAGCCGTTCTATCAGTTAATACACTGGCTTCAAAGTGTGGTTGGGGTCAAAAGGATTTTCTAGTTTGTGCTGTTCCAAGAGTACTCCCACGCAAAACTGAAGGTTTGCCTGATGACTGGTTCCAAGGACGTTTTACATTTGATGATTCATTAGAAATAATTGATACGAAAACTGCAAATTCATATCCTCTATACTCTTTTAGCTCATCTCAAAAATTAAAATTTGATGTTACTAATTTTTCTATTTCAGAAAATAATTCACTTATTAGTTTCAATAGAAAACAAGATGCTTCTCTTTGGCTTTTAGATACTTCGTTGATTAATAATGAATAACTTGCTTTAAAACAGAGTCCTTTAATGACTTTTATAATAAATAAAATTTATTTATTATGTTTACTTGGATGAAGATGTGACAATTTATTTTTCATATATACATCTTGTGCATATCCAACCACATTACTTGTAAACCAGTACAAACCAAGAGCTGATGGTAATACGGCTGACGAAACACCAATAATTATAGGTAATACATATAACAACTGTATTCTCATTGATTTCATGAAGTGGTCTTGGAATGATTCTTCGTGCTTTTCTTTTTTACTTACCATTTCAACAGTTTGACGTCGCGCTAATATATAAGATGAAAGTCCTACTAAAACAGCTATGGGGATATTTTTTTGTGTAACATCAAATAAACCGAAGGCGAGGGTGTGAAGTTTTTCCGGAAATGATACAAAAGAGTAAAGTGACTCTGGGTCGGAAAACAAACCTTTTGAGAAAACGAAGTACAGTGCGAAGAAAATAGGAATTTGAAGAATAACTGTGAATATACTGGCGAACGGATTAACTCCTTCTTTTATGTATAAATCAATCATCATCTTTGAAGCCTCTTGTGGTTTTGTTTTCTGTAACTCTTTAATCTTATTCATCTCTGGCTCCAAACGCTTCATAAGATACTGAGTCCTTAATGCGGATAGATTGAGTGGTAAAAGAAAGAACTTAACAATAAGTGTTACAAGAACAATAGCAGCTCCAATATCATGTAGTGGTACAAAAGTGAGGACAACAACAAGGAGGTTATAAACTGGTTCGTAAAATAATGTATGGAACATAAATGTATTGTTATATTGTAGCAAATGCTTGAGTTATTTCTTCTTTTATATGTGAGTAGTTAGATTTTAACGTTGTTATTTTTGGATAAAGTATAACAAGGTGAGGGGATTTTGGTTTTACATCTCTAATAATGTGATATATTTTTCTTTTAACATTATTCCTATCAACCGCTCTTTTTATACGTTTCTTTGTAATTACACATGCAAAACGTGATTTTGGTGCTGATGATACAGCTATGTCGACAAAAGTGCCACGAAACACAGTCCGTGGCCTTAGTCCTACAAAATCACTTTTTGTTAAACGCTCCGGTTTCGGAAGCATAATTATTAATTATACCGAAAGCTTCTTACGTCCCATGCTTCGGCGGCGAGAAATAACTCTCCTTCCGTCTTTTGTGGCCATACGCACTAGAAAACCGTGAGTAGTTGATCTCTTCTTTCTTTTTGGGTTATATGTTACAGACATGGGGGTATTCTACATGAGAAATCATAATAAATCAACTTCAAAACAAAACCCTTGATTGTTAATCAAGGGTTAATTATGAGACGCTAACTATAGTTATTTTCCTAAATTTACCACGTGGATTAAATGGTCTCTCAATCCTTCCGTAATGCTTATCTGATTCTGGATGTCTCATTCTCAAAGAGGGTCCGTCACATAATTTAAATACTGGGCAATTATTACTCACATCTGTTCTGTGGCAGTTGCTACAAAATTTATTACCAAGAATCCACGTCGCACTCGCAGCACCGTGATGATGTTTAAAGTTTTTAAAAACTTTAACAAGCACTGGTCTTATCATTTGCTCAAGTTTGTTTATATCTATTACACCTTCACCAGACAGAGCGTGGGTTGAATTTGCTATTGATTGTACCCAAACATCAACAGGTACCACTTCCTCAAAATCAAACTCTGCAAATTCTGATAAAAACATGGCGAGAAGTGTAAATACTTTTCTTTTTGCTCCTGGAAAGATGTTTTTTATTCCATTCTTTTTCTTTAAGTGGTTAAGTTTTAACATCAACTCGTCAATTGTTTTAACATCAGAATAAATTTCAAGTGGATTTCCATTGAAAATTAAATCCAGATGTCTCTTTCTTTCAATAAAAAATTTTATTTGCTTGACTGGTAGAGCAATTCTATATTTTCTAAATAACTCAGTTACTCTTTTCTCTGTTGGTATGTAACCAATTTTGAAAAGTGTTGGGTTTCTATCAAACATTTCTGCAAAACGGGGGTATAATGTTGAACTTGTTGTCCTTGTGTCAGACATACCCACAAGAGTAAACCAGTATAAATGCCTCTGATCTCCAATCTCTACACATTTAGGTTTATTGATGACTTGTGGTGCAGAATTTTCTGCGTTATAAAGAGCAAAACCATGTGACCTTAATAAATAAGCATTGAATATACTTCTGAAAATAATTCCAAAACGTCTTCTATTAATATTTATCATCATTAATATCCTCTGATTTTTTAACTAAACTAACACTACTAGCTATTTTTTAAGCTGTCGTCAAGTTGTAGAATACAATCACACGTGTATACTAACAAGTACTTATGGACTATCAACAACTTTGGAATAGTGCCTTGTCTCAAATAGAGATAGAACTTTCTCGGGTTAATTTTAATACTTGGTTTAAGAATACACGTATTATTGATTACAAAGATGGAGAAGTTACTATCGGTGTCCCTAATGAATTCGTAAAGGATTGGCTTAATCAAAAATATCATAAATTCATTTTACGTATTTTGCGTACTATACATGAAGGTGTTCGTTCTGTTGTTTTTAATGTTGTAAAACCAGAAACATTACAGAAAAAGGCTCAAAACATAGCAATAACAGGTCAAACTCTACCACTTCATGATCTTTATGTTAATAAAGATGATGGATTAAATCCGCGTTATACATTTGAAACTTTTATCGTTGGGTCATTTAATGAAGTTGCGTACGCGTGTTCTCAAGCAGTAATAAATAATCTAGGTATTGTTTATAATCCACTTTTTGTTTATGGAAATACCGGCCTTGGTAAAACTCACATGATGCAAGCAATAGGTAATACAGTTAAGAAAAAATATCCTGATAGAAAAGTTTTTTATACTTCTCTTGAGAAATTTTATATGGATTATGTAAATGCTACTAATTTAAATAAAATAAATAGCTTTAAAGAAAAATATAGAAAGTACGATGTTTTTATAATGGACGATATTCAATTCATTAATGGAAAAGAAAGAACTCAAGATGAATTATTCCATCTTTTTAATTCATTATATGAAATGAATAAACAAATTATCTTTTCTTCAGATAAACACCCTAATTTAATTGTTGGATTGGAAGATAGATTACGTTCTCGTTTTAACCAAGGTATGATAGTTGATGTTAATGTTCCTCAGGTTGAGTCACGTCTTGCAATATTGCAATCAAAAGCAAAGGATTATAGAGAAAAAATACCTGAAGAAGTGTTGCAATATATAGCTGAAACAATACAAGGTAACATTCGTGAACTAGAAGGGGTTATGACATCTGTTTTAGGTCATATACAAATAAAACAGCAGGCAATAACGTTACTTGATGTAAAAAATCTTCTTAAGAATAGTGTACGCGCTAAGAAAAGTATTTCTATACCTGAGATTGTAAAAATGATTGCTGATTATTACCATATTCCTGATGTTTATATTTATAACAAAACAAGACGTAAAGATGTAGTAAAACCTCGTCAAATTGTAATGTATATATTAAGAGAGGATTTTGATATTTCATATCCAATGATTGGAGACAGGTTAGGTGGAAGAGATCATACAACAGTTATTCATTCATATGAAAAAATTAAAGGTATATTAAAAGATAACCCTCAGTTATGTAGGGAAATTGAAGACATACGTGTAATGTTATTGTAGATAAAATTAAATATTTGATAAATAAAATACACATCTTTATGTGTATTTTATTTTTATTATTTTTTTAAATTAATGTGTAAATCTATGTGTATAAGTAAAGGATAAGATATTAATAAGTAATTATTTTACACTCAAATTTCATATATAAATTATTACTGTTCACAATTTTAAATATTCTATTATTTAAATTCAAATTTTTAATATTTTCTGTAAGTTATTAATAAATAAGGTTTTTTTAATACTCTCCACACTCTCCACAGACCTATACTTAGTATTATATTTTATATATACTAGATACTATGAAATTCGAATGCAAAGGAGATGTTTTTATTAAAGCAGTACAGCAAGTGTCTCGTGCTCGTAGTAAAGTGCAGTCTCAAAATTACCTTCAAGATATACATTTAGAATTAGATACACATCTTTTAACACTTCGAGCTACTAATCTAGAAATTTTTTGTGAGAAAAGTATTCCAGTAAAAGGTTTAGTAAATGGTTCATGTTTATTACAAGGGGAGACACTACTTAGAATAATTTCAACATTCCAAACACATGATGTAACTCTTTCATGCGAGATACAAGATGGTGTATTTTCTATTACAACAGAAAAAGGTGTTATTGAAATAAAAACAACTACATATGAAGATTTTCCAACTTTACCAAAACAAGGAACAAATATAGGAACTTTATCAAAAGATGAAATAAATACATTATTACGTGATGTTTCTTTTTGTGCAGCAACAACAGAAATAAAACCAGAAATATCTTCAGTTTATATTTACACAAAAGATGATTTTATATATTCAGTATCAACAGACTCATACAGATTAGCAGAGAAAAAAATTCCAAATAATTCAAATATTGAATGTTCTTTACTTATACCTCAAAAACATATAACTGAAATTATTCAAATAATAAATGAAGAGACGCAAGAATTAGTATTATCTATTAATGAAAGTATTTTTTCTATTTCATCACCAAATTTAACATTATCAATACATACAATTACAGGTCAATTTCCTGACTATCAACAATTATTTCCAAAAGAATTTACAACTACAGTTGAAATTTCAAAAGAAGAACTTGGAAAAGCTTTAACATTAACAACATTTTTTAATGAACAATATTCTCAAGTAGAATGTATTTTTACAGATTCAAAATGTACTCTCCATAGTAAAAATGAAGCAGTGGGCCAGGTTACACACACAATCAACACTTCAAAAAAAGGTGAAGACATTGAAGTAAAATATAATAATAAATATTTCCTCGAAGTTTTTTCACATATAGAAGGGGATATAATAACTTGCATGTTTTCAACACCAAATCGACCAATGTTCATACGTGGTAAAAAAGATATAAGTTTCACATATCTTCTTATGCCATTAAACAGATAATAGAGATTAGATTTTAGGTATTAAATTATTTAAAATCTAAAATCTAAAATCTAAAATCTAAAAAAATGGATGAATCATTATTTATAAAACACGCACTCCAAATACGAAAGCAAAAAAATAGTAAAGAAGAGTTAATTAATTATATTAAAGATAAAACAGGAATAGAATTGGAAGAGAATATGATTACATCAACAAAAAAAGTAGTTACTTTTACTGTATCGTCTGTTTTAAAACAAAAACTTCATCAAAAAAATATTAGTAAAGTTTTAGAAGAGAAAGGATATTCGACTAGATTTTAGATATTAGAAATTAGACTTTAGATAAATAAAAAGTAGGCACCTTGCAGAATTAAAATAATATGATATATTTTTTGTATTCTTGGCTGAATACATAACCTTCGGGGGTCGAGGATTCCGTGCAATCTCGAAAGAGGTCAGATCACGGTTACCAAGTCAGTGCCCAAAACTTGGTGGAAATAGGGTAAGCCCCGGTGTTCTTCGGAACACCGGGTTTTCATTTTGTTTTATCTAACATCTAAAATCTAATCTTTAACACCTAATTTACAACTGTTGTCGTTGCAATTTCAACAGACGTAGAAGTTGAATTAGTGTTGGTTGTAGTTATAACATTCTGGCAATAAACATTGTTTTTACCAATCCAATTTTGTATACCAGTCTCCCATAAGTCATATTGTGAATCATTCATAGGGTTTGGTGGGTATTCACCGTCTGGATTATCTTTTATAACAGAATTAAGTATTGTATGTATACCATTTTGATTACAGTAATTACCCCTTAAAATCGGTTTAGAGGATGTGTTAGGTAGTGGATCAGGAAAATACTCAACTGATGATGTTCCAATTGCTACAGCCATAGCTTTATGCCAAATAGGAGCAAGTACTAAGCCAGCCACCTTTTTATTAATTGGAGTATTATCATTATTACCTCCCCACATACCAACTACAACAGAAGGAGTGTAACCAATAACCCAAACATCTCGATAATCATTCGTTGTTCCAGTCTTTACTGCTACAGGTCTATCACCAAAATATAAAGGGGAAGAAACTCCATAAGCTGGTATTTTTGCTATTTTATCTGAGAGTACACTAGAAACAAGTGAAGTGACAGACACTGGTAAAACCTCTCTCTCATCTAATGAAAATTTTTCAATAACCACATTATCAACATCTCTAATTTCAAGTATTCCTTGAGGTTTATTATATACACCATCGTTTGCTAATACACCGTAAGCATTTGTAAGTTCAAGTAAAGTAATTTCACCACCACCAAGTACCATAGATAAACCATAACGTGCTGGGTCAGTAATGGTCGATAAACCCATATTTTGAGCTAACTCAACAGCATTTTTTAAACCTGTAAGATAAAGAACTTTTACTGCGGGAATGTTAAGAGATTGAGCAAGAGCATCACGTAATGAAATAGGGCCACGGAATTTATCATCATAATTACCTGGCATATAACAAACAGATTTATCTACACCAGTACGAATAGGGTTACCGTAAGCATCACACAATGTACTGAATTGGGTAGGAACGTCGAATAGTACGGTTTCAGGTGTGTAACCTTGTTGAAAAGCCGAGGCGTATACTATTGGTTTAATAGATGAACCTGGTTGTCTGAAAGCTGTTGTAATATTAAATTGACCAGGGATTTCTGTATCAAAAAAATCTCGTGAACCAACCATTCCTAGTATCTGGCCGTTTTTTGGATCAATAGCAACTAAGGCAGCATTTTTAGCATTAAACTTTTCATCATTAAGAAGAGCTCCTTCTTTTACTATTTCCTCAAATTTATTTTGCATTTCGTAATCGATAGTGGTAACAACCTTTAATCCACCATTTTGAACCATCTCTTCCCCGTATTTTTCTATTAAGTATTCACGTATATACATAACAAAGTGAAGGGCTTTACCACTGTTTGAGAGATTCCTTTCAAAAATAGTAGTTTCTTTTTGGGAAGTATTTTTTTCTTCTAATGTAATATGTCCAAGCTCATACATTCTTTCTAATACTAAATTCTTTCTCTTCTCTAAAAGGTCTACATGTTTCCCAAAAGGTGAATAATAAGTCGGTGATTGAGGAAGAGCTGCAAGATATGCAGCCTCATTTAAAGTTAAATCCTTTGCGTGTTTATTAAAATACGAAAGAGATGCTTCTTCTACTCCATATATAGTTCCACCGTAAGGACTTTCATTTAAATATATTTGTAGAATAGTATCTTTTGGAACTTCTCGGTCTAATTTTATTGAAAGAATAATTTCTTTAATTTTACGAGTAATTGTTTTTTCTCGACTTAGAAGAGCATTTTTTACAACTTGTTGATTAATAGTAGAACCACCTTGCGAATAACCACCACTTGTAATGTTCGCAAGAGCTGCTCTTACAAAAGAAGTTGGTCTAAACCCATAATGTTCATAAAAGTGAGCGTCCTCAATTGAAATGGTAGCTTTTTGAACATAAGGACTCATTTCAGATAATGGAATTTCCGTGCGTTTAATATTGTCGTGAATATTATAAAGCACGACTTTCCCAGTGCGGTCATAGATTTTTGTTGAATTCGCAATATACCTATTTTCAAAGTTATTAAAATCAGGTAGTTGTATGGTAGATAACCACACAGCGAGTAAAGCAAAAAAAAGTACCCCAAATGAAAAAAGAATCAAAAACAATTCTTGGAAAAATCTACGTTTGGCCCTACTTTTTCTTACAGTGTAAGAGGAAGACATATATAGGTATGGTAACACACTACTTAAAGAAAAACAGGGTATATGATAGTATTAAAGTCTATGGACAAAATCATCACCGACGAGAAAAAAATAGACGAGCTACTCTCACGAGGAGTTGAGGATATTATTGTAAAAGAGGATTTAAAGAAAGATCTTATGTCTGGTAAACAGTTGCGTATAAAACTCGGCATTGACCCTACAGGAGTAAAAATTCATATCGGACGAGCTGTGCCATTACGAAAACTACGCGAATTCCAACGCCTAGGTCATCAAGTTGTTTTGATTGTTGGTAATTTTACAGCACAAGTTGGAGATGCTTCAGATAAAACTGAAAAAAGACCAATGCTCACAAGGGCAGAAATTGACCAAAATCTAAAAGATTATAAAAGCCAAATATCTAAAATCTTAGATATTTCAAAAACAGAATTTGTGTATAACAACGACTGGCTCTCAAAACTCACATTCGGAGAAATAGTAACATTGGCGGAGTGTTTCTCTGTTCAACAAATGCTTGCTAGAAGAAATTTTAAAGATAGATATGAAGGAGGGGTAGAAATATCATTAAGAGAATTTTTGTATCCAATTATGCAAGGATATGATTCAGTGGCCGTAAAGTCAGATGTAGAAATAGGAGGAAATGATCAATTATTTAATTTGAAGGCTGGAAGAATAATACAAGAACAATATGGAATGAAGAAGCAGAGTATTATGACTTCCTCAATGTTAGAAGGAACAGATGGAAGAAAAATGTCTACCTCGTGGGGAAACATTATTTCTATTGTCGACGATCCTCACACTATGTTCGGTAAAGTAATGGCTGTGCACGACGATTTAATAATAAAGTATTTTCTTTTATGTACAGATATCTCACTAGAATCAATAAAAGAAATTGAGGATGAATTAAAAGGTGGAGCAAATCCACGTGATATAAAAATGAAGCTTGGTGTTGAATTAGTAAAACTTTATCATACAGAAAAAGATGCTAGCTTGGCTAAAAATTCTTGGGTTGAAACCTTTTCAAAAGGTGGCATACCAGATAATATATTAGAAATACACACAGAAGTAGAAAAAGAAATAATCGAAGTGCTTATTGAAAATAAAATAGTTTCATCAAAGACAGACTGGAGACGACTTGTGGAAGATGGGGCAGTAGCCGATGAAGACGGCGTTGTTTTAAAAGATGCAAAAGAGAAAGCAAGAAATGTTATATTGAAGATTGGTAAAAAAAGATTTGTTAGAATAATGGTTAAGTAGAAATTATATAAATTAAAAATAAACACAAAACAGGAAACCTTCGGTTTCCTGTTTTGTATTACTTTAAAAACTTTTCGTCTTTATCGACTTTTAATTACTCCTACCAGTGACCTTCGTCATCACGGAAAGCAACATCCAAATCGTCAGCATCTTCATCCCCGTAATTACTTGCCATAAGAGTAACTTCATCCTCTTCTATTATCTCTTCAAAGACGCCTTCTAAAGCGTCTGGATTTATATCCCCCCCATTTTTTGGTTCTTCTTCAATAAGCATATATAAGTTCTATAATGTAAGAAAAGATAACATCTTATTAAAAATCATGCAAGTCCAAAATAAAGATTTTTATTTTTTTCTGTGAATAACAGACAAAAACCTTTTATTTTTAGCTATTTCCAAGAGGTCATTTTTCGGTGTGCGCTGTGAGTTAGAGCAATAGCAATCGCATCTATTTCATCATCCAATATTCCAGATTTCATTTGTTTTCCAAGGATTTTTGGTATCATGTGAGCGACATCTTCCTTTTTTGCTTTTCCATAACCAGTGATGGCGAGCTTGATTTGTGGTGGGGAATATTCGTATATTTTCACATCGTTTATATGTGAAAGATAAATACATATTCCGCGAACTTCAGCCACAGGAATAATTGTTTTTTGATTAGTTGTGAAGAATAATGTTTCTATAGCTAATTCATTCGGTTTGTATTTTTTTAAAATTTTTGTAAGCTCCTCACCGATTTCCGCTAGGCGCACCTCAAAAGTTTCCTTTTTAGAAGTGGTAATACATTGTGAGTGAACTAATTCTTCCTTGCTTCCACTCTTATCCAATATACAAACACCTAATCTATCAAAACCAGGATCGATACCGAGAATGCGAGTTACAGAATTTACCATAACTTTATTATAACAGAAACATTTTTGACAAAATTATCCAATTAGTATAGTTTATTAGTTAAACCTTAACTTAAAAGGATTTAGACAATGAGTGACTATAGGTTGTATATGAGTTCTTGCGGTTATCAAATGACGCCTATTGAGTTTTCATCAGAGTCTGATGAAGAAGCTAAAAAGAAGGCCAGAGAATTTTTAGAAAATCAAAGAAAATTTGACCCAGAAGGAACAGCTAACATTATCTGTCTTCAACGGATAGATGTAAAAGAAGAAGTAACCAGAATAAATTTAAATTAACTCCAAAACGGAGCAAGCACCCACACCTTCACAATTGGGTGCTTTTATTTTTTATAAGACTACTTCTTAAAATGCTTTATAGCTTTCTCAGTTGCTTTTCGTCCACGAGGAGTTCTCTCTATCATTCCAATTTGAAGAAGGTAAGGCTCCGTTACATCAGCAATAGTTGCCTCTTCTTCACCCGTAGCAGCCGCCAAAGTATTAATTCCGACCGGATTACCATTAAAGGTATTTACAAGGGCCTCTAACACCATTCTTTCAGATATACCAATACCAAACTCATCTATTTCAAGTAATGCGAGCGAAGTGTCTATAACCTCTTTATCAATAATTGCTTTATGCACTTGAGCATAGTCACGCGCACGTTTGAGATAATAGTTTGCAATACGTGGAGTGAATCGTGAACGTTTTGCGATTTCAAGAGCCGCGTCATGTGGTATAGAAATACCAAGTACTTTAGCGCTATTTTTTACAATAGTGGCTATTTCTTCTTCATTATAATATTGCAGACGATACACACCACCTGAGAAACGTGAACGAAGGGGACTCGATAATAGTGATATACGGGTAGTCGCACCGATTAATGTAAACGGAGGGAGGTCTAGTTGTATGGTGCGAGCACTTGGCCCTTTACCAATAACAATATCTAACTTACCAGACTCCATTGCTGGATAAAGAACCTCTTCAATCATTTTATTAAGTCTGTGAATTTCATCAATAAAAAGAATATCCCCTGGCGTGAGATTAGTTAATATTGCAGCAAGGTCGCCCACTTTCATAATTGCGGGCCCGCTCGATAATTTTAAATTAGCATTTAGTTCTTTTGCGATAAGGTGAGCAAGGGTAGTCTTTCCAAGTCCTGGTGGACCATAAAGCAGTATGTGCTCAGGGGGAGTATTCCGCTCTCTGGCGGCTGTTAAAAGTATGTGCAGATTCTTTTTTATGACTTCTTGCCCAATATAATCTGAAAATTTCTCAGGTCGAAGAGTGCTATCTAAATGTCTTGTCTCTTCAAGCTCAATTGTTGGGTCTATGGGTATCATAAATGGTTTTTGGAATAGTAGTATTTTATGAACTTCTTTGTCAAAACTTCTGATTATATCGTCAATGTACTACTCGTATACCTCCTCTAAAATCATTGTTTTTCCTCGAATTTCATCCAAATACTCATATTCCAGTAAAATAATTTGACAAAAGTTTTATATGTGATATAATTGATACAGTTCATACAGATTTTGTCAATAAACAAAAGAAATATGAATTTTGTCAGAACCTATATATCTCTAAACAATCGGGACTTGCTCTCATTTTCTATTTCGAAGGACGGTCTGGTCGTACTTGTTACGTACTGTGCCTATCCTTACGAAGGATTATTCTTCACCAAGGGGTTGCTTAGAGGTATATGGGTTTTCGAATTCTAGTGTATTAATTTTAGAAAAGCAACAACATATGTATATTTTTATAATGTCTATATACACACTAGGAAATCTTTGGATAATTTCTTTATTCTGCGTATAAATCAACCACACGAGAAACTTCGTCAAAGGAAGTAATACCTTCCAATACCTTAAGTATAGCATCCTCACGAAGTGAGGGAATTCCTTGATTTTTGGAGGCGGCAACTATTTCTCTTTCACTAGGATTGGTAATCAATACTTTCTCAACTTCAGCATTCATAAGAACTGCTTCGAAAATACCGATACGCCCACTATAGCCACTGCCACCACAATGTATGCATCCAACATTGTGAAATATTTTGTAACTTAACTCTGGACTGTGTCCTAACATCGATTCAATTTTTCCTGAAGTTTTCATTTCGCCTAAAATATTTGTAATAACACGCGTTTCTTTTTCATTAGTTTCGTAAACCTGCTTACATTCCACACAAAGCTTTCTTACTAGTCGTTGTGCAAGAGAAAGTGAAAGAGCTCCAGCTATAACTTTTGGATTTACCCCGAGATCAATAAGTCTAGGTATTGTTCCTGCTGCATTGTTGGTGTGAAGTGTAGAGAAAACAAGGTGGCCAGTAAGAGCAGCATTGATTGCAACTTTTGCAGTATCTTCATCTCGTATTTCACCAACCATAATAATGTCAGGGTCCTGACGCAATGCAGCACGAAGTCCTGATACGAAGGTATAACCTTTCTTCGGGTCGACTTGTGTTTGAGTTATTCCTTCTAAGTGATATTCGATAGGGTCTTCAATTGTAATTATTTTTATTTCTGGGTTATATGCTGTGTGAAGAAAAGCATACAAGGTTGTTGTCTTTCCACTTCCGGTTGGGCCAGTTGTTAATATTACACCGTTTGGTTTGCCGAGAGCATACTCCACAGCTTTACGAAGCACTTCTGGGAAAGCAATTTTACTCAAGTCTGTAACGGCATTTCTTGGGTCGAGCAATCTCATAACAAAACTCTCACCATAATTCCCAGGTATAACAGAGACACGTATATCTACCTCTACCTCACCCAAGTTCACACTGAATCGCCCATCTTGAGCATTTGCACTAGTTGAAAGTTTGAGGCCAGATAGTAATTTGAAACGACTTGTAATACTTTTCAGATCTTCATAATTGAAAAAAGAAATATCTTGAAGCACTCCATTTATTCTATAACGCAACCTAACTTTATGTTCCTCTGGTTCTATATGAATATCACTCGCGCCGAACTTCAGAGCCCCAGCCATTATAAGTTCAATTAAACGTGTTGTTTTGTAAATAACCACAGACTTAGCAAGATCGTCAAAAACTTTAGTCATTTCTGTAACGGTACTAAAGCTAGCCATAATCTTTAGCATCTTTTCAGGAGTAAGCTCTAACATACCATTTTCAACTTTTATACCCATATGCAGGTCAGCGTAACGAGAGTATGCATGCTCGAGGGAAGCGTGAGAACACATGAATAATAAAAGTTCGTAATTTTCTTCTTCCAAAGGGCGAAGCAATGCTTCCATCTTTGGATTTTCTGGAGAAAGAGTCGCTATATATAATTTTCTACCAATAATTTTAAAAGCCACAAGTCCTGCATCACGAGATTCATCTTCTTTTAATATAAGTAAAGCATCTGGCTCTGGTGCCATACCGCGAAGATCTATATAAGGGAGACCATATTTATCTGACAGAATTTGTACTAGCTCCTCCTCTTCATCTTTACGAAGGTCAGCTAGTTTGCTTATTTGTTTTTCATCATTAAAGATAATAGTCATATAGATAGTATATATTGAGTAGAGGTTAGGTCAAAGATATAAGTATTAGTTACTTCCTTTTTATGTAATATATGTTAGTGTTTTAATTGGACAGGTGACTAGAATTTTCTACCGCCCTGAGTCCGTTCATTAACAAAAAGGACTTCCATATGGAACCCACCAAAAGTGAAATTGGTTATGGTAATTTGATTCATGTGATAACTGCCTTGAGTTTTTGGTCTAAGGAAAGTATGCAACGGCTTTTAGAAAGTGGTATAGCCTCTGACCTAAAAGAAGCTGCTGAGTCTAAGAGTTTTTGCCCAAAAAATGCAGTTCGTTTCGTGTTTGACGATTTCTGCGATGCTCCACCTGCAAGTTTGTGTTGCCAATCAGAAGTTACATTGCCACAAGCTAAAAAACTTATGGAAATAGCCCCAAAGAATTATGGTGACTGGATTAATTTTTTCAGACTCGTGTCTGCTTTTGGACAAAGGTCTGGACGTTTTTCAACTCATGGTTTTACTCGCGTGTCCTGCGTGGACGCAGGAATGCCCCATGGCGTAAGCCTGTGGGATGAACGCGCCACTCACACCTTAGGTGTGAGCAAACAGCGAAGCTGTTTGAAACCTTAATCTGAAAGATTAAGGGGCGATAA
>JAIPIK010000001.1 GCA_021734745.1 Candidatus Altimarinota bacterium | reverse complement strand
CTTGTCCGACCGAACCTGGTCCAGATTGTGAGACTGTAAATCCTTTAGCGTTTAGGAATTGCTGTAGAGCTCTAACATCCTCACTTATGTCACGAGGAGTTATGTTAGTCTGTGATGATGACAGTTGATTTATTACTGATGTTATTGATGATGGTGTATTACTTACTGTGTTAGTATAGACCGTTTGACTAACACCATTAGAATTAATAATCTCATTAATTTTCTTTCTGGTAGCATTACCAACCATACCTGTAGGACCACTGAATCCTATCAAAACTTCAGAAGCATATTGTGCTTGGAATCTTCTCACAGCCCTTTCAGTTAGTGGTCCAAAATATCCTGTGATCTCTCCTTCAGGATAAAAACCATTCTTATAAAGAAACACCTGAAGTGCTGTAATATCTTCTCCTTCACTTTCTAACTCTAGAATATTAGATGTTTTGATTGTGCTAATGCTTTGACTGTTTGCATTTTGGGGTGCGACTTGATTGGTATTAGTATTTGGAACAGTTGCTAAAGCTATACTGGTATTTGTGTTAATGTTTGTGGAATTTGATACTGGTGAATATACAAAGTAGCTACCACCACTAGTTGAAGATATGACTGCAACTGGATTTACTGTTTGTGTATATGTAGCAAATGTCGTGAAATGTTTTGTCCAGATAACTAAATCTGAATCTACGTCCATCTTACATTCCCCTTCTACTGGTAATGTATCGGCTGACGCCTGAGTATCCAAAGAACATACACTAGTAATTTCTACAAAAGTACTGGTAGAAACATACCCCGCTCTTTTGTTAGCTTGATTTGGCAGTAACATTCTAACAGCTTTATTAAATACAAGTCTTTCTCCAGGAATTCCAACTTCAACGGCCATACTTAATGTTTTTGTCTGTCCTGACTCAGTCGGTAAAGTTACTGTAGTAGTCGCTGGAGCATTAACAACACCATTCCAAGTTGTACTAGCGCTTGAAACTACTGTGGATGTTGCTATGTTAATAACAGTGCTATATGCATTTAAGGAAGTTACGGTAATACCAGGAAGAGTACCTGTTCCATTTGCCATAAATGAACTAATGTTAACAGTTGGGTTATTTGTTGTTGTGCCAACTACCACAGACACCTCTTTTGTAATGTCAGTTATTACAGCTTGAGATGTTGTAGTACTAACATCGACTATACCATTTATATCTGGGACTACCTGATTTGAGGTGAGAGCAAGAACATTAATTGTGTAAGTCACTTGAGTCGAACCATCTTGAGAAGTTACAACAATAACATCTCCACTAACGACTGGATCCTGAACCGCCGTACTGTTCCATGTCTGACCACTTTGACCACTAACTAGAGCTGATAGGAAAACTGCTTTTGACGTATTGTAAGGAACGCTATTAATAGTTTCATTTGAGGTACCGGAGGCTGTTACTGTATATGTATTAGCTGTTAACGTAGCGATGTTGCTTGATATTACATAGCTCTCGCTCATGACAGAACTATCTTCATATCCTGACTTTATAGCAATTGCTTTTAGGGTTGTTGTTGATGATATTAATACTGCTCCACTATATAGAGTGGAGCCTGATGTTGGTGTAGATCCATCTGTTGTGTAATAAATATTTGAACCACTTGTTAATGAAGAAATACTGACGGTTTGATTTTCTGAAAATGTACCTCCAATTACAGACGGTGTAGGAGTTGCTACTTGTAATACATATGACTCTGTTATCACACTACTATTTGTGTATGCTGGTCTTACGGCTATTGCTTTGAGTGTAGTTGAAGCTGATATTGTAATAGCACTAGAATATAATGTTGACCCTGATGTTGGGGTCGAGCCATCTGTTGTGTAATAAATAGTAGAGCTAGGAGTTGCTGAAGACAGTGTGACTGATTGATTATTGTAGAAAGTCCCAGAGGTCACTGATGCTACCGGTGCTATTACTTGTGAAGCAATAGTATAGTCTTCACTCATAACCGAACTATTTGTATATCCTGTCTTAACTGCTATTGCCTTTAATGTCTGAGAAGATGAAACTGATATAGCTACACTATATTGAGTAGATGATGTTGTTGGAGTTGAACCGTCAGTTGTATAATAAATTACAGAAGAAAGAGTCGCTGATGATAGAGTGACTGACAAAGTAGATGAGGAGGACGAACCTGAAGGGGAAGCTATTGGAACTTCCACTTGAGGGTATATTGTATAACTCTCACTCATAATCGCACTGTCTGTATACCCTGACTTAATCGCAATTGCTTTAAGTGTACTTGATGTAGCGATTGTTATTGCACTGCTATATAAAGTAGAACCTGATGTTGGTGTAGATCCATCTGTTGTGTAATAAATAATAGAACTAGGAGTTGCTGATGATAGGGTGACTGACTGAGTAGATGAGGAATTTAATCCTGATGGTGAGGCTACTGGAATTGCAGCAACAAAATTATATGTCTCGCTTACTACTCCACTGTCTGTATACCCTGACTTGATTGCTATTGCTTTAAGTGTACTTGATGTAGCTATTGATATTGCACTACTGTATAAAGTAGAGCCTGATGTTGGTGTAGACCCATCCGTTGTATAGTAGATAGAAGAACCAGGTGTGGAAGACGTTAAAGTTACAGATTGATTTGAGTTGAATGTTCCACCAGAAACCGATGGGGCTGGATTTGCTGTGACAAAAGTATATGTTTCTGACAAAATCAAACTATTCGTATATTCAGATTTTATGCCAATAGCCTTTAATGTTGTTGCGGACGATAATAATATGGCACTTGAATACTGAGTTGATGTTGGTGTAGATCCATCAATTGTATAGTAAATAGTTGTACCTGTTGTTGTAGAAGTGAGTGTTATAGATTGATCAGAAGAAAATGTACCACCTGCTACTGATGCAGATATGTTTGCTACCTGAGGTAATACGATTACGTAAGCCTCACTCATCACACCACTATCTGTATACCCTGATTTAATAGCAATGGCTTTTAATGTTGTTGTTGCAGAAATTGCAACAGCGCTACTATATAAAGTAGAGCCTGATGTTGGTGTAGATCCGTCAACAGTGTAATAAATAATAGAGCTTGGTGTTACTGATGATATGGTAATTGATTGAGTACCAGCATACTCCCCTCCTGCAATTGAAGAAGTTGGGGTAGCTACTTGTAATACATATGCTTCACTCATAACATCACTATTTGCGTAGCCTGACCTGACTGCTATTGCCTTAAGTGTACTTGATGTAGCGATTGTTATTGCACTACTATATAAAGCAGATCCTGACGTTGGAGTAGAACCATCTGTTGTGTAATAAATAGTAGAGCCAGGTGTGGAAGATGTTAAAGTTACAGACTGGTCAGTATTAAAAGTTCCTCCAGAAACTGAAGCTGTGGTCGTTGCAGCTTTGAATAGATAAAATTCGCTCATAACTCCACTATCTCCTATTCCATCTTTAACAGCAAAAGCTTTTATTGTTGTTGGTGTAGTCAATAATATCGCTCCTGAATATTCCGTAGAAGTTACAGTAGGAGTAGATCCATCAACGGTGTAGTAAATAGTTGCACCTTCTGTTGCTGATGTAAGCGTCACTGATTGATCAGATGTAAAAGTGCCGTTAGTTGGTGAGGCTACAGGTGCTGAAGTAATTAGAGGTGATACAAAAACTGATCCATTTGATGAAACAAATATCTGAGAAGTACTTGCATTAAACGCAAAAGCATTTCCATAATTACTTGCGGAAACCGAAAAATTACTAGCACCTAAATTAACCCACGAAGTACCGTTATATTCTAAAACATTACTATAATATGGCGAGAGAAAGCCTGATAATATAATTGTAGGGTTATTAGTTGCTGGGTTGATCATAAAATCTTTTAGCACGCCAATTCCAGTAGGTAAGACTCCAACATTTACCCATGAAGAACCGTCGAATCTATCAACAAATTGTACTTGATCATTTGTAGAATAGGCTGCGTATGGTTCATTAGTTGAAGAATCAAAAGCTATTCTGAATTTATTGTAACCACTAGTATAGACATTAGGAGTAAACTCAGGAGCTCCAACCCCCTCCCAAGTAGATCCAGAGAGTTTATATACACTCATTTTCCTTGGTGAAAACTCGCCAATCTGTCCTATATACAGTTCATTTGTATCCGGATCAAAAGACATAGTTGTCCGACCACCTATTTTACCACTCAAAGTAGGAAGATTGTCTTTTATGTCCACCCAAGTAGAGCCCGCTAATTTTTTGACAAATATGTCACCAGCAGAAGTTGAAACTGTGCGTGACTCACCTCCAGCTATATATAACGCTCCATCGACAGGACTAAACTGCATGTCATGAATAAATCCCCAAGTAGGAAAAGATCCCGGATCTATGAGGTCCCAAGTACTTCCATTAAATTTGAGGACTCTGAGTCTTATATCATAATAAGCAGCTGCATTGGTGGAATAAGAAACATACATATCGCCGTTGGTAGGATCTATAACCAATCGACTCGTATCAGAAAAAGGAGATACATTTTCTGGAGCAATTAATTCATCCACAAGCTCCCAAGATAAAGTGGTTGTACTATATTTTTTTATAACAATATTATATCCTGCTCCATACAAAACATAAGTTTCGTGAGTTATTGGATGTATAGTAACAAAGCCAGAATACTGATCAACCACTTCTCCAACTTGTGTCCATTCTCCTCCTATTTTTTTCTCATAAAACTGACTCATAACATCACTGTCTGGAAATCCAGATTTTATAGAAATAGCTTTTACTGTTGTTGATGCAGAAATAGATATTGCCCCTGTATACAATGTTGATGTAGCGCCTGGAGTAGATCCGTCCAAGGTGTAATACATAGACGTGCCCGTAGAGTATGTTGACAATGTCACATTATGAGAACTTGTATAAAAATTACCATCATACGGAAGAATTACTGGTGCCGCTGGAGCGTCTGTAAGTCTCTTAATATACACTGTGTCAAAAAATATATACACGCTATCTGTTGTTGATCCAAAAGCAAAACTACCTTCATAAGAAGAAAAATTAGATACTACCCAAGAAGACCCTACTGTGTCCCATGTGGTACCGTTAAACTTCATCAAAGCCCCTTGATAAACAACATACGGCTCATTTGTTGTTGGATGGAAAAGAATCTTAGCCCCAAAAGCACTGTCTTTACTAAAACCTTCTATTCCGACAACTTCCCAAGTTGTCCCATTAAATTTTTGAACAGTGGCTTTATTATTTACACTACCGTCCTTATAAGCAACGTATGGTACATTATTAACAGGATCAACAGCCACACTTATATCAGTTACCTGTGAAGGAGTGAATCTTTCTGTTCCAACTGTGTTCCACGTAGATCCATCAAACTTCTTTACAACAGGTTTCAACGCCGTAATATTACTGTCATATTCACCATAAGCAACATAAGGTTCGTAGGTAGTCGAATCAAATGATAAACTCATACTGTCAGTGACATAAATTGTTGTACTAAAACCCCTAGTTCCAACGTAACTCCATCCTGTAGCAGAGCCACCATCATATTTTACGACAGTTGTTTTTTGTGAGGCTCCGTAGTCTTCATAAGCAATGTATGGGATATTCGTATATGGATTAAAAACAAAACTAATATTTTCAGCTGTTCCAGTAAAACCACCGACACCTGTATCGTCAACAATTATCCAATTTGACCCATTAAATCTTTTAACGGTAATTCTACCCGCCATTGCTACTCCTCTTGTTTCATAATCTGCATAAGCCACATATGGTTCATATGTAGTTGGATGAAATGCTATCTGAACATATCTTCCTTCTAATGGACTTATATCCTCCCCCACTTGCACCCAAGAAGTCCCGTCAAACCTTTTTACTACCGTTATATGATAAAGAGTGTCAGTATAAACAACATATGGTTGTCCTGATATTGGGTGAGTCGCAATACTCTGATAGCTAACACTGCTAGTTGAAAATCTATCACCAGAAACAGTATCCCATGAAGCAGAGTGCACAGTAGGTACATACAAGAAAAAACAAACGAACAAAATCTTAAAAAAAATACTTGGCAACTTCACTCTAATATCTAAGTTATGCATACACGTGTTTATACTTCTAGTATACATGCAGTAACTGAGTAGAAAATGTGGATAACCCTTATTTTACAATGGTATTTTGTACTTTATTCATTTCTAAAGTGTGCCATTTTAAACTATCTGTAATATGAAACAGTTTAAACCTCTGTGTATAAAAGCTTGATTAGAAACCATAAAACTAAAAGATTTACACAGGTTGGTTTCTAGTGTTTTTTATACTTCATTGCAACCCTAACACGATTCACCTCTTTTTCAATTAATCCTTCGAATATTCCAAAATCTACGTCATCTTCCTTTTCTTCTGCCATTGCTCTTGCACGAGCTAAAGCTTCTTCTGCTCTATCGTGATCTAGTTCATCAACTGATTCTCCACGCTCAAGAAGAACAACAACTTCAGTTAAACCTTTACGATGAGGTCGTACATTAACTACACCTTTATACACGGAGTATCCAATACCCGCACCACCTTTACGTATTGTCATCTCCCCTGCTTTGATTGTTGAAACAAGTGCGATGTGTTTATTTAGAACCGTAATCATACCACTAGTCGTCGGGATACTAAGATTATCTACAATCTCATCTACGATAACTTTATCTGGTGTGACTACTTTTAGTTTTAACATAACAAATATCTATATCAACAAAAATTATTTTGTATAACTCTCTAACACTTCCTTAATTGAACCTTTCATATAGAAAGCTGACTCGGGTACGTGATCATGCTTACCATCAAGAATTTCTTTAAAATCTTTTACTGTATCCTCACGTTTTACATATACACCTTTTGCTCCAGTAAATTGTTCAGCCACGAAAAATGGTTGTGACAAAAACTTCTGTATACGACGAGCGCGACCAACGGTCTTCTTATCATCATCTGAAAGTTCATCCATTCCTAGAATAGCAATGATGTCTTGCAAGTCTTTATAGCGTTGTAAAACTTTTTGTATACCACGAGCAACATCGTAATGTTCTTGTCCAACTATATCTGGTTGCAAAATTGTAGACGATGAGTCGAGTGGATCAACGGCTGGATAAATACCAAGTTCAGATAATGGACGTGACAACACTACCGTAGAGTCGAGGTGAGAGAATGTTGTTGCAGGCGCTGGGTCAGTAAGATCGTCCGCAGGAACATACACTGCTTGAACAGATGTAATAGAACCATTCTTGGTTGAAGTAACACGCTCCTGAAGTTGTCCCATTTCTGATGCAAGTGTTGGTTGATAACCTACAGCAGATGGCATACGACCAAGCAAAGCTGATAGCTCAGAACCTGCTTGTGTAAAGCGGAAAATATTATCAACGAAAAGTAGCACATCCTTCTTTTCTTCATCGCGGAAATATTCAGCCATTGAAAGAGCAGAGAGTGCAACGCGAGCACGTGCTCCTGGTGGTTCATTCATTTGACCGAACACAAGTACAGTTTTATCTAGCACACCTGATTCTTCCATTTCACGATACAAGTCATTACCTTCACGAGAGCGCTCCCCTACTCCAGCAAAAACTGAATATCCTCCATGCTCTGATGCGATGTTACGAATAAGTTCCTGAATAACAACTGTCTTACCAACTCCGGCTCCACCGAATAGTCCAACCTTCCCCCCTTTTAGGAATGGACAGATGAGATCAATAACTTTGATACCAGTTTCTAGAACTTCAGCCTTTGTTGATTGCTCATCAAAAGTTGGAGCAGCTCTATGTATTCCATATTTCTTCTTGGTAACAACTGCAGGTTTCTGGTCAATAGGATTTCCAACAACATCAAACATGCGCCCCAATACCTCTTGTCCAACTGGTACAGAGATTGCTTCCCCAGTATCCGAAACTTCCATACCTCGAGTTAATCCGTCAGTTGATGACATCGCAACAGCTCGTACATCATTGAAGCCTAAATGCTGAGCAACTTCAAGTACAAGAGTTGTGCCGTCTGATCTCTTTACTGTAAGTGCATTCTTTAGATTTGGAACTCCTTCAGTAAAAGTAATATCCACCACCGGACCCACGATTTGTGTAATTATTCCATTGCCATTTTCTTTGTTCATAATATTTGATGTTTTGTTAATAATTTTCCTATTGCCTATAAAAGCAAAATGGTGAGCTCAGTTTTCTAAGCGCACTATTTTGCTTTTATGAAGACAGTGCCATAGCACCAGATGTAATTTCTGCAATTTCTTGTGTCACTCTTTCTTGGCGAGCTCGGTTATAGAATAACTTAAGCTCATCCTGGAATTCACTAGCATTATCTGTTGCTGACTTCATTGCGAACATTCTTGCTGAGTGTTCACTAGCATAACTTTCAAGCACAGCCCCGTAAATAATATTATGCAGCATCATTGGAATAATCATTGAGAGTACTGTCTCTTGGTCAGGCTCATAAATATATCTTGGCTCACCGTGAGAATCAGGTTTTCCTTCTGAAGAAAATGGAAGTAGCTGTAGTAATGTTGGTGTGAAAGTTGTAGCAGAAGTAAAGTGTGTATACAGGATACGAACAGTACCAACTTTCTTTTCTTTATACCAATTAATAATCAAAGTGGCCGTTGCGTGTGCATCATCTCCAGATAGGACAGGATGACTGAATGATGCCAGTGTTTCAATATGAAGTTTCTTAGCCACCTTTTCTGCATACTTACCATACGCAATTATCTTTAGATTTTTTCTTTCCTCTTCATTATATCCTTCAAGTAATTTTCTATAAATATTAATATTATAACTGCCACACAAACCTTTATTAGATGCAATAATAATCACAACCTCCCCTTTTACACCATTATGAAGCAACAATTCATGACGACACATAGAATCCAGAGAAATATCTTCAAGAACATTCTGAGCTTCTTCATGAAAAGGACGAAGTGTGTGGGCATTATCAATAGCTTTTTTCATTTTTGCAGCAGAAACCATCTCCATCGTTTTGGTGATTTTTTTGATACTACCGACACTCTTGATTTTTTCTTTTATTGCTTTTGTTTGCATAATAATACCGTTCTTCGTTGTTCATTAGGACGTTCTTCGTTTTTATTTCCTAACGACTAGCGATGTTTACTCTTCTTTTCCGTAATTATTACAAAATCTAGTTAGGGCTTCTTTTAAGCTATTCTCTATTTCTTCTGACCAATCCTTTTCAACATTAATAAGAAGCTCTTTCTCGAACGTACTCATGTGAATATGCATTGCCTTTTCCCAATCAACAACATCAGCAACTTGTACATTATCAAGAAAACCGTTGTTAACTGCGTAAACCGAGCCAACTTGTAGTCCAGTTCTAAGTGGGCTACCATTTGCTTGCTTTAACATTTCTTGTGTCCTTTTTCCTCTTTCAATTGTTCTCTTGGTATCAATATCAAGATCACTATCGAACTGAGCAAAACTTTCTAGTTCACGATATTGAGCCATAGCAAGTTTCATCTTACCAGCATTTTTCTTCATTGCTTTTGTTTGAGCAGAAGAACCCACACGTGACACTGAAAGACCGACATCAATTGCAGGTCTCATTCCTTTATAGAAAAGATTGGAGTCCAAGAAAATCTGTCCGTCAGTAATCGAAATAACATTTGTTGGAATATAAGCAGACACATCCCCTGCTTGTGTTTCAATAATTGGAAGGGCTGTGATTGAACCTCCTCCTGCCCCTTTATTACGACGACATGAACGCTCGAGCAATCGAGAGTGAAGATAAAAAACATCTCCAGGATAAGCCTCACGTCCTGGTGGACGCTTTAATAGAAGTGACATTTCACGATATGCTACTGCATGCTTAGATAAATCGTCGTAAACTACTAGTACATCTTTTTGTTTATTCATAAAGTATTCAGCAACTGCAGTTCCGGCGTATGGTGCTAAATATGAAAGTGCGGCAGAGTGCGAAGCTCCAGCTAAAACAACAACTGTATATTCCATTGCTCCAGAATCTCTTAACTTCTTTACAATCTGTGCAATTTTGGATTCCTTCTGACCAATCGCAACATAAACACAAATAACCCCAGAGTCTTTTTGATTAATGATTGTATCAATAGCAATTGTTGTCTTACCTGTCTGACGATCACCAATAATTAGTTCACGTTGACCACGTCCAATTGGAATCATGGCATCGATTGACTTCACACCTGTCTGCATTGGTACATTTACCGGCTCACGCTCCATCACACCAGGAGCAATCTTTTCTACCAATTCAACAGAAGTCAAGCCTGATAACTTTTCTCCATCGACGGGATTCATAAGTGGATCAACAACACGACCCAACAGTGCTTCTCCTACGGGAATAGAAAGAACTCTTCCAGAACGAGATACTTCTTCTCCCTCGCGAACTTTATCAGCGTTAGAAACAATAACAACACCAACAATGTCAGACTCCAGGTTAAGCGCAATACCTTTTGCTCCTGAAGAAAAAGTAACTTCTTCCATAGACGCCACAGAGAGCAGTCCTGATACTCGTGCAATACCGTCACTCACTGAAATAACTGTTCCAATTTCATTTACTTCAAGCGTAGTTGAAACTTCTGCTATCTTTTGTTCTAAGTCTTTGATTATTTTTTCTACTGACATGGTTTATGGTTGGTAGCTAATAGCTTATGGCTGATAGCTAATGTTAATTTTATAATGTTGTTTGTATTCTGCTATGAGCTATCATCTATTGGCTATAAGCTGTCTTGTAATTCTCTCTGCACTTCCGTCGTATAATTTTCCTTTATATCGTGCTTTGAAACCTGCAAGAATATTTTTATTAACAGTTGTTTCATATGGAGAATTACTGTTACCAATTATTTTTTTAATATGAGATATGGCTTCGTCTGATAATGGGAATGGCGACTCAATCATGATAGTGTCGGATGCATTAGAACGAATTGCACTTTGCTTTAGAACGCTTATAATTGAAGGAAGTAAGCCCAATAAATTATATTTATGCAATGTGCTAATCAAATCATCAACTGATACTCCTTTTTCTATTATTAGCTTTGCAAGTTTACGTGATAAAGTCATGTGGATAGATATTAGACGTTAGGCATTAGATTTTAGATAATGTAAATACATACTTATGCATTCATACGGGCTATGAGCGCATTATTTTCTGCTTCTGTCATTTCCTTTGCAAGTGTCTTTGCGTACAACTTTGCAATAAGTTCAGGAGCTTTTTCTCCCCATTCTTTTTCAACTTTTGCTTCAACTTTTCTTTCTTTCTCAGCTAATTTACCTAGACGTATCTGAGCTTCTTCCTCAGCATCTTTGAAAATACCTTCAGCCCTTACTATCGCATGAGCTTCTGCTTTTACAACAATATCATGTGCATCTTTATGTGCGGAGTTAACAATAGTCTTCTTCTCTTCTTCAGCGTGCATAAGAGCTTTTTCTGCGTCAGACGCTTGAGACAAGCCACGCTCAATTACTTCATGTCTATCTTTAATGACTTTTCCTAACTTACCAAAAAAGAACTTGTTCAAAAGAAACAAGATAATAAGAAAGTTAATAAAATTCGCAAGAGCTACATGCCAATTGAAACCTAGTGAACTTAAGATGTCTACGATTTGTTGCATAAAGAATAATAGTTAGGAAGTTATTCGTTCTTCATTAGGAAACACCTAACGAAAAACTGCCTAACGAGTAACGGCTATTTTATGATAAAGAATGCTACGAGTGCGAAAATAGCAGTTGTTTCTGTCATTGCCACACCGATAATCATTTTTGAGAATAGTGAACCTTCAATGTCTGGATTACGGCCAATAGCTTCAATAGTTTTACCTACAAGATACCCTTGACCAATGGCTGTTCCAACCATTGCTAAAATACACATACCTTTTGCTATATAAATTGCTGCTTCTGGAGTCATAAGTTTAGTAGTTAGATTTTAGATGTTAGATTTTAGATAAATCTAGACCCATCAAAAAAATATTAGTTAAATGAATAAAAATAAAATCGCGCCCGTTTGCGTGATGATGAGAGTATAGCATAAAAGCAACCAACCGACGATAGGTAAAT
The DNA here is from genome assembly GCA_021734745.1 of Candidatus Altimarinota bacterium. GTDB lineage: Bacteria > Patescibacteriota > Minisyncoccia > Phycocordibacterales > UBA5272 > UBA11704. The sequence continues at coordinate 78,773 of JAIPIK010000001.1, read as the reverse complement.
ACTATCCAGAATAGTGAAGTATCTACTGAAATGAACCACGTTTCTGATGACCATAAATATGTATATTGTTTAGTTATGTGTGATATTATTTAATAATGATCCTGTCTACACACGCTATTGTCGGCACAATCATCGCAACAACATTCACATCTAATCCATACATCGCCTTTAGTATTGGATTCGCGAGTCATTTCATACTAGACCCTATACCACACTGGGATTATAAATTACATTCTTTTAAAAAAGACCTTGAAGGAAAACTCAATCATGACATGGTCTTAGGTAAGACATTTATTGTTGATCTGATGAGAGTAGGAACTGATGCAATGCTTGGAATGATTATTTCTTTTATTATTGCACTTTATGTTTTAAAAGTATCAACCTTACAAGTTATTCTTGCGAGTGTTATCGGGGGGATACTTCCTGACCCTCTTCAATTTGTCTATTGGAAAACACGCTCAAAACTTCTACTACCTCTTCAAAAATTCCATACATGGATACATGGAAGAAGTTTAGATATACACCCCATATATGGTGTACCACTTCAAATATTAGTAGTGCTTGTATTTTTGTCTGTCTCTCTGATTATTAAAAAATAATATAAAAATAAAAAATGGGAGACCGGTGAAGACCGGCTCCCATTTGCGCGTCGCCTTCGGCTACCTTTACAGAGGTGTCGACGCATGCGTGATGTATGCAGAGGAGTTCTATTATCCTGAGCACTTTAATAAGTATAACAAGTATACAACACTTGTCAAGCTCTCCAGAATCCTTATTTTATAATACTTTTTTAGATATTTGGAATTTTAAGACGAAGAAAATGACCCAAGATGCGACGGCTGAATCAGTAGATTCACGTCTTGGACGAAAATAATTATGTGAGGAGGCGTACGAGCAGTACGGTGACGAGCGAGCGGGGCCCCACAACAAAGCAGGTTGGTTTATTTTGTTCGTCTTAATGTTCTTTCTTGAGAACCATCGAATAATACACCGTAACTAGCGCCACAAACACAATTGATTGCACCACTCCAACCAACACTCCCATTCCCATCCAAAGAGCTGGAATACCTATTGAAAATGCTCCGAGTAATATCACTGTGAGAACTTCATGTGCAAACAAGTTACCAAACAATCGAAGTGACAAAGATAGCATTTTTGCTATTTCACTAACAATTTCAATAAGACCAACAAAAAAACCAATCACTGCCTCAAAACCGTTACCAATACTTTTTCTAAACCCTTTAATAACTTGTTTAATCTGAATAAAATGTGAAAGGTAACCGAACACCCCTTGTTCTTTTATACCAACAATTTGCATAGTGATTACAACAGCTAAAGCCATTCCAAAAGTTGTATTAAAGTCCGTGGTTGCTCCTCGCAGAAGAGTGACGTGTTTTCCATCTATGGTTACATATAAACTCGCAACACCTGGTAACATTGGTAAAAGATTTGCTACAAGTAAATACACCATGATTGACCCAACGTACGGTACGATTATTTTTGCTTGTTTTTCACTTCCAACAGTTGATGTTATGAATTTAGATACCGCTTCATAAAATATTTCAAGAACGTGTTGAAACTTGCCTGGAATAAGTTTTGACTTAGATGCCTTAATACATAAAATTACTATAAGAAATGTAATAAACATGACTGTTATAGTAGATGTAGCAACAGTCAAAATACCAACATCACCAAGTATTGGGGATGAAATTGTAGGAATTTCTTCATAGACATGAAGAATAGTGCTCTCGTGCTGTATTACTTCTGCTTCGTGCATAATGTCGGGTATTATATCATGAACTTATCTTTGGCTGAAAGTTTGGGATTATAAAATTGTAGTTTAATTCATTCAATATCATTATTCATCTCCCTTTTCGTATAAAAAATAAAGAGTAACGCAACCGAAAACTACAGTTACCAAAACCATAATACTCTTAAAATAAAACCATTCACCTAAACTCAAAACTCTTCTAGCATACTCATTTGCAACCGCGATACTAATAAAAAACCCAATCCAAGAGTGTGTGAGGTTCGTCCAAGCACGAGTGGTCATTGGAATAACTTTATGAAAAGATAATTTAAGAAATGAGACATTTATCATGAGTCCAGTCACAAGAGTGAGGGCAAGTGTAAGATCATACAAAGTATCACGTATCTGTATAAACTTTGGTTGATGTAGTGCCAAAGTTACATATCCAAAAATTGCGGTTATCAGCGCAACGTATAACGCTAGATATGGTAAACGCTTTTGGATTCTAAAAGTTGCTATTGTAGAAATAATAGTTGCTATCATTAAGATTATAGTAGCCTTGTATACATCATAACGCTCAAATGCCATAAGAAATATAAGCACTGGCCCAAATTCCAACAACACAGCAAGAAAAAGGTGCCTTAAAATTTTAGGTGTAAAGTTAGAAAAAATATTCATGATATACTCTTGTAATACAGTATAAACCAAATATTAATAAAGTCATTGCAACTTAAGACTAAAAAATTTAAATATGAAAGAACATAATCATCACGGTAAGGAAAATGAGATCGTAGAAGAATACAGAGAAGAAGGTCCACTAACAGTTGAAACTTTAGACGTAGTCTCACACGATGCACATTCAACATCACATCATAAAGGCTCAAAATCTGGTTTTATACTAACTACCCCAGTAGCTATTATTATTGCATCAATAATAATATCTCTTGGTCTTGTTAGTTATGGATCTATTACAAACGGTGGAAGTACTGCTGAAAAAAATAAGCAATTCGCTGGCAGAAGTATAGATAGCACAGATTATGTCACGGGCAAAGTAGATAGTAAGGTTATTGTTGTTGAATATTCAGATCCTGAGTGTCCGTTCTGCGTAAAACTTTACCCAACAATGAAGCAGCTTCATGATAAGTATGACGACAGAGTTACTTTTGTTTATAGACATTTTCCTTTGGTCAGCATACATCCAAAAGCGTTTGACGAGTCACGAGCTATTGCTTGCGCAGGGACAATTGGAGGTGGTAAAGCATTGAGGAGTTACGTAGATGCGCTTTATGGAGAAAAATTTAGCACGCAAAACCCTAATACTCTTCAATTCCAACCATTACCACAAAACGGTAAAGAATTAATCGCAAAAAAAATTGGATTAGATAATGAAAAATTTTCTTCATGTATGAATACTGGGCAAACTGCAAAAAATGTAGAGGAATCAATGAAAGATGGAGTAACCGCTGGTGTACAAGGAACACCTTCAACTTATGTTCTCATTAAAACACGTAAAGGGTACGATGTGGTTACTATGATAGACGGGGCTCAATCTGTTGAATATTTCGAAGCAGCTATTGACCAAGCATTAAATTAAAATTATTTAATTTAATCTAAAATAATTTTGTTAATAGATAAGCGACACCAAAAAGGTGTCGCTTATGTATTGATATCGATCAATTACAATAAACAATACTGTCCTCTTTACAAAAGCCGTATAACGTTATAGTATTATGAAGTAATCATATATTATGTGTTTACAAAAAAGGGAGTAGGTTAACGCCTACAGAGTTGTACATTAAAAAAGTGAGAAAAGCCATGGATCAAGTAATGATTGAAGAAGAGTCTTCCTTAAAAGTAAAATCTAACGACATTCTCAATAAACCAGAAGTCGTCCTTCGTGCAGCAATCGAAAGTAGTACTGGCCTGTATTTACAAGTAGGAAAAATTGGGCGAAAGGCGATCAATAGTAAACAAATTGTTCGAGGAACCTTTGAGTGTTATCGAGATGAGGCCGATTTTACAGGCTTTGCAGTCAGGTTGCCTGGTGGTCAAATCAGGTCATTTATGGCAAGGAACAATGACGCAAGGGCAGCGTTCAAAAAATGGATAAAAACCGTCAACACAAGATACTTTAAAGACCCGAACTATGAAATTTATCCGGGTGGTGTTGCAAGGTTTGACGCAGTCGTTTGAAGTTTTTTTCTCCAAATACGAAGCAGCTACTTATAAAGTAGCTGCTTTTTTGATTTATTTTATATTATTTTATAAAAATATATTTTTGTATTTTTTATAAACAATTTTTACACAGTCCGTATATTTCCACAGAATGGGTGGTTACATTTTTGAACTGTTTACTTTTTTTAAGCATCTTCTTTATCACATCATCAGCTGGCACTCCCTCAATTTTTTCAATTGTTTCGCAATTGCTACACACAAGTTGATGTGACGCTCTGCCTGTTTCTAATTCATAATGCGCATGACCATGGTTAAAATCTAAGCGACGAATAAGCTTTGAATCATGTAAGGAAGATAAATTACGATAAACGGTTGCTTGGTCAATCGAATGCTTTTTACGAAGTGTATCTATGATTTCATATACTGTTACCGGCTGTCGAACTTTGGAAAGATATGAAAGCACTGCAACTCTATGAGTTGTAACTCTCAAATCAGCTTCCTTTATCATACAGATAATATCTTCTTTTGAATATCTAGCCATGTTTATTAGTTTTTGAACTACAGATTATGTAAAATGAATAATTCATATTAATATAATATCACGTTGTTTACTTGTTGCAAATGATTTGCAACAAGTAAATATACAATATATAATATGCTAATTATGAGTACATCTTTTATTCTAATGGCATTAAGTGCGAGCACTCTTCCTTTACTTGCTTTCTTGGCACTAATATTAAGAGGTAATGTTTCGAAGGGAAACTGGAAATTACTATTTCTATCCATCGGACTTCTTCTTCTTTGTTTTGTTGTATTCGATACTTTCACTGAAAATAAGAACGGCCTAAGTTGGGTTGATATTGTGACTGCTTTGGTGACAGCTTACATCACACTGTACATTCTTTCACATTTTAGCCATACACATACACATGATAAAGAAGTAGGTGGAGCAAAAGGAATTATGATTAGTGAAGCATTCCATTCACTTATTGATGGCGCAGTTATTGGGGCAACATATCTTGTTAGTCCACTTCTTGGTTATGCTGCAACTATAGGAATAATTATTCATGAGTTACCAAAAATAATTGGAACCTTGGCAATATTTAGAGGTTTAGGTCTATCAGTACGAAAAACAATATTGTATGGAACACTTGCCCAAATAGGGTCCCCTGTTGCGGCAATCCTTGTGTATATACTTGGTAGCAATTTCAGCCCTGAACAATTTCAATTATTAGAAATAGCAAGTGTATCTTCATTGGGAGCGATAGTGCTTTGGATTATTTATCTCGAAATAAAATTCCACCTGAAACATAAAGATAGTGACGGGGGCCATGGACACCCTCACTAGCATTTGTTAGTATTCCATTTATGATAATCGGATTTTTAGGAAAAGGAGGAAGCGGTAAGTCTACCCTAGCAACATTGTTTGTTAAACACTTATTACACAGTGGTAAGAGTGTTCTTGCGGTTGATGCCGACTATAATATGGACCTAGCAGATAACTTAGGGCAAGAATCTGAAATGAATTATATTAGTCAAGGGTATACTGATATTATTGACCACATGAATACATACTCTTCTGTTAATGATGATAAGGGTTCATATTTTTCATTATCTCCAATTGACGCTATTACAGAACGCTACAGCGTCCCCATTGAGAACAATTTAAGATTGATGGTTGCTGGCCCTCACACTGAAGAAATGATGCGCGGTAAAGGCTGTAGCCATGGATTGACTCAACCTCTCAAGACATACTTGCCATTCTTAGAAGTAAAAGATACCGAGGTTGTTGTAGTTGATGAAAAAGCAGGAACCGACGGTGTTGGAACTGGCATTACTGTAGGTTTTACATCAGCAGTAGTAGTAGAGGCAACAAAACATGGGATAAAATCTGCTCAACAAATTTCTCAAATGTTAAAGTTTTATAATACGCCATGTATTTTTGTTCTTAATAAAGTTAGAGACACCGCGATTGAAATAGAAGCGGAAAAGATACTTGGCACTAAGCCTGTCATATCTATACCATTTAGTGAAGATATCGCTTTTGGAGATGCCTCTTCATATAAAGTACTTTTGTCTACGTTACTCACTCATTTAGAAAAAATTGAAGACACTAGAAAAGAACGCAAAGCACTTTATGAAAAAGAATTAAATAATCTTAAATAGATTAAATATAATTTTTTCTATAAGTTGATAAGCGGTATTTGCTAATATAGAAAATAATGATAGTATTATAAAATCCAAGTAGAGGAGTCTCTGCTTGGGTGTTCTAATATTACTATAGGGAGAAGTAATGAGTAATCATTCACGTAGTAAAGTTGATCAAAAAACCAAGAAGCCTGGTGGGCGCCCCGGAAATAACCAGGCGCACACACGCGGCCGAGGGAAGAAAAAACAAAAACGGTGAGCCAGCCGCTACAAAAATAGAATTAGGCAATTGAAAACTACAAAATAGCTATCAATTGTTTATAAACCAAGACGTCCCGCCGGACGTCTTTTTTAATCTATATAATTATTCCACCACCAATACAGATATTCCCATCATAGAACACGAGTGACTGCCCTTTTGCTTGAACAATATCCCCTTCTACAACTTTTACATTGTTGTCATCAATAACCTCAACTTTTGAAAGTGGTGCGCGGTATCTTGCACGAACATCATATATCTCTCCTTTTTTTATTTTTGAAGTAAAATTGGTCGAAGTGACAGAAATAACACCTCCTTGTTTTTCTTTGGGTGGTAGACTAGATACGATTAATGTATTAGAATTAAAATCTTTTGATATTACAAAATACGGAGCATCATCTGTTCCTTTTTTTGTAATAACAAAACCATGACGCTCTCCAATTGTGTAAAACATTACCCCTTCGTGCTTTCCTATCACTTCCCCCTTTTCATCTTTTACTTCACCTGTTTTTTCTTCAATGTAATTTTTAAGTAAAGTTTTTATATCAATCGTCCCCACAAAACATAACCCTTGACTATCTCTTTTCGAAGCAACAGGAAGATTAAACTTTTCAGCCAAAAGGCGAACTTCACTTTTTTGTATGGAACCGATTGGAAAAATAACTGAAGATAAAATATCTGATGTAAGGGTCCATAAAAAATATGTTTGGTCTTTGTTTTCATCTACACTTTTCTTTAGTTGATTATTTTCTATTTGAGCATAGTGTCCTGTGGCAACACATGCGTCTTTATCCTGTTTCTTTGCCCATTTATAAAATGCTCCGAATTTTACTTCTCTATTACACATCACATCAGGATTTGGGGTTCTGCCATCTTTGTACTCTTGTATCATATAGTCAATTACTCCTTCTTTGTATTCTTTTTCTAAATCAAGTGTTATAAATGGAATATCAAGTAGAGATGCAACTCGCATTGCATCTAGTCTATCTTCTTTCCATGTACACTCAATAAAATCTGGTTGCCAGACTTTGATGAATACCCCCGTTACATCATATCCTTGTTCCTTCAAAAGTAGAGCTGAAACTGATGAATCAACGCCACCCGAAAGTCCTACATAAACTTTTTTCATATTAATACTCTATCATATTTATCTTCAAGGTACGATTGCAGTTTTTTGTAAAAAGAGTAGTATGAAATTATACCTCAACTTTTAGGAGAAAATCATGAGAAATCTGAGGAAATTGTACCTTGCAATTACCATGTTTCTGCTTTTAATCCCAATTAATTTGCAGGCACATGAACAACGTGGGCATCACCGTTCACATGGATACTTATCAATAACTGGGAATGGTTGGTATTTCAACTATGGCACTGGTCCCGTCTACCAAAATTACTACCAGCAACCATGGGGGAACCAAACAGGAGAAAGTTTTCTGATAATTCAACAACAACCACCTACCCAAAACATCTCTATTTCTTGTCCAATAAATACAAGACTAATAATAGTAACTAACTCATTGTCAGGACAACAATCATATAGATGCCTCCGTATATAGGGTAGCTTACAATAATTGATTAATACTCAGCACCCCTCTCAATTCGTTGATGGGGTGTTTTTTACAAAAATAAATAGCACCGAATGGTGCTATTTATTTAAAAGAATTAATAATTAAATTAATTAACCATAATACTATTTAGTATATTCATCACTGAATCATGTGCAGTCTTTTTATTTTCTACAACAATAAGCCACTGTCCGTCCATAACTGGTGCGATATACCACTCACTCCCCGCTGATTCTGCTTCTTGCCATTCATAAGAACCAATTGATGATGTACTAGTGATATCTATTACAGCAACATGTGGCGCAACAATATTATTAATATAATCAGCTGGAGAATAACCACGAGCACCCTCATAACTAATATACATAGTTGCTAATGGCTTTGAATCATCTGTAATTCTGATAAGTGCACCGTACATATCAACTGAAGTTGATGCTGTCTCTGGAATTTCCAAACTATAATCTAAAACATGCTCTCCTTCAAAAGATCTAACCACTTGACCTGTAAATTGCTTCATAGCAATTTCATTCACAATATCTGAAACATCTGCTTGCTTTCTATCATTTGATAATGTCTGTCCAACGTAAAACACTGCAATCACTGCTATCGCTCCTAACAAAATGGTTATATTCTTTTTCATATTTAACCATTATACGCCTTTATTTTAAACAATAAAATATTGACAATAGTCAATAGATGTGCACTATTATATTATGCTTTATTTACTAAAAAGTGTCTCAACTAGCGAATATCATTACAACTCTTTCCAATTATCACATTGATATATGCTTGGGTTATCACTTTTCATTGCATCTTTTACATTATCTTTAGAGGAATACCAAAACTTATCAAATTTTGCATAAACTTCATTATTGTTAATAATTCTTTTATATACTCCTGAAGACTTTGGAGTTTTATAAGTACTAGGTATCACTATATCTTCATGAGTTATAAGCTTCCATGTATTAGAAGACAATGTAATAAAGATTGTTTTACAAATATCCCCATGTAATTTTGTTATTCTATGTGGAGTCATAGAACTACGAATAACTATAGAGCCGGTACTATTATCTACTGTAATCAATTTTTCATCTTTTAGTATGCTTTCTGTATACCCTCCCTTATAAATAATTGATATGTAAGAAAATGGGTGAGTATGTAAAAATGGAGTTCCATCAGTCGCAATAATATGGTGTAGTCTAATATGAAGTCTTCCAAACTTAAAAAGTGTCCATCTTAACAAAAAACCTGGTAAATGATTATATTCTCTCAACATAATTAAATCGTATTTTTTGATTTCAATACAACTAGCTCATCTCTTAATATCGCCGCCGTTTCAAAATCAAGAATCTTAACGGCTTCTTTCATGGCTTTTTCTTTTAACTTTATCAATTTATCTGGGTTTTTTGCGAATAATTTTTTATCAATTGCTAGTTCTGCGTTGACTGCCTTCGCATGATCACTCTGCATTTCTTCTGTGATATCTTTTATATTCTTTTCAATAGTTGTCGGTGTAATATTGTGTTCTTTATTATAATCTTCTTGAATTTTACGACGACGATTCGTTTCATTAATTGCTCTTTCCATAGAGCCAGTCATTACATCAGCATAAAGAATTACCCTACCACGTGAATTACGCGCAGCACGCCCTATTGTCTGAATGAGAGAAGTTTCTGAGCGAAGAAAACCTTCTTTATCAGCGTCCATAATACCAATAAGCGTAACCTCAGGTAAGTCGAGTCCTTCACGAAGTAAGTTAACACCAACCAAACAATCAAACTTCCCTCTTCGAAAACTAGTTAAAATAGCAATTCTATCCATTGTCTTAATATCACTATGAACATACTCTGCTTTTACACCTTGCTCTTTCAAATATTCTGAAAGTGATTCTGCCATTTTTTTAGTTAAAGTTGTTACTAACACCCTTCCTCCACTTTTAACATCTTTAATTACTTCTTCAATGAAGTCATGAACCTGACCTTTATATTTTCCACTTGCTCCAACTTTTCTAACTTCTAGTTTTGGGTCTAATAATCCTGTGGGACGAATGATTTGCTCAACTACTTGTTCACTTTCAGTTCTTTCATAAATACTCGGAGTTGCACTTACATAGATAACATCATTAATTCTTGTTTCAAATTCCTCGTACCTTAGTGGTCTATTATCTTTTGCTGAAGGTAAACGGAACCCATACTCAACAAGAGTATTCTTTCGTGACTGATCCCCTGCATACATGCCGTGTAATTGTGGAAGTGTTACGTGCGACTCATCAATGATTGTTAGAAATTCTGGCTCACCTTTTTTATTGTGTGGAAAATATTCAAGAAGAGTATCAGGCGCAACCCCTGGTTCCTTTCCTGATAAATGTCTTGAATAATTTTCTATTCCCTGACAAAAACCAACTTCTTTTATCATAGCTACATCATAACGAGTGCGTCTTTTTATTCTTTCTGCTTCTAATATCTTTCCACTATCATCAAATTCTTTGAGTCGAGATTTTAATTCTACCTCAATAGTTTTCACAGCCCTCTCACGGGTCGGCACATCAGAAATAAAATGTTTTGCTGGGAAAATAAAATAATTATCTACAACCTTAAGTAATTTCATCGACACTGGGTCAACTATTTGCATATGTGATATATTTCCTCCTGCTATTTCTATTTGAAGCATGACTGTTTCTGATATCGGCATAACATCAATTCTATTACCTAGTGCACGAAATGTTCCTGGAGAAAGATCTGCTGTTGTACGTTCATATTGAACACCAACAAATCTTTTCATAAGTTCAACTTTTGAAGTCTTATCTCCAACAGATAATTTAATATTTTCTCTTTCATAATCCTTCGGGGAACCGAGTCCATATATACATGACACAGATGCAACAATAATTGTATCTTTACGAGTAAGTAGTGCTTGGGTTGATGCATGACGTAATCTATCAATCTCCTCATTTATCTGTGCGTCTTTTTCTATATATGTATCGGTAACGGGCATATATGCTTCTGGTTGATAATAATCATAATATGATACGAAATAATGAACAGCTGCATCTGGGAAAAATGTACGGAATTCTTGAGCGAGTTGAGCTGCTAAAGTTTTATTATGAGCAATAACAAGAGTCGGTCGTTGCACTTGCGCTATGACATTTGCAATAGTGAATGTTTTACCTGTTCCTGTCGCACCGAGTAGAGTCTGTCTTTTCATTCCTTTTTCAAGACCTTTTACCAAATGCGAAATTGCCTTCGGTTGATCGCCTGCTGGAATAAATCCTTTTAAAATAAATTTTCCTTCTTCTCTCTTACTATTGCTTGACATAAGTAGTTTTACATTATAGCATAAAATAAGCTTTTTGTTCTATAAACTAAATAAAGGGGGAGTAAATCATGTTCAAATTTTTTTCACAAAATGGTGACTCAGGTTATGAGGGTGAGGGTCCTGATTGGCAAAATAAAACTGACGAAAGTCATCTACTGGTTAATGATAAAACCATCGGTGAATTTGTTAAAGCTGCAACAGAAGTCTTGTTCTTTCTCACCATTATTTCTTTTTCGATTCTAACCTTAACAGGTTTATACGTTTTTCGAAGCTCAGAGTATGTGACTGTTGAAAATTTTCTCCTTCTTGTCGCATTTGTTGTATTTTCATTACTTTTAAAATCAACAACAAAAACGAACGTAAACCAAGTAATTGAATTCAAAGAACCAAAAATTGGTGAGTAGTAAACTTACCATCATATATGACGCACCTATGTGGTGCGTCTTATTTTTTATAATATCTTTTTATAAAACTATTCTTAAATTCCATGAATTTATCATCTACTAATGCTTGGCGTGCGTCATCAACTAATTGTGTAATAAATTTAAGATTATGAATTGAGGCAAGTGTGGCGGCTAACATTTCATCTGAATGAAAAAGATGTGAAAGATATGCTTTTGTATATTTATGTGTATACCAACTCTCATCATCTGAAATTGGTGACATATCATTTTTATACTGATTATTATTTATATTTATTCTTCCATCGTAAGTGTAAAGTGCTCCATTTCTTGCAATTCGTGTAGGAGAAACACAATCAAATGTATCTACTCCATTTTCTATCGCTAGTAACATATCCATTGGTTCACCAATACCTAATAAATGACGAGGTTTGTTTTCTGGCAATATTTCATTTACCCACTTTACAGCAGTGGCCATATCTTCTTTTGTAAAACTACCCCCTATTCCATATCCATCAAAATCCATACCCCCAAGAACTGTTGCTGATTCCTTTCGTAAACCCTCATACGCACCCCCTTGCACTACCCCGAAAAGTGCTTGCTGTTTTCCTGTTGCAACTGAGACTCCAAGTTTCTTGTGCTCATCAAGACTTCTCTTGGCCCATGCATGTGTACGAGCAATTGCTTCTTTTTGATATTCTATTGGAGCAAGTGGTGAAGTGCACTCATCGAATGCGAAAAATATATCTGCCCCAAGATTGTGTTGTATCTGCATACTGCGTTCTGGTGTAAAACGGTGAACACTCCCATCGTGAATAGATTTGAATGTAACTCCATCATCATCAATCACAGCTAACTTCTCATGATTACTGGTCTCCTCTTTGGTTTCGCGTTTACTTATTTCCTCGCTTGTTGCTATCTTACTCACTCCGTGACCAATTGCCTGCCCTAAAGAAAATACTTGGAATCCTCCGGAATCAGTAAAAGTAGGACCAGACCATCCCATCATCTTTGCGAATCCACCATGCTTCAATACTAAGTCATCCCCTGGTTTGAGATAGAGGTGATAAGTATTAGCAAGAACTGCCTGTGCCCCTACATAATTAGAAACATCTTCAACTGTGAGTGACTTCACTGTTGCTTTTGTACCGACTGTAATAAAAGCTGGCGTATGGATATCTCCGTGAGGTGTATGAATAATACCGACTCGAGCAAGTGGTGCCTCACTTGATTTTTTTGTTATTTCGAAAGAAAAACTCATCCGTGTAGCTTAGCAAAATATATAACATTTGTCATTGTGCGTCATATGTTGTAGTGTATATACAGTTGTACCATTCCATAACTTGAAATGAAGGAGTCAGCCATGAGAAGTATCAGGGAAATTCGGCTTGACTTCAAGTCTAAGCTATCTGTATTTTTAGACAGAACTGAAATTTCTACTCTGATGGAAGCGTTTGACTACGCCAACAAAACTCACAGATCTGAAGTTCGAGATGACGACAGCAGATACATTGAACACCCTGTCGCAGTAGTATTTATTCTTGCAATTGAGTGTGGAATTCTTATTCTGGATTTTTTGCTTGTTGCATTATTTCATGATGTTCCTGAGTCAAAAAATGAAAATGATTCATTCTCTGCTGAATTAAGTCTGTTCTACATTGCCACAAATTTTGGCTTAATTAACTCACACAGAGTAAGAATGATAACAAAGTCAAAATTACCTTTCATTAAAGACAAGCATGTTCAAATTCTTTTATATTACGGAGATATGGTCAGTATTTTTGTAAAACTAGCTGATACTCTTCACAATATAAGAACTCTTAAAAAAACAAAGAAGGAAAAGAAAATAAGAAAAGCCATGTTTGTAAGATACGAACTCCCGGCACTTAAAAAAAGGTTACTTGAAAGAATAATTGCTGAAGTACCAAAAAAAGATAGGGATATTTTTTTTACAGCGGCCGAATGGTTGACTGCAGAAATAATTAAATCAATTAGACCATACAATAAATTGATTGACGGCCAATAATTGCCATAGACTAATAGTCTATGGCAATTTTTTAGTAACTATCACTCTTGTACTGTTTTTGAAACTAATTCAACCACACCTTTATCGAACATGCTTGGAAGAATTTTCTCTGCAGAAATATCTGTGACATAATCTGAAAGCGCTATTGCGATTTTTACAAATACATCATTATTGAATTGCTTATCACCTAATTCCAACATCCCTTTAAAAGCTCCAGGGAAAACGAGCGAGTTATTAATTTGATTAGGGTAATCACTTCGTCCTGTAGCTACTATAAATGCGCCAGATTCTTTTGCTTCTTCAGGTAAAATCTCAGGTTCTGGATTCGCAAGAGAAAATATAATAGGACGCTCTGCCATACTACGAACCATTTCTTTTGTTAAAGTTTTTGGTTTTGAAAGTCCGATGAATACATGAGCACCTTTGATTGCGTCTACCAGTGTCCCCTCTTTTCTCTCTGCAGTTGACCCATCTAACAATTCTTTTTTTTCTTTAGTTAAATCATTTCTATTATTATGAATTATTCCTTTACTATCACAGAAAGTAATATTTTTTATTCCGTATGAAAGTAACAGCCGTGCAGTAGCTACTCCTGCCGCACCAATTCCACTAATTACAACACGAGCATCTTCTTTATTTAATTCACGTAACTTGAGTGAATTAATAAGAGCGGTGAGTGTAACTGTAGCTGCTCCCCATTGGTCATCATGCATAACAGGAATAGATAATTCTTTTCGCAATCTCTCTTCAATTTCAAAACACCTTGGCGCAGATATGTCCTCTAAATTTATTCCACCAAATACTGGAGCAAGTTGTTTTACTGCTTTTATAATTTCTTCAGTATCTTGTGTGTCTAAACAAATTGGAAATGCATCCACTCCAGCGAATTCTTTAAAAATTGCAGCTTTACCTTCCATAACAGGAATAGAAGCTAGCGCACCCAAATTACCAAGACCAAGCACTGCTGAGCCATCGGTTACAATAGCAACCGTGTTACGTTTAAGTGTATATTCTCTTGCAAGAGATGAGTCACGTACAATTTCACGACATACTTCGGCTACTCCTGGTGTGTAGGCGCGCGAAAGATCATCTTTATTATCCAGCCTAACTTTTGAAATTATTTCTATCTTTCCTTTATTTTTTTTATGTAGGTCTAAAGCTTCTTGATTATAGTCGTGTTGCATAATTATATGTTTAATTTTAATAGTATATACTAAAGCCATATGAAAAAAACTATAAAAGATTATTTGCCAAGTATTGTATATGGCGGTTCAGATGGGACTGTTACAACATTTGCAGTTATGGCTGGAGCAGTTGGTGCTGGAATTGATACAAGAATCGTTATTATTCTTGGTCTTGCTAATCTTTTTTCTGATGGATTCTCTATGGCGTCTGCTGATTATCTTTCAGAGGATTCTCGCGCTGGGGAAGGTAAAAAACTTGCTCTTCGTAATGCTTATGTAACATTTTTATCATTTGTTATTATTGGTTTTGTTCCCCTAATTCCTGTTTTGTTGTTGAAAAATAATGCTTTTTTGTATTCTTGCATATTCACTCTTTTAACTTTTGCTTCAATTGGTTATTTGCGAGGCAGAGTACTTCATCGTGATCCATTGCGACTAGCAACACAATCTGTAGCAATTGGAACAGCTTGTGCTTTGATATCATATTTTGTGAGTAGTTATATTTCACAAATTGTTTAAATTAAAAACTCTCCGTATGGAGAGTTTTTAATTATAAGCACAATTAAATTCTATTTCGTGTAAAGCTCCATCTTTGCCTTCACAACTTTCTTCATCTCTTCCTGTCCTTCATGACCGAACTTATACGGTGCTACTTCATTAGGATGTTCGTCCATATAATTCTTTTCACCATCACGAAAAGCTTTTCGTATTTCAGTATTAATATGAATAATCGCAATGCCATTATTAACTGATGCTACTAAGTCGTCATCTGTATTACCACTTGCACCATGAAGTACAAGTGGCATACCTGTTCCAGTAGCTATCTCTTTTAGTCTTTCGATGTGTAACTTAGGCATTTCTGCATCTATTAACATACCATGAACATTACCTATTGCAGGAGCGAACATATCAATACCAGTTCTTAATACAAAATCTTTCGCCTGTTCCATAGTTGTTATATTGTCTTCACTCACCCCTTCTGGTAATGCACTATTTAATGATGATGACTGACCTATATACCCAAGCTCAGCTTCTACTAGAACTCTTTTACCTGTCTTTGCTTCATAGCCACGAACATAATCAACACATTCTTTTACTAATGCTACATTTTCTTCATACGGAAGTTTTGCACCATCAACAATCACGCTGTCGTAACCCGCCTCTACTACTTCTTGTACCTTTTCTAAAGAGTATGTGTGATCTGCATTCAAGAAAATCGCAACATTGTATTCCTGATTTAATTCATCAACAATTTTTCTTACCATAGTCACACCCATATATGTACGTTCCCCTTCACTTGCTCCAATAATAACTGGTTGCTTGAGTTCTTCTGCAACTTCAGCAATAGCTCGTGCCTGGTCCAAATTAGAAATATTGAAATGTGCTATCGCATTTCCTTTATTCTTATATTCATTAACTGTTTCTAAATAAAATTCTGATTGTGATGATAATGATTTCATATCAACATAGTATATCAGCAATCTACTGATATACTATAATGTATGGAAAATAAAACAGAATTTGATTTCATCTCTATTGGAGATACGGTTATTGATGCATTTATAAAATTATCAGAAGGTCATATTCAAGAATCTGCTCATGGGTCAGAAATATGCCTACCTTATGGTGCCAAAATCCCTTTTGATGACGTATATATACTTCCAGCTGTAGGAAATAGTGCTAACGCTGCTGTTTCAGCTGCTAGACTTTCTCTAAAGACAGGAATTATTACTTCTATCGGCAATGACACTTACGGGCAAGATTGTATTACACAGTTTACAAAAGATAACGTTGCTACAGATTTCATCAGGAAAGAAGACGGAAAGAAGACAAATTACCATTATGTGCTTTGGAAAGGAGTTGATCGTACAATATTGATTAAACATGAGGAGTTCACTCCTTCTATCCCAGAAATTGGTAGCCCGAAATGGATGTACTTATCTTCTTTAGGAAAACATACCCTTCCATTTCATTTTGACATAATTGCATATTTGGATAGTCACCCAGAAGTAAACTTTGCTTTTCAACCTGGCACATTTCAACTTGCTTACGGACATGAAATTGTAGACCTCTACAAAAAAACAACGGTTGTATGCATGAATAAAGAAGAAGCTGAGGGGCTACTTGATATGGAAGGTGCAGATATGATTAAGTTATTAGATGGACTAGAGGCATTTGGACCTAAGACTGTAATTATAACTGACGGACACCAGGGTTCATACATGAAGTATGAGAACAGTTATTTCAATATGCCTATATATCCTGATATTGCTGCACCATATGAAAGAACTGGTGCTGGCGATGCCTTCTTCTCAACTTTCGTTGCATATATGGCAAAAGGATTCGATGCAACTGAAGCAATCAAACGTGCTCCAATTAATAGTATGAATGTTGTTCAACATATAGGGGCTCAAGAAGGACTCATGAGTGAAGAAAAAATCGAAGAGTATTTAAAAAATGCCCCAGAGAGTTATAAGTTAACAATACTTGAACCCTCAATTAAAGCAGACTAGACTAGCTAAAAAATAAAACCATCGATTTATGATGGTTTTATTTTTTTATTACTATTTTACTATCATCCTCACCTTATCCGCAATATGCTTAGCAGTTAATCCATACTCTTCGTGTAGCTCTTGCAACTTTCCACTCTGACCAAATCTGTCTTCTATTCCAATACGTGCAACTGTTACTGGATGATGCTCACTCAAAAATTCTGCAACAGCGCTTCCTAACCCGCCTGCTATTTGATGTTCTTCTACTGTAATTACTGTTCGTATATCTTTTACAAAACGAAGTAAGAAAGCAGTATCTAGTGGTTTTATCTGAGCCATATTAACTACCGTTGCTCCAACCCCCTCTTTCTCTAGTAACTTCGCAGCTTTGAGTGCTTCATACACAACTGGACCACATGCAATTATGCCGACATTGTACATGAACTGCCCACCGTCTTTTTTCTGAGGAACAGATAACACATTTGCCTTACCGTGATTCCAAACATATGAGTCTGGTAAAATAATAGGCGTTTTTTCTCGAGTAAGACGAATATATGACGGAAAAGGAGTTGTTGCAACATGTTCTGTAATAACTCGTGCCTCAACATAATCACACGGTACGAACACTTGCATATTTGGAATCATTCTCATTAAAGCAATATCTTCTATCGCTTGATGAGTTGCTCCATCTGGACCAGCTGAGAGTCCTGTGTGTGCGCCAATAACTTTTACAGGAACATTGTTATAACAAATCGTGGTACGAATTTGCTCCCAATTTCTTCCTGGAGAAAAAGCTGCGTAGCTCGCCATAAATGGAATATATCCGAATCCTGCCATTCCACTAGCAAGTCCAGACATTGCTTGTTCTGTTATACCCATTTCAAAAAACCTTGTTGGGAATTTTGCTTTAAACAAATCCATTCTCACACTATCTGTTAAGTCAGCACAAAGTGCTACAACACGTGGGTTCAATTCTCCAGCACGTAACAACCCTTCACCAAATCCTCCTCTGGTTGTTTCTTCTTCTTCTTTAGGTGTGAATAATGTTTCTCTTATCATAGGGATAGATGTTAGTTTTTAGGTGTTAGATTTTAGATAATACAGATTTCATAATAATTACAACTCTCCATACTTAACCTTCCCCCTTAGCGAACGCAATTCCTTGAGAGCACTTTTACCCTCTTCAATACTTGGTGCCTTTCCATGCCATCTATAATCTCCTTCGAATGCAGTTACCCCCTTCCCTGGGATAGTGTGTGCAATAATCACGGTTGGTCTATCTAAAGTACTTTTTGCCATACCAACCGCTTGTACAATGTCCTTAAAATTATGACCATCTATTTCTACTACATGAAAATTAAAACTTTCCAACTTATCTTTAAGTGACTCTAGTGGTAAAACATCTTCTGTATACCCATCAATCTGGATAGTGTTACGATCGATTATTGATATTACTTTTGAGAGCTTATATTTATTAAGAAGCAAAAATGATTCCCATACTTGACCCTCATTTATTTCACCATCACCCATACAACAATAAAAATATCTTTCTGGTCTATGATTCTCTAATCTATCCATGAGTGCCATACCGATTGCTTGTGAAAGCCCAGAACCGAGTGGTCCAGATGAAGTCTCTATTCCAGGAAGCGTACCTTTGTGTGGGTGCCCTTGTAAACGACTACCGAATTTACGGAGAGTTTTTAATTCTGAAATAGAAAAATACCCAGCATGTGCCATTGTTGCATAAAGTATTGGAGCGATGTGTCCATTTGAAAGAATAACTCTATCACGTTGCACCCATTCAGGATGTCTCGGGTTGTGATTTATAATACGAAAATATAACGCAGTGAATATATCAGCCATACCGAGTGACCCTGCTGTGTGACCACTACCTGCCTCTACAAGCATCTTAATAACACTTTCACGAATATCTTCTGCTCGTAGTGTGAGTGCTTGTACTTCAACATCAGTAAGTGAATGCATATTTAGATAGTATATAATTAATCTCTGCTAGCGTATAGGTATAAATACACAATTAAATTGACTCTATTGCCTCAATTGCACCTGCAACGTCTTCTCCACCAAAAATATAAGACCCTGAAATGACTGTAGTAGCTCCAGCATCTTTTACCTTTTCTGCTGTATCATTATTCATTGCGCCATCAACCTGAATCTCTACATCATCACACTCTTCCTTTAATGTTTCTATTCGCTCAAGTACACTTTTATCAAAAGGCTGCCCTTGTGCTCCTATATCTCTTATGCCCATAACTTGAATGAAAACGTTGTCATATCTTTCTTGAAAAAATTTCACAAAATTAATATGATTTTCAATTGGGACATTATTAGAGACACAAACACCGAGAGCAGTTCCTGTGTGTTCCAACATTTCAACAAGTTCTACTCCGTCAGCTTCAGAAAAATTATCTACATGGGCTACGATGCGTGATGCCCCCATATCTATTGCTTTCATCACATATGGCCTCCAGTCGTTAACCATAATATCGAACTCATACTCATAATCATCAGGAAGTGTCTCTCCTCCTTTTGGTAACCATGTTTCTAAAAGTCCGAATTCTCCATCACATAAATCAATTTGAACACGAGGAACAAGATATTCTAGAATATTTATTTTTTCTAAAATCTCATCAAAATCTTTTGGTAGTATTGCTGGGGTAATTTGCATATTTATTTATTAATGATGATTTTTAGTTAATTCCTCTATTTGAAGAATACGGTCGGCATGCCTTTCATCGTGTGAAAATGGTGTTCCGAGAAATAAATCAATTGCTTGTGCTGTTTCTGCGAATGTCACGAAACGTGCACCGATTGAAATAACATTCGCGTCATTATGCTCACGACCCAACTTCACAAGCTCTAAATTTCCACCAGAATATACAATTGCTCGAACATGTCGGAACCTATTCGCTACTATTGCCTCACCTTGCCCTGACCCACCGAATATTACACCCATAGCTGGAGCGTGCATTGCATCCTTTTGTATATTCTCAGCAACTCTCACCATATATTCTGGATACCCATCCCCTGGTTCAAGTGTGAGAGCCCCACAGTCATAAACCTCATTCCCTTTTTCTTCTAAATATTTCTTAACCTCTTCTTTTAATTCAAAACCTGCGTGGTCAGTTGCTAAATAAATTTTCATATACTTTAAGTATACCTGTATATACTAAATTACAAAAATAATAAGCGCAAGCGAAGCTTGCGCTTATTATTTTTCAAAAACACACATAACTCTATAGAAAAACCAGAAAATAGATTAGATTCTAGGCGCAACAAATTTTTGGAAAAAGATGTACGAATAGTACATTGACTGACAAAAATGAAGTTGCAACAACGAAGCTAACTATTTTATGGTTTTTCCAACTTTTGCCACATGAGAAACAAGAGTATTGGTATACCCCATTTCATTGTCATACCAAGCTAGAACTTTAACTAAATTACCTCCTACTACACGAGTCATTTTAAGGTCTGCAATAGATGCAAAAGGAAGACCTAATATGTCACTAGATACAAGTTCTTCTTCTGTTACTGCAAAAATTTCTTTCCAATGTTCCGAACGAGATGCTTCAGTTAATGCATTATTAACTTCTTCCACTGTAGTTGGTCTCTTTGAAATAAAAGTAATGTCCGCAATTGAACCAGCTGGTGTAGGGACGCGAATAGACACTCCGTCAAATAATCCCTCAAGTGAAGGAAAGGCCTTCGTTACAGCAATAGCTGCACCCGTAGAAGAAGGAACCATATTCTGTGCTGCTGCACGTCCTTCGCGAAAATCTTTTTTATTAGGTCCGTCTACCAGACTTTGTGAGGCAGTATATGAGTGAACTGTATTTAGAATTGCTTTTTCAATACCAATAGCAGCATCTAATATAGAAATAACCGGTGAAGACGCATTCGTTGTGCATGATGCATTAGAAGTAACCTGGCATGTGCCGAATTTTTCTTCATTAACACCCATAAGAATGGTCTCTCCTGCTACCGATGCATCTTCCCCTTTCTTTGCAGGAGCAGATATGACCACAGCTTTTGCTCCACCTTTTAAATGAGCTGAAGCTTTGTCATAAGTTACAAATAATCCAGTTGATTCAACTACCACATCCACTTCATTTGCTCCCCATGGAATAAGTGCAGGATCTCTTTCTTGAATTACTTTTACCTTCATGTCTTTCTCCCCTTCAATAACCAAATATTGTTCTTTTATATCATCATGAACTTCTGCATGTACATCAAAATGTGATACGCGATATACGGTATCGTACTGAAGTAAATATGCAAGATTGTGAACATCTCCTAAATCATTAATAGCAACCACCTCCATATCGTCCCGCTCAAGTGCAACCTTAAAAAATGCACGGCCGATACGTCCAAAACCATTTATTCCAACTCGTATTTTTTTATCCATATCATTTTAGTATACAGTGATTGACAGCGATGAACTAGTTGATAACTGGGATGTAAAGATTGGACTTTGTCCAAAAAATCTATTTACGTCCTTTACTTGCTAGTAAATGACGTCTTCGCAACCAAGTTGCTCGAAAACACAAAACCCCTCACAATTAAGTAAGAGGCTTACACGAAGAGATGAGGCGAGCAAGTAATATGCTCTAGCGCAACTTCGTATATGTGATGATGCTGTATGTATCTTTATACAACCAAGATACCTGATACGATACTACTTAATTCTCGTAACTGATACTTCCTTCTTGTTCGTCAAGCGATGGCTTTCTTGCTGAGGTCAACATAATTGGATCAAACTCACTAATTACACGGATATAATTCATCCTGTCGTAATCATAGAAAGCTTGGTCCTCATGATATGAAGGCAGCGAGGAAACACACCCTAATACAGAACTTCTATAAAAATCATCCATATTTCTTTTCTCCTATATTATAAAGAACACCATAAGCAAAATGCCTACGATGATAGAATAATACCATATTTTTAAATTATTGTAAAACTAAAAAAACGCCTCTGTGTAAATTGTTTCTTCAGGAATTCCAGCCTCCTTCAGACCTTTCCAAAAATCACGAACAAAAGGTATTGAACCACAAATAAGAAATTCTTTATCTTTTATATCTTTTGTTATATTAACAATATCATCAATTGTAATTCTTCCACTTTTCACCCCTTCTGGAACTATATCTTGTCTAGTTAAATAATTATTTATATCAAAAGTACTGTGGGTTTTTTGTAACTCTATAAATTCGTTTCCAAAAATAATATCAGAGGATGTTTTATTACTATAAAATAGAACTAGTTTTCGCGAACTATTACTTTTAAGAGCGTCCGCAATCATACTTCTAAATGGTGTCACTCCTATCCCCCCTGCTATCATAATTAGTGAAGTATTATCTGATTCACTGTAGAAATATCCGTAAGGTAGTGACGCCTCAAGATTGTCACCAATATTCAAACTGCATAATTTATTTGAAAACTCACCAATTCCTTTTACCGTAAGATTAAGAGTGTCCTCAGATGGTGCACTAGATATTGTATAGGATTTACCTTCAGCGTTTCCGATATCGTCAAAAAATACTGTTATGAATTGCCCAGCTATATATTCTGGAATACCGGCATCACAAATTAATTTCAAAGTCACAACATCATGTGACTCAACTATTTTTTCTTTTACTATATAATTTGTTCTATTATTTTTTTGCATGAATTTTCTGATAATCATCAATGGCTTCACGTAAAGCCAGATGTGACAATACCGAACAATGATACTTTCTGTCTGGTAAACCTGACAATCTTTCAATAATTGCCTCTGGTGTTAATCTTTTTGCTTTATGTAAATCCATACCACCATTTTCTACAACCATAACAGACATCATTGATGTTGATGCGATGGCAGACGCACAGCCAAACGTCCTCCATTTACATTCTGTAATAACATTTTTATCTCTATCTACTTTTATCCAAACAGCCATCATATCACCGCATAATGGACTACCTGTGACTCCAATTCCATCTGCAACATAGTCCTTATCATCTATCAAAATATTTTGTGGATGAAAAAAATGCTCCTTCACTATATCGCTGTATAACCAATCTTCTCCGTCACATTTATTAAATTCATTAGTACTCATATATTTATAGTTAATGATGACATACTTTTCAATCTTTTAACAATGTCTCCTAAAACACCCATTACATAATCAATATCATCCTTTCTAGTTTCTTTTCCTAGTGAAAAACGAATACTCCCATGTATTATTTCAGGAGATTGGTTAATTGCCTTCAGAACATGAGAAACTTCCAAATCTTTTGATGAACAAGCGGAGCCAGTTGATACCTGAACGCTCATTTCATCTAGCATTAAAACTACTGCCTCTCCTTCTATTTTTGGAATTGATATATGTACATTGTTAGGTAAGCGATTTGTTGGATGGCCATTTAATACGACGTCCCCAATAATTTCTTTTAATTTTACTATTAAGTAATTACGTAGCTCGGTGAGTCGCACTGATTCTATTTCTCTATTCTTATCAACCATACACAATGCCTCTAACATCCCAACAATCAATGGGACACTTTCTGTTCCACCTCGCAATCCACTTTCTTGACCACCACCAAAAATAATCGGTTCAATATTTATATTTTCTTTTTTATACAAAACCCCAATACCTTTCGGACCGTATATCTTACCGCCATTTAAAGTCATCAAATCTACTCCGAGCTTTCGTACGTCTATTGATAATTGCCCTGCCACTTGGCATGCATCTGTATGTACTAGTGGGTAGTTAATAGTTCTTGGTTCTTGGTTTTTAAACTCACTTACTCTTTTACTTAATTCTTGTATCGGCTGAATTGTTCCAATTTCATTATTCGCATACATAACAGAAATTAAAATAGTCTTATCAGTTATGAGTTTCATAATTTCATCCACATCAATCACTCCATAATTATCTACTGGTATATATTCAATAATAAAGCCCTCTTTTTCAAGTTGTTTTACTGACTCAAGAACTGATTTATGTTCGATTGTAGAAACTAAAATATGATTTCCATATTTTTTATTTGCCCTAGCAACACCTAGGATAGCCAGATTATTTGCTTCAGTTCCAGAACCAGTAAAAATAACTTCACTGGATTTCGCACCAATCACATCTGCAAGGCCTTGCCTTGCATGTTCTATAACCTGTTTTGCTTTTCTACCACTCTTATAAATAGATGACGGGTTACCGTACTCACCTCGAAAATATGGGAGCATCTTTTCTAACACCTTTTCATCAATCGGTGTTGTAGCAGCATTATCCAAATAAATTAGACCTTTCATTTCCATATTTTATAGCATGACACATTTTACCTGATACCACAAAATTCCACATATTTCTTTTCCAAATTTTTCTGCAGCGCAGAGAATTCTTCATCATTGTATGTAGTTTTTTTCAAAAATTGTGGATTTAGAATTTTTGATGGTATAAATTTTTGTAAATAGTATCTTTTCGCCCCTTTAATTTCCTTACCAATTTCCTCTATATCCTCTGGTGATAACATAATCTTCAAAACAGTAGTACGAAACTCATATTCTATACCAGACTCCATAATTATTTTTTTACTTTTTCTAATTGCTTCGATGTCTACTGGCCTTGAAACAGTTTGACTATACTTTTCTAATGGAGACTTTATATCCATCGCAATATAATCAACTAATTTTTCACTAATTATTTTCTTCAAAAATTCTGGGTTCATTCCATTTGAATCTAATTTCACAAGAAATCCACGACCCTTTACCTCTTTCATGAAAGAAATAAGTTTATCGCCGTGTATTGTGGGTTCGCCTCCTGTTATGACAACCCCATCTAGCATCTTTTTTCTTGTATCAAGAAAATTTAAAATTTCTTTTTCACTAAACCTATGTATCACTGTTTCATCAACCAACTCAGGATTATGACAATACGGACATCTAAAATTACAACCAATTGTATAGACCATACAAGCTATCTTCCCTGGATAGTCTATAAGTGTGCATTTTTCAAATCCTCCGAATTCCATCGTAATTATACTTTAACAGAAACAGTCACCTCTTCTTTAACACATACTGGATTTACTTCTGGAATATACATTTCACGAATATCATATTCTGCCTTCTTAGCATCATTCCACTGACTAACTGGTCTTAAATAACCAACAACTCTTGAATATACCTCACATTTACTTGCGCATGTCTGACATGTAAAATGTTCTCCAGAAATATATCCATGCGTAGAACACACACTGAATGTTGGCGTGATTGTAAAGTATGGCAACTTATAATTCTCACAAATCTTTTTCACTAAGTTAGGGACGGACTTATAATCTGATACACGTTCACCTAAGAAAAGATGTATGACAGTTCCTCCTGTATATTTTGTTTGTAAACCATCCTGAATATCTAATGTCTCAACAATATCTTCTGTATAATTAACTGGAAGATGTGAGGAGTTAGTGTAAAACGGCTGAGCTCCTGTTTTGCACTCTGATTCATTTGCAACAATAATACCTGGATACATTTTCTTATCACGAGAAGCGAACCTGTACGTTACGCCTTCTGCTGGTGTTGCCTCTAGATTGTACAAATTGCCAGTTTCCTGCTGATAACTTATAAGTCTATGACGCATATGATCCAGAACTTCTCCGGCAAAAGCCCTTCCATCTTCAGAACCTATGTCTTCACCTATAATATTGAGTGACGCTTCGTTCATGCCAATAAGTCCAATTGTAGAGAAGTGATTTTTCCAATATTCACCAAAACCTTTCTTAATATTTCTCAAGTAGAACTTTGTGTACGGGTAGAGATTCGCCTCAGTTAGACGCTCGATAAGCTTTCTTTTTATTTCTAGACTTTCTTGCGCGATATCCATTTGTCTGTCTAGTTTTTCATAGAAATGAGCCTTAGCTTTTTCTATAGAATCTTTATTCTTTAGTTTTGCAACATATGCAAGACGAGGTAAGTTAATTGTAACAACACCAACCGAGCCAGTTAGAGCATTCGCACCGAATAGTCCACCTCCACGACGGTCCAACTCCTCTAGGTCTAAACGTAAACGGCAACACATTGAACGTGTATCCTCTGGTTTCATATCTGAGTTCACAAAGTTACTAAAATATGGAATACCGTACTTTGCTGTAATCTCCCAAAGACCTTTTAAATTTTCATTTTCCCAATTAAAATCTTTTGTAATGTTAACAGTAGGGATTGGGAATGAGAAAACTCTTCCTGATGCATCCCCTTCTGCCATAACTTCGAAGAATGCTTCATTTAACATATCCATCTCTACTTGGAAATCTCCGTACTTTTCTTTCTGTGGCTTACCTCCAATAATTACAGGCATATCCTTGAAGTTTGGTGATGGGTTGAGGTCAAGTGTAATATTAGAAAACGGTGTTTGGAACCCAACACGTGTTGGCACATTCATATTAAACACGAATTCCTGAATAGATTGCTTTACTTCTTTTTTTGTAAGTTTGTCATGACGGATAAATGGTGCGAGTAATGTATCGAAGTTAGAAAATGCAATTGCTCCTGCTGCTTCACCCTGCATTGTATACATGAAGTTAACTATCTGACCGATTGCTGTACGGAAATGCTTCGGAGGAGCAGATTCAATTTTATCTGCAACACCTCTGAACCCTTCTGTTAAGAGATCCATCAAATCCCATCCAACGCAGTAAATAGCAAGAGTTCCTAAATCATGAATATGAATATCTCCACCTTCATATGAATCGCGAATTTCTTTTGGATAAATTTTATTTAACCAATATGTCTTACTAACTTCAGAAAAAAGGTAATTGTTAAGACCTTGTAGAGAATACCCCATATTACTATTTTCTTTTACCTGCCAATCTAGTTTGTCCAAATAATTATCAACTAGTCCAAGTGATGCCTTTGTAGCAAAAGCTCTCATTTCAGTATGTTGTTCTCGGTATACAATATAAGCCTTTGCAGTTTGCTTATAACGTGAATGCATCAAGATTTGCTCAACAGCATCTTGAATTTGCTCAACTGTAGGAGTATTTTTATATTCTTTATTTTCTACATATGCAACTATTTGCTCTGTTAAATCACGAGCCTCCTCATCTCTGAATTCCCCTGTTGCCTTACCAGCTTTTGCAACTGCGTGAGTAATTTTTTCCTTATCGAAAACCTCCTCTTTCCCGTCTCTTTTAGTGATTTTTGTGAGCATAGTCATATGTAAAACGTAATTAAATAATAAAGATTGTATATCCATTATCCTTTGACTTTGCCTCTTCCGCAACCAAAAAATTGGGGACAGTTTTGGCCTTGTAAAATAGTATTTTATACGGAAAAACCTTTACAGAAATGAAGATGTGGTTTATTGGAAAAAATATTGTTTTTGATATCTATAAATTTACTGATTACAGAATATAGTAAAAAGTGTTGTAATGTAATGATTAAATGGAAATATGTGAAAATAATCTAGAATTCTATATTATAATTCAAGTACGCTAATAATCTTCTACGGGTTTCGTCTCGTTACCATCACAGAAAGAGAACCACTAATTCATCAACGAACTTGCAGGTCAACTCTCACTCGTTTTTATTACTACCAAAACATAGCTCCGACCATCAATTTATCTCACATATGACGCAAATCACGAGAATGTGAGATTCAACTACAAATAAAGTTCTTTACCAAAAATTAATCTTTATTAAGCTTAATAACTTGCATTGGGCAAGAGTCAGCAGCTCTTTTGTTTTCCTCCAGAAACTCCCTATTAACTTCAGCAACTACAACATTACCCTTTTCAACACCATTAATTAAATCAGCTCTCCCGGTCTGTTTATTAATCTTCCAACAGCTAGGTGAGTACACAGCACAAGAGCCACACCCAATACAATTTTTTCTTTGTAGAGAAATTATAAACTTCTTTTTATCAGTTTGAATATTCGTAAAATTCTGCACGTCTTCCTTGTCTACTTTCTTTTTAACATCTACATAATCCTCTCTATCTTCATTATCTGTCACTGTTTTAACATTCGCATAATCCTGTGGATTTTCCTTATGTACAACAATGTAAAACATGTCATTTTTTCTTACCTTTTCAGGCACTTTGATTGAAATGATGCTTTTTGGAGCCGCTTCTTGAACCACTTTATAGTCAACTCGAATTTCATCTATAGTGCCGAAAGAAACACCAGTCTTATTTCCGGTAATTAAAAACTTTTCACCAACTTTTACAGCACCAGCTAGAAGGGTAACTTCAGCAACACCCAGCTTTCCAAAATAATTTGTTATTCTGCCTTTATAAATTTTTTCTTCGGTCGCCTTTGATCCATATATATCCGAATATTCACCAATTTCTTTACCCAAAAAGAAATTACCATGAGATAACTTTCGATTAAATACAGTTTCAAGATCTTTGAAGTAACCTTCAATTTTTTCTTTTGTATAACTTCCCTCCTCTATATCCTTAAGGGCTTTTTTATAGGTAGAAATAACAGTGTATACATATTCTGGTGCTCTTCCTCTACCTTCAACTTTCAAAACAGAAATACCAGCATCAATAAATTTATCCAAAAAATCAATTGTACATATATCTGCCGCAGACATAATATACTGATTGTCTAAAACTAAATCTTTACCTGTACTTAAGTCAGTTACCTTATAAGCATGTCGACAATTTTGCAAACATGCTCCGCGATTAGCCGAGGCGTTGTCAGTATATAGACTCATCCAGCAACGCCCAGACTGTGCAATACAAAGTGCACCATGTCCGAATACTTCAATTTCCATCAAGCGACCTTCATTTCCCATTAGGTTTTCGTTTACAATATTGGTATGAATGGACTTTATTTGATCAAGCGTTAACTCACGTGCCAAAACTACACGATTAGTCATTTTTGAAAAGAATTTGACTGCTTCATAATTAGAGATTGAAAATTGAATTGTTGCATGAACTGGCATTCCAATTTCATTGCAGTAATTCATGGCAGCAAAATCAAAAGCAATAATTGCATCAACTCCACTATCTTTTGCTGCGTCAATCAGTGTTTTAGCAATAATAATGTCATGGTCATAAAGCAAGGTATTAACAACTAGATAAGTTGTAACTTTGGCTGATTTGGCTCGACGAACTATTTCTCTCATGTCTTCGATTGTAAAATTTGCTGACGCTCGTGCACGCATATTTAATTGTGTTACACCAAAATAAACCGAGTCTGCTCCGGCCTTTATTGCTGCTTCAAGTGACTCAAAACTACCTGCTGGAGCCATTATTTCAATAAGTCTTTTCATATTAGATATTTTATAATGACACAATGGCGGGGATCCTCGAGTTAGGACCTTTTGAGAACAAGACCTGTAAGGTTATTCCAACTATTTTTAGTTTACCATAATCGACGCTCCTCGAGCAGTATAAAAAGTGACAAAAGTGACACTTTTTTAGCTATATTAGTTACAGTTAAATGTAACTAATTATTGTGATTAAAGTCACCCCTATTGTTTACTTATAGTTTGAATTTACCTTTAAAAATATTCGAATCTTGCTTGTTTAGATTTGTTTTGATCCTTTCGTATACTTTATCTGCGGTTTCAGGAGACCAATAAATCTCCAGTTTTTCTTTTGCTCTTGTTATAGCAGTATAAAATATACTATGTGTAACCATGTCTTGCACCTCATCAACAAAAATAAGTTTTACGGCTTTATACTCAAGACCTTGAGCTTTATGAATAGATGTAGCATAAGAAACCTGGAATGGAACCATTCTTTCGGAATCATCTAAATCCTCATCAACGTTTTGTAACCTATTTACTGAAAATCTAATTTTTGACTTATCGTCAGGCAAGTTCTCCAACAATTCAACACCGTAGCGATGAGCGTCAAATGGATTCACTGAATAAGGAATAATTATTTCAAATATTATTTCATTATCACTAGTAGTAATTTCAGATATACGACCCTTTAAGTTGTTATATAAGACTGGACCAAATCTAGATGATTCAGTAAAGATAATTGGATCTCCAATTTTATAACTATGAACTCCCCAATCTATTGCAATATTTGGATTTTTTTCCTGTAGCAGCTTGTTTAAATTATTAATCCCATAAAGACCGTCATAATTTAAGCATAATACGATTTGATCCTCACTATCTTCATAGTTTTTTATGAACTGGTCAACTGGTTTTGTAAAATGACCTCTAGAAGCAATTTCACGCACATTGTCCTCAGAATTACGAATTGCAGTCCAATACAACTTCAAATCTTCTTTCTTAGTTCTATGGGTATCGTCTAACTCAAAGATACAATGCTTTGGTAGTAGATTTTTGCATAGGTAAAACCAATTCCCAAAATCTATCGCTTCAATTTGATAAACATCACCAACCAAGACAATTTTCTTAAACTTTCCGTGGCTGAGAACTCCTAGAAGATCATCATTGCTCACAGTACTACATTCATCAATAAAAAGTATTTCCGAATCAACATATTCCTCAATATTCGATAGATAAGAGGCAACTGTTGAAAATGTGTGTTTATCACTTTCACCAATCCTTATCTTAAGATTATTTACTGAAGCGTGAGTATTAGATAAGAATACTTTATTTTCAGTATGAAAAATATTATTAATATATTCAATCATCTTAGTTTTTCCAGTTCCAGCCGATCCATAGATAAGTGAAACTCTAGACTTTGCAAATAGTTCTCTAAGAATTCTTTTCTTTTGATCAGAATCAATATCTTCTTGTTGACCAAGCCACAAATCAATAAGTGTTTGGTAGTCTTTAATTCCAGAATTTGTAAGACTTACTATTTTAGTAAATATCTCATAACAATTTTTATCTGCTCCGTGATTGTATATATATTTTGAGTACGTTCTCAGCTCACGGTCTGGTTTATGACCACGCCAGACTTTTGAATTAAAAGCATTAATTTCTTTATCAACATCGTAATCTTTCTCCACTTCTTCTATCGGAGTATAGAGAATCTTTTTCGTTCTTGTATTTTGGTTGACACGCCTTGCTAAGAATTCATACTTCCTGTCCTTTGAAGAAATACAGTCAATTAAAGAAATCCTCGTTGGATTGTGATACTTTAAAGATGAACAAAAAGGCATATCATCAAACACCTTACATCCATTCTGCAAATACATGTTTGAAAGCATGTTGCATTTTTGAGTACTTAGTTGATTTTTCAATACGACATTATTTAGGTTAGTTAAAAGATAACTAAGAACATTGCTACCACTTTCGTTTTTATTAATTACCTGTCGACATTTTTCGATAACTAGTAAAATTTTTCCTGAACGGGAATCATCATTCAAATAATTTTTAAACTTTTCAAACCTCTCATCATTTAATCTAGCCACTTCAAGTAGTGTAAGCTGACTCATCTTTAAACCTTCCATTAGATTTTGATATTCTTTCCCCCTTCCATTGAACTTAAAGTTTCGATCGAAAATCATCCCTAGGTGTTCTATTTCACATGGACGAATGGAGATTTCAAAATCTAAGATAATAAGAACTCGCGATTTTGTATCAAATACATTTATTTGAGTTTTTGCTAAAAATAATCTAAGAGCGTAATTTGTTTCAATTTTATGTTGTGTGTACGCAACTGTTTTATTAAACTTTGCGAAGTTGTTGATTGCAGGGCGAAAAGTTACTTCATAATATAGTTCGTTATCAATAATCAACGGTTTCACCCTATCAATGTAAAAGTCGCCTTTATCTATATTCTTTTCGTAGTCGGCAGTCTTTATTTTCTCAATTATTGCATTGTAATAAGCTGACAAACCAGGATCAAGATTTAATGGATAGTTTTTTAGTTCTTGTAAAATCTGATACTTATAGGTTTCAATATAAAACTTTTTTATAAGAAACAAGTTATGCATATACCCTAATATCAGCATTTCAGCATCACTCTCATTCGGCTCATAGTGCGAAATACCAGAATTTAATCTGCTGTGAAATTTGTACAAAAAACTATACTTTGAAAACTGTCGTATGTGCTCAAGACTTTCTCCTATCAAATCGAAACCAATTTCTGCATCTTTTCCAGCATAAATCAAAACAGCGGTATGTTCCACCAAATCTCGCAAGTCGTCTAAAATAGCCTGAGACGCAAGACCTCTTTCTTTGTTTGCAAGAATACTAATATTCTTGTTTATTTTTCCATTGATTACATCAATCTTTTCTAAGAGTGTTGCCATCCTGTAATCCTATCAAAACTACAAGAAAACACTAATCATTTTGTTTTTCTTTTTCCTTCTCAACTTCCACTACTTTGATGTAGTTCATGATCTTATATTTCTCCACTTTCTTACGAAGATCTGCATACTTGTACCATTCAGCAGATGTGTGCCAAGTCTTGCCGTCTTTAACAAAACTATAACTTCTTGAACTGGTGAATTTCTTTGGGGGTAAGAAGTCTTCGTTATCTTTTATAAGAAATACTTGCGACCAAGTGCCTTTACCGTAATGGCTTATAGTTCGAACTTTAAGAATTCCTTGTCTAACCCATTTCTGTATCGTTGGGCTTTTTAGATTGAATCTGTTTTGAATATCAAAATTTGAATACCAACTATCTCTAAATTTCATTAATGATCCAGGTATCTCTTTTTTATCAATAGCTCTTTGACACACAAAACATTTAACACCCCACTTGTCGTACCAAAAATCTCCATCTTGATTATATTGACCACAGAGTGAACAAGAAGATCCTCCGTGTCCTTCAACTGCAAAACCGTTAGGTTCTTCCTTTAGTCTTTCTTGCTTTGCTTTTTCTTCTTCTTGAAACTCCTTTGTAATCTTGGTTAAGCCTTCTAAGCTCCACTTGGCATCTAGGTACTCTTTACCTTCTTCTTCGGTAAGGCAGTATTTATCTCTATCAGTGGCAAAATTCTCGTCATAGTCATCTTCTTTATGTCGCCATGTGTAATCTTCAGATCTCTTATATTTACACTTAGCACATGAGTAAGTGGTAGTGCTTACTTTACCGTCATCTTTCATGGTAACTGCTAGTGGTTTATCACAATGAGGACAGAGATCTGGTTTTGATCTCCATTCTTCACCGTTAGCATAAAAGGCCCTACGAGGGAGACACTTATTTGGACACTCGAACATAAATAGTATTCTGTCTTCTTTGTCTAAGTTAGACATTAGCTCTTTGAATATTGGAGTAAGTCTATTTCTGCAAGTAAGACACCTAACATTCTCTGGTGGTTCTGCTGATTCGTACATCTCATCTTTTTTTCTGTCAGCATCCATCCATTCTTGAACAGTTTTGTCTCTGTTTGCATACCGCTCTCCTTTCTCAAAATAGAGTTGCATGTCATGAGCCCATTTATTAACTTGCTTTGCTTCTTTTTTAGTTATCTTTTTATCTTTAAGAGATTTTGGATCAATGTCATCATTATAAGATCTATCTATTCTGCGACAATAATCAACAGTAAATCGGTCATAGCGATCGAGGTATTCTTGTCTATCTTTAAGATGGAGAGTTTTTCCCATACCTAATTTTTATATTATATCACTTTTAAAGTAGAACCTTTTTACCCTGTGTGATAGTATTATTGAATATGAATATCATCTACATTTTAACAAACGTGGCAATGCCTGGGTACATAAAAATTGGTAAAACAAATGATCTCGACAGAAGAGTTAAAGAACTCTCAAGACATTCAGGCGTACCCCTTCCTTTTGAAGTTTTCTATGCTTCGGAAGTAAATGACATGGACTTCGTAGAGAAGAAACTTCACGAAGCTTTTGGAAGAACGAGGGTTGCAGAAAATAGAGAGTTCTTCACTGAAACTCCTGAACGAGTTGTAGCTGCACTTAAATTAGCTGAAGTACGAGAAGTTACACCACACGAAGATATTGTTGAGTACGAAGAAGATAAGAAGGCTCTTATCAAATCAAGAAGAACGACAAAGAGATACGATTTTCAAACATATGAATTACCAATTGGAAGTATATTTACTTTTACAAGAAATCCAGAAGTTACTTGTACCCTGACAGAAGGATCAAATGTTGTTTTTAGAAATGAAGTCATGAGTTTATCAAAGGCAGCTCAAAAAGCTCTTGGCTACTCTTCTCTTGTTGCTGGTCCACTTTATTGGGAGTTTGAAGAAGAAACATTGGACGAAAGAAAGCGAAGATACGAACAAGAAAAAGAACAGATATAATTCTTCAAAAAACGATTCTCAAACAGAACTTTTTAAACCAAATTTCCAAAAAATCCTTTAAAAATAAGAAACTTGCACAAAAAATTATTGTGATATAATAAAAGATACAAAAGCAATATCTCGAGTGATTTTTTAACTAAAAGCTCGCGCAACCTTACCCAAGGTGCGTGAGCTTTTGTTTATTAAGTGCATTAGCGTAATAAACAATATGAAATACATTCATACAAAGGGTGCAGTGGTTGCACCAGAGTTCCCAGAAATAATTATCACTTGGTCTGGTAGTGATGAGAAAGAAGCACATGTCTCATGTCCATGGTGTGGTGAAGATATCGACGGAGACGATCTAGAAGAAATTAAGTCGATTCTTCTTTCAGATGTTACCAACCATAACAAATAATTTTATGACAAAGACAATAAAGTTAGAATGGTTAACGGTAAGCAGAAAAGTTAACGACCTTATTCCTCAAGACGTTAATCCCAGAAAGATCAATGACTCCCAGATGTCATCTCTTAAGAAAAGTCTTGAGAAGTACAACTTGGTGGAGATTCCTGCAATCGGCAATAATTCAAAAATTCTTGCAGGACACCAGCGTATCAAAGCATTACAACTCCTTGGTCGAGGAGATGACATGATTGATGTTAGAATTCCAAACCGCCCACTAACAGACGATGAGGAAAAGCAGTACCTCATAGCATCGAACGCCATAAGTGGCGAATGGGATTACGAAGCACTGAAATCCTTTGAAGTAGACCTGCTTGTGGAAGCAGGACTAGATAAGATAGAAATCGCTAAGTTCTGGGATACAGACAATGGCGTAGTCGATGATAATTTTGATGTCGACAAGGAAATCAAAAAGATTACCAAGCCAAAGACAAAGCTTGGTGATATAATCTTGCTCGGCAAACACAAGATTTTCTGTGGTGATTCCACCTTACCAGAAAATCTTATGAAGCTATTTGGTGACGAAAGAGCTTCAATGATCTACTCGGACCCAGTCTACAACATCAACATTAATTATAATGGTGGCATAGGTGGTTCTCAGGATTACGGGGGTCATGTTAACGATTCTCGAACTTTCGCAGAGTACAAAGGTTTCATCAGTGACAGCTTGGAAGCCGCCTCATCTGTATCAAAGTATGATGTTCATTGTTTTTATTACTGCGATCAGATCTATATAGGTCTAATTCAGGAAGTGTTCCGATTACTTGGCTTAACCAACAAGCGAGTATGTATTTGGTTGAAAAATTCCCAGAACCCTGTAAGTAAGGTCTTCTGTAACAAGGCTTACGAACCTGCTGTATATGCAATACGAGGACGACCATATCTTGCAGAACAGATGACTAACCTTAATGAAGTTCTTAACAAGGAATTTACCACAGGCAATGAACTTCTTTCACAGGTCGATGACTTCTTGGAAATTTGGACAGCAAAACGTCTTGCTTCTAAAGATTATATGCATGCAACGAGTAAGCCTTTAGATCTCCATGAAAAGGCAATCAAACGTTGTACACAACCAGACGACATTATTCTTGATAGTTTCCTTGGATCAGGAAGCACCCTCTTGGCTGCGGAACAGCTTGGTCGCAGAGTATATGGATGTGAACTCGAGCCAGCTTTTTGCGATCTCATCATACGACGATATGAACTGATGACTAACGACAAGGCGAAAATAGTGCGAGGAAATGAAACGATATAAAAAGGAAGTTGCTTTTCTTGAAGAAATTCAACATGTACCTAATATATCGTCAGCATGTCAAAAAATTGGTTTATCAAGAAACACTATCTATCGTTGGTGCAATGAAGATCCTGAATTCAAGCATCGTCTTGATCAAGCTATGGCTATTGGAAATGATTCCGTTAGTGATCTTGCAGAAAGTAAGTTGATAGGTCTAATTAATGGTTCTGACTTTCGAGCAATTGCGTATTGGCTTGATAACAAAAAGAAGGACTATATTAAGCCACGATCTAAAGACATGTGGAAGAAACCATTTGTCCCTATTAGCTCAATCACTATCAATACTGTTGATCCATTAAACATGCCGTCAAATGTAGTTGGTGATGTTAATGATGATGACTATGGTGACTAAGTAATACTTCTGCAATCTTCTTCCAATCGCTTGTCGATATTCCGAAAGAAGTTGAGTGAGGGACCACAACATATAATGTGTTGTGGTCTTTTGCTATATGAAGTTTAGTATCCTTGATTTCTTCTAAAGGTACAGGTACGGTTTCTCTCCATTCTCGTAAATACACTCGAGAGTAAAATATAACCATTTTTGGTTTATGTATAGAAATTAATTCACGAAGTCGTGCTATTCTTTTTGGTCTGTATGTTGCTAAATATTCTTTTCGAGTATGTAGCCCTTCAACATTTGCTTCCTTATATACCCAGTCCTTAGCACTAATAGATTTTGCAGGAAGAGGCATTAATTCCAATACTGTATGATTAGATGTTTTTCTACCGAACTCTTTTATTTGAAATTGCCGTATTTCTTCAATCGTTGGCTCTACCTTATTTTTAAGATAGAGTAGTATGTAAATTAATCGACGATAGGTTGCTTGAGTTTTTGCTCCTTCCTCAAACCATTTCATATGAGCGACGTCATGTTTCATGTCATCATAGATATCCAAAGTTTCTTTATCTTTTGTTGCTTCTAATCTTTTGACTAAGCTTTCAATATCTCCACTATGACCTTCTTCCATTCCGATAAACCATACATCACTTTTAAAGTTACCGTATCCCCAAAAGTTTTTGATTCGTTCCTCTACTAAATATCTAAAATTATCTCCGAAAGGAGATTTGTTTTGCTTCATAAAATTGTCTGATAGGACTTAGTAATCTCTCGTTGGGTAGCAAAAATCCCACCACGTGAGTAAGGTCTTGCGACCTTCATATCCGTTTCCAGATATGGCCTATCAGAGCAAAGCCCACATGATGGGGTTTTTACTCTGATAGGACTTTCTTCACCATATCTTTAGTTCTAGGAGCTAAAGGGTTAGGTTACTATTGAATTGTTCTTCTTAATACAAGTTGTATTAATCTATTGATTATATCGCATAAAAGGTCTTTTGCTAAGGCTTTTTATTTACTCTCACAATGTCGCCTTTTTTAGTTCTGCATAGACTATGCAGGGATTATGGTTCTGTCATTAATATAATATGGAACAACAAACATTTGGACTTATGGGCAATATGGTAGCTTTACCTATTCAAAAAATGAAATATGTTTTGTATAGTAGAAAAAGTACCGAATCAGAAGAAAGACAAATTCTTTCTATTGATTCTCAAATTAAAGAAATGCTTAGATTAGCAGAAAGAGAAGGTTTAGAAATTGTAGACATCAGACGAGAATCTCATTCTGCTAAAGATTCAGGACAACGACCAGTTTTTAAAGAAATACTAGAAGATATTAAAAGAGGAAGGTTTAATGGAATCTTAGCATGGGACGCTTCAAGAATTAGTAGAAATGCAGGTGACTTAGGTTCAATAGTAGATCTTATGGATCAACAGTTACTTTTTCAAATACGAACATATGGACAAACATTTAGTAATTCACCTAACGAAAAGTTTTTACTCATGATTTTATGTTCTCAAGCAAAACTAGAGAATGATAACAAAAGTGTAAACGTAAAACGAGGACTAAGAACTAGAGTTGAAATGGGTTTATGGCCATGTCCTGCCCCTACTGGATATTTAAAAGAAAATAGAATGGATAGAAAGTGCCAAACGTATATTGATCCAGATAGAGGTCATATCATTAAAGAAATGTTTGAGAAAATTGCTTATGATAAAGTGAGTTGTTTAAAGGTGTATCATTGGCTTAAATTTGATCTTAATTTTAGAACTTCATATGGAAAGAAACATCTTAGTTTAGGAAACATTAATTTACTTTTAAAGAATACTTTTTACTATGGAGAATTTGAGTATCCGAGGAAAAGTGGTAACTGGTACAAAGGTAGTCATAAACCACTCATTACTAAAGAACTTTATGATCAGGTACAGGCTCAATTAACTAGACAGGTCACAAGAACTGAATTTAATAACAGAGAATTTGCTTTCACTAAACTAATGACTTGTGGACTATGTGGTTCTGGTATTACAGCCGATGAAAAGATAAAGAAACAGATGAACGGTAATGTTCATCGTTATGTCTATTATGCATGCACAAAGTCTAAAGATAAGAACTGTAAGTGTGGTTATACCAATGAAGATGAACTTATAAAACAATTTCAAGAACTACTCGATAAAATTGACCTAGATGAGATAGGAATGAAAGAAAAGATACGAACTGAAGTTGAAAGGATTAAGAGCTTCCAGAGAAGCGTTTTAGGAGATACGAAGCAAATCAAGATTAAAGACGTAGATATTCGTAACTATGCTAAGTATATCCTCAAAGAAGGAAGTGACTTAGAAAAAAGAGAACTGTTAGGATGTTTTAAGAGTAAGATACTACTTAAGAATAAAGTAATCAGCTTAAGCTAGTTCAACAGATACACCAAAATAATCTTTAAGTATTTTTGAAGCTTGTTTCTTTTTGAAATCTGGAACTATTAAACATTCAGAAGCAAACGATTCGAGATCTTTATCACTTAGTCTATTTGGAACAATCAAATTAAGTTCTATGTCGTCTTTTGTTTGATCGACTTCTGAATCAATGGAAGCGAAATATTTATCGAATATATTTGCTAACTCAGTATGAGTTAGCTTGTGAATTTCAAAAGCTACTTGGTCATACTCTTCTATCTTATTTTCAAATTCACCTTCAGAAACGATATAAGGAGTAGCATGGCCAAGATTATTGTTACGATAATCAATAATTTTCTTACATTTTGAAATGGTATTTTCACACTCTTGGAATAAAGAAAGTAGGGTAAAAATAGTCCTTTCTGGTATTTCTACAAAAGCATAAACAGTAGATGTTTCTGTGTATTGCTTTTTTTTATCTGCCGGAGAAATTGTGAAAGCGAGAGAAAACTGTTCCAGTTTCCATAATTTTGCTTTATATATTGTTTGATATATAAAAATCATAAAGAGCAAATGGTAAGCAAAGAGGGCTAAATGGAACGAACCATTTTCCTGGGCTTTACGAAACTGCTCAATAAGACCCTCAATATATTTTTGATCTTCTTCATTTTCATACCGAAGTGAAAGATATGAAAAAATAGAAAGGAACATGATTTTACTTAATTATTTCTGAATTTTCTAACAGAGACAGAGCCAAACTACTCATGGCTAAGTACTGGTAAGATCTTACAGGGTCTTCAATCTTTGCGTCTGATGTGTGGCTTTTTTCATTTCTAAACATATCAATTGCCATAGTTAAAAACTGAACTGCCTTATTGAAATCATCGTCAACATTTAATGCGGCAGCACCTTTTATATGCAACTTACCTTTACCAAAAGCATCAGAACCAGATTCATGCCCAGTTAAAGCTCGCAATTTATCTTTTACTACTTTAAAACTTTTTTCTACAGCTTCTGCGTGAGCACCTGATTGATATAATGATAAACATTTAGTTTGTATTTCGGAATGAATTCCAAAAAGTTTATCTACTTCTATAACAACATTTTCATTTAGTGATACTGAAGTCGAATACTTTAAGAAAGCTTCTTCAAAAGCGACTTTGTTCGGTTTGATATTAAATATAAATCCTTTGTATTTCATATTTTATATATAATCAGAAGCATAATTACTCACGACATTAATAACACCTTCTTCAGCTAATTTATTCAATATAAGAATCTCATCTTCTGCACCAAGCTCTTTGACTTCTTCACCTGCACGATAGTTAATCGCAGAACCAGAAGGAGCAATGTCGACCTTGCTTTTAATTCTTTCTAAAACTAAAAATATTTTTTCTTCTGATTTCATATTTTATTGTTCCCAAAGTTTTGCTAAGGTTTCTCTTATTTTTTGTTCGTAGATTTCGACTAATTTATTATTACCTTCTACAAGAGAATGCTCAACTTTTACACGTTCTACTATTTGTTTTTGAATTTCAAGAACAGGAAGAGGAATTACTAACTCATCTAAATCCGCAGGATTTACACCTGACTGTCTGACCCTACCTGATAAGGAAATTATTTTCTCCTGAACGGAGTCAGATACTAGGAAATAATATAACCAGTCATTAGTAATTTTACTGTTATCAGGTAGACACTTCATTAGTGCTACATTATAGGCCCCGGCTTTACCACGCAAAATTTGAAAAACTGGTGGACCATATCTACCAATCATTATATCGTTTTCATTACAGGTTTTATGACGCACAGAAGTAGAAATATATGTAGCATTTTTGTCTGACTTATAATCTCTAATCTGGAGCAATCTAACATAACCCTCTTTGGGATTATCTACAAATGTTGATTTTGGTGGTT
Organism: Candidatus Altimarinota bacterium; assembly: GCA_021734745.1. Taxonomy (GTDB): domain Bacteria; phylum Patescibacteriota; class Minisyncoccia; order Phycocordibacterales; family UBA5272; genus UBA11704. The sequence goes on along the minus strand of JAIPIK010000001.1, from coordinate 37,929 downwards.
GAGTCCCTCCAGCATATCCACACACAGTACCCAATTTTACTTTTTCCCATGTTGGGTCAATATCAATTAAAGGCTTCCAGTTGTTGGTGATTTGCTTGGCACCAGTGATGATATTTTGGTAACTATCTATTTCAGCAACAATTTTCTCTTGGACATCAAGAGGAGGAAGAGGGATTTTGTATCTAGAAAGAATGCCAGAATTAAGATTATTTATGTTTGCACCACTAATTTCTTGACGCAAAAAATCATTGAATTTTTGATCTTTAAGCAAAGAAAAAAGGAACCGGGAATCGATTGTCCCATTTTTAATTCTTACTGCTCCCATAAAGCCCCCAAAATAAAAATCAGTATCTTCTTTGATATATGCTACTTTCCCTATATGATCTTTGCTGCCACTGGCAAGACAAATGAAAATATCGCCTGCCTTAAATTTTTGGACCTCTTTCAGTTTAAGATTTTTTGAAATTAATTTAACATCATCCAAAATTAAACCACTATCTAATGAAATATTGTTTGCGCGCAGTATTCCATAACCATCACTGAGTACTTCGTCTGATTTTGAATAAACAACACCCCTATGTAAGTCACAAACATCACCCAATGAAACCATTGACCATTTGACATTAGAGTAATCAATCGCTGTACGATATCGGTCACCAGAAAGGTTATAGTCATCTGTTTCTGCAATTTTTGTCTTTTCTACATATAGAACATTTACATTTTCTACCTTTTTGTTACTATTCCACTTATTCAAAATCTCTAATACTTCTGGTAGGTCATTCTTAGTAGATGTTCTTCTTTGAGCACCAAGACCAAAACCATCATTCTCTACTTTTACAAACAAAATTTCTTTACTCTGTTTTGCAAGCTCGTTATTAAAAAGCAAGATACTAGTTTTTACTCCACTGTATGGCTGAAACACTCCTGCTGGTAAACTAACAACAGCATACAACCCATCATTAACAAGATTCTTTCGTAATTGCTTGTGTGATGTACCAGACTGGAAAATAATTCCTTCAGGTACGATAATACCTGCTTTACCTTTTGGTTTAAGATGGTTCATGATGTAGTCCACGAACAATACTTCGGACCGAGTAGCGTTAATACTGAACTTATTATGAGTACTCACTCCGCCTTTTGGTGACATAAAAGGAGGATTAGCCAGTATTACATCAAACTTATCATTCCACCTTTCATCCATAGAAAGAGAATCATAGTTATAAATCTTTGGGTTCTTGAACTGATGCAGATACATATTCACTTGTGCTATACGTACCATTCCAGGGTCTATATCATATCCTTCAAAGTTACTCATTAGATTCTTACGCTGGTCAGGCGTTAGTGGTTTCTCTTTATTTTTTGATCCATCAGAATTCTTTCCATCGTGTTGTTCCGCAATATGTTTATAAGCACTTACTAAGAAACCTCCAGTGCCACATGCAGGGTCTAACACTTTATCTTCAGCTGTAGGGTTAATAATATTAACAATGAAGTCAATAATATGTCGTGGTGTACGGAACTGACCCGCATCTCCTTGTGAGGACATAATAGACAAAAGGTATTCGTAAGCATTCCCAAGCTCTTCAGGATGAGAGTAGTCGAAGTAGTCTATTTCTTTTAAGAATAACCCTAATACTTCAGGGCTACGATATGGCAAGAATGCAGATTTAAAAATCTCACGAAATAGCTGTGGCAATTGCTTGGACTCAGAGAACTTCACAAGGGCTTCACTATATATATTCATTCGCTCTTGATTCCCTATACGAGTATCCATAAGACGAGTCCACGCATAGTCCTTGAGGTCACCAGTAAAGAACGATGGCTCACCACCTTGCTTGATAGCTGATTGATCCATATCATCCATGAACTTATAAATAAGAGCATTAGTGATTTGGTCTATTTGTGATGCTGGATTCGGCACTACCCCTACAAGCACTTGGCGAGCTGCATCTATGTGGCGTTTTGTTTCTGCATTCATAATGTTAATTCATAAAAGTATTAAGCGATACGTAGTCCTTGATATATGTGGGAACCATTGCCTTGAAACCATTTAATTGCTCGTACTCCTCGAAATCAAATGATGGACAAAAGTGGAGTTGTGCAAGTTGTTTGGTATCTATAATCTCACGTACTTGAGGATCAACAATATATGCCTTGAAGAAACTCTTTACTGGTGCATAATGTTCTTGATCTACAGGATTTATTTCTGTGAACTTGTTCCATTCTGATTCAAGTAATTCATCCTTAGATTCAAACCCATCCTTTTGTCCGAAAGCTACCTGTAAAAATTCACGAACAGTTATACGACGATCAACATTAAATGCTTTTCGTATTCCTTGCAGATTAAGGAAGTGATTCGGCTTATCGAAAATATTTGTCTTAGTATAATCTTCTGCTCCTGCAACATCTCCATTATTCCACATACTCTTCAATGTTTCGTTGGTCAAAATATCCTCTTCTACAGCACGCCTAAACCCTTCACGATCTATACGCATTCCTTCTTGTCCAACATGTGATTCTTTCACAGATGTAATATCATCTTGTGTTGCTAAGTCTATAGGACCCTTGAAAATCTTCACACCATTCTCATCTACGAATTCACCTTGTGAACTATCTGTAGTAGGTTGTCCTGTTGTAGCGTCTACTTCTGTTATCTTCTGTATTTTTGGTAACTTTATTTTTTCGTCATATTTGAACTCATTTTCAAAATATTCACACGTAGCAAAGAAATCAAAGAATTTAAAATGTTCTTTTAGCTCTACTACTGTTTCTTGATTATTGTAATCTGTATATTCAAATCGATACTTTCGTGTTCCTCTTCCTTTCATCTGCACGAATTCTGAAGGACTAAATACTGGTCGCATGAGAGCGAGGTTAAGAATATCCTGACAGTCATATCCGGTTGTCATCATTCCAACAGTAACTGCTACACGAGTTTTACTAGAATCATATCCTTGAGGTCTTTTTACTTTTCCATTAAGCATATTATTAGAAAAGTTGATGGTCATTTGTTGAGCACTTGCAACAAGTGATGTGACTTGGACTGCAAAATCTGACTCATTATATTGCTGTGGCCATTTTTCAAAAGCTAACTTGTTTAAGATGTTTGTAACACGAGATGCATGCTTTTGTGATACACAGAAAATAATAGATTTACCAAAAAGATCTACACCATATTTCTTGGCAATAGGATCATAGAATCCGTTATCCAAAAAAGCCTTACACATAGCAATATTTGTTTCTTCATTAAAGAATTTCTTCTCATAGTGACGTTCATTAAATACTTCGTTAATTGTTTCTCCTTCTACTGTCGTAGAATGGACTGCGTAACCATCTGTTGAAAGTAATCCAGTGGTAATCTCTGTACGAGCATCTACTACAACAGGATTAATAAGGAAACCATCTTTCACCCCTGAAAGTAAGTCATAACTAAATGTTGGTTTGCTTGGTTCACATCCAAATGTTTTGTATGTATCAAGCAATTGTCTACGCTCAAATTCTCGTTGTGTATCTGCACCCTCTCCGTCGAACCCTCTCAAATAATCTTTTGGTGTTGCTGTTAGCCCTAACTTATAACCAACAAAATACTCAAACACTGCACGACTATTACCACCAATAGAGCGATGTGCTTCATCTGAAATAACAAGCTCGAAATCAGTTGGTGAAAATTCTTTCTTATATCTATCTCCAGACATGAATGTTTGAATAGTGGAAACAACAATCTGTGCATTTCTCCATGAATCAGGACTGTCTTTATAAATAACAGTTGTATAATCTTTTCCTAGATATTGCTTGAAGGCTTTATGAGCCTGATCTTCAAGTTCAAGTCGATCAACGAGGAATAACACACGTCGTGCATTACCTGACTTTAGAAATAGCTTTATTACAGCAGAAGATGTAAGAGTCTTCCCAGTTCCTGTTGCCATTTCAAAAAGAAATCTATTCTTATTCTCAAGAGCGGCTGACTGCAATGCTTTTATTGACGCTATTTGATACGGTCGCATCTGTTTAAGATTATTGTTACGCAAAAAATCTTGACGTTTTGATTCGTCTTGAAAATCAGGATCATTTGCATATGATGGCATTTGTGATTCTACAATGTAGTTTTCATCTACATTTGTATTACCTAATTCTTGAGGATTTGGAGTGTACTTTTCGTATTGTGTTATAGAATCTTGCGTTGGAAAACGAGAGATAGTATCAGGATTACCATGCTTGGTGTCCCAGAAATAATGAAGATTACCATTAGAAAGAATTACGAAACGAGCATTTACATTACGAGCATAATTTCGTGCTTGTTCTTTTGCTGAAAGTGGATCAATTGACTCTTTTTTTGCCTCCACAACAACAAGAGGTCTTCCATCTACATCTAGAAGTAGAAAATCAATATATCCTTTGGAAACATTCTCGAAGTCATCTCCCATTTCAGAAAGAATTACACCAGGCTCTAGTTCTATATTTAAAAGGCCGTTACTATCACTCTCAAATCTCCAGCCAGATTCTTCTAAGAGTTTATTTATCTTTATTCTAGCTGAAGCTTCTTTTTTCATTATTTTAATATAATACCATTTTTAGGAGTTTTTTTGAAGATAAGTAAAACATAAAAACTACTCCGTCCGAGTAGTTTTTATGTTTTCTTTCTTCGTTTAGTTTTCTAAGCTCATCGAGCACCAGAACCTAAACGACTTGGCGGGCCCACGAGGAATCGAACCTCGACCAACGGATTTGGAGGCCGTTGTTCTGCCACTAAACTATAGGCCCAAAGAAGTCAAGATAGAAAGACTTCGATAAAGAGGCCTATTTCAAGGGTGGCTCCATGTCATCTAGCGACAACACTTCACAGCCTCAGCCTTATCCTACACATCATCACAGTCTATCTCGACAAAGACTATTCTAACATATAATTCGTAATTTTATATCGGGTAAAACCATAAAATAAAAACCTGTGCAATGCACAGGTTTTTATTTTACTTCTTAGTTTCCTTGAAAGTAATATGCTTACGAAGTTTCTTTGAATACTTCTTAAGTTCGATTTTACGAGTAACAAGCTTCTTATTCTTAGAAGTCCAGTATACTTCGCCTGTTTCCTTATTCTTTAACTGTATGAGACGGTCTTGTGCTTTTGACATAGTTATGTGATTCTATCACATAAAGAAGCAGGAATCAAGGATTAATTACTACTGATTTCTCATACTTGGTGGGAGAGTTGGTACGTCCGGCTGGTTAGTAATTGTTGGTACACCAAATATATTCTGCAAAACTTGAATAATGCCCCAAATAGAAACCATAACAAAAAGTGCAAGTATTGAGTATCCCATACCTTTCATACCATTTGCATGCGCACTTGGACTTTCTCCTCCTTTCCAAATGAATTGAATAAGAAACCAGAAAAAAGCTAGAAGTGCAACTGTAATTAATATTGGAGACAAACTGTTAACAACGGTCTGAGCTAAATTAATAATAGAAAGCAACCAAGAACCATTTACTTGACCTTGTTGTGCAAAAACGCTAGTAAATGTGCCAACAAAAAACAAAGCTGATAGTGAAAAAGTTTTCATAATTATATTGTTATTATTTAACCAGTATAAACTAAAGTACAGATTTAATAAACATAATATTAAAACAAGCTATCGAAATAAGACGTAAGCTCAACAACGGGAATACGCACCTGTTCCATAGTGTCTCTATCACGCACAGTTACTGCATTGTCGGTCAAAGTATCGAAATCAACTGTTACGCAGTATGGTGTGCCAATTTCATCCTGTCTACGATATCTTTTGCCGATTGATTGAGTATCATCATACTCTACGAACATTTTTTTGGATAATGTTTTCCAAATTTCCTTTGCAGGAACTGAAAGTTCTTCTTTTTTTGAAAGTGGTAGCACAGCGACTTTTATTGGGGCTAAACGCTTATCGAATTTTAGAACAACTCTTGTTTCGCCACTCTCTCCTTCTTTGGTTGCGGGTAATACTTCTTCTGTATATGCATTATCAATGAATGCTAATGTCATACGGGCAACACCTACTGATGTTTCAACAATATGTGGAACGAATCTTTCTTTTGTTGCTTCATCAAAATATGATAAATCAGTTCCTGAAAACTTTGCATGTTGAGTCAAATCAAAATCCCCTCTCGCATGAACTCCTTCCATTTCCTTAAAACCACCAAGCATCGCATAGTTATATTCTATATCATATGCCTCACTGGCATAATGGGCCAACTTTTCATGTTTATACCATTTCAATTTCTCCTCAGGAATTCCATATTCTAAATAAAATGCCCATCTGTCTTTATGCCACTGTTCAAACAATTCCTTTGTCTGTGATGAATGATGAAAATATTGCATCTCCATTTGCTCAAACTCTCTTGTACGAAAAACGAATTGCTTTGCAACTATTTCATTTCGAAAAGCTTTACCAATCTGCGCAATACCAAATGGAAGTTTTGGGTGAAGTGAATCAATTGTATTTTTGTATTCCAAATAAATACCTCCACATGTTTCAGGTCTGAGATACACTACATTCTCTTCAGTTAACGCATCAGTTGGCGAACCAAGATTGGACTTCACCATAAGTGAGAACACTTTCGCTTCTGTAACGTCCGCACTACCACATGAAGCACAAACTAGTTTCTTCTCTCCACGTAATTTATCTAACTCTTGATTAATAAACTCAAGAGGTTGTTTGTCTGCATTAATACCAAAACTTTCAAGTAGATGGTCTGCTCGGAAACGTGCCTTACATTTCTTGCAATCAATTTGTGGGTCATTGAATCCATCAACGTGACCTGATGCTTTCCATGCAGTTGGATGCATAAAAATAGCACTATCGAGCAACACAACATCAAGACGTTCTTGTGCTATGTTTTTTTGCCAAGCTTGCTTCACATTATTTATAAGAAGTGTTCCATAATGTCCATAATCATAAACACCTGAAAAGCCACCGTAAATTTCGGAAGATGGGAAAATAAATCCCCTTCGCTTGCAAAGGGATACGATTGCTTCCATTCGTGATTGTGAATCATCTGTACTCATATTTTATGATTATATCACATGTTACAAGCAGTAATGCATATCAAACTTTAGATTAAACAATCAGAACTAAATATAAGTAAGCCCCTGACTAGTCTACAGTTCTCCGAAAACACTCCCGAAAAGACTAAGCACTCCACCTACAGACAATATAATAAATAACCCAACCATTCCCCATAACAAATGCTGCTTGCCTGTATTTTTGTCAGTTGGATTCCTAGCATCATAAATAAACTTTGCCACACCATAAAGAAAGTATAGGAGCGCAATAGCTGCAACCAATTGATATAACGGGGTGAAAATTTCAGTAACTATTTTATCTAAAATAACATCAGCATTCTTTTCCATATAAATAAGTATAAATTAAGTTAGTAAAATAATTATTTCATTGCCGGCATCTCAAGTGGCGGTAGCCCTCCGCCTACACCAACACCAAGAATAGATGACATTACAGCAATTATTCCCCATACAGAAACCATAACAAAAAGTGCAAGTAGTGAATACCCCATTCCTTTTAGTCCTTCCTGACGTTTTCCTGCACTTTCATCACCTTTCCAAATATATTGAATAAGGAACCAGAAGAAAGCTATCACAGCAACACCAATCATAAATGGTACCAATCTTGAAACTACTGTCTGTGCAAGACCAAGTAGTCTAAGAATTGGACTTCCACCAGCACCCATCATACCTTGTGCACCACTACCAATATTTATAACTCCACCATTTCCAGTACTAACACTAACGGGAACGCCTCCTATTGTTCCACCAACATTTAACTGTGCCGCAGCAAACATACTACTACTAACGATTATAAGAAATGTACTGATTATTATTTTTTTCATATATTATTTTAAGTATAATAGTATTTCTTGCCTTTGCAAAGAAAAAATCTCACTTTGTGTGAGATTTTTTCTAATATATATTGATTAATTTGTTGGAACTGGAACACCTGGAATTGGAACAGACCCACCTTGGCCAACACCTAACATTCCACCTAATGCACCGATAATCCCCCAAATAGAAACCATTACGAAGATTGCAAGTATAGAATAACCCATACCTTTAAGAGAAACACTCTTCTGCTCACCACTTTCACCCCCTTGCATAATAAATTTAATTAAATACCAAAAGAATGCAATAACAGCAACCCCAACTGCAAATGGAACCAATCTTGAAACAATTGTTTGTGCAAGAGCTAAAAGCTGAAGAATTGGACCACCGTTGACCTGTCCAACTGATGCAGTTGTACCGATATTAATTGTTTGCGCAGAAGAAATCATTACACTACCAACTACTAACGAAATTAAAGATAAAGCCTTTTTCATATATATATTGTTATTATCACTTAAGTATACCTCGACACAGTGACTTTGCAAGGACGTTTGGGGACAACTGGGCAGATTATAGAGATTAGATTCTAGAATTTAGATAATACAGTAGATGTGCTTTGCATTTATTATGTGTGTACATTTATGAGTTTATTTAAAATCTAAAGTCCAAAATCTAATATCTGAGCAAGAAAAAAGAGAGGCTTCCTTACTCGCGGCATCGCGATAAGGCAATGTGCGAGAGGAAAACCTCTCTTATAGTGTCAGTTGCGTATGACTACGGTTTTATACGGTTTTCTCCGGCTGATTAATGCTTATCTTCTTTACCAGACCCTTTATCAGAACTAAACATTCCGAGAAGGCCTAATATGACAATGATGACCAGAATCGGCTTTGTCAACATGTCGAAGCTCATACTAATACTTCGACTCATCTCAAATAGTGATTCTGCTCCCATTCTTAAGATTACAAGACCAATCCCCACAACCACAAAATACGCAAACAACTTTCCTGGAGATGGTGGACCACTACCTTCTTTTTTCGCATCACTCATGACACTCTCCTTTAAGTGAGATTAGTTCAAATTTACAAAGCCGCCGTTTAATACGCTTATACGCATCTCACGTCCGGAGTGTTGGTTTACGAAACTTAAGCAATCACTTGTTTGATCATGACTGCCACCCATATCTCCACAATTGTAAAAATGATTCGGTTTTTGTGGATCATTGTCCAAAACAGAAAGTCGGTATTTCTGACCATTTAATTTGGTTATGTTTCCTGATACTTTGGTTAGCACACAGCCAGATCCAACATGCATCGACTGTGAATCACCCTCCAGATATTGAAAAATTTTCTGAGAATAAAAATCTATCCTCTTCTCATCTGTTGAGCAATCATACATCTTTGCATAGATAACTGTTCTTGGTTTTTTAACTGGAGAATTCACCTGTTGTGACATTTGGTCAACATGACCACTTGTTACAACTGGTGCTGGAGTCCAGCCAGGAGGGCTTGCGTGTGTAGCCTCAGATATTTTCTGCTGTGAATATGCCTGTGAAGAATCCTCTTTCTTTTCATGATTTGTCCTGACTGCAATTACAAACAGACTTATCACTCCGATAATTGAAACAATGGCTGAAACAACGAATCTTGGATTTTTCCATTTTTCATGACTGAAAAATCCATCACCATTTCCACCACCTGATCCACCTCCACCTTTTCCTGAGTTACCATTACCACCACCACCTTTTCCATCGTCTGTAGTTGGCGATGACTTAGGTAAGTTATTTTCAGTTGGTGTTGATTTTGGTTTTACCGGTTCTGATGCTGATGAATCTGATGCACTGGCTTTAGGAATATTGAAAATTCTACCTAATTCCTTTTGAGCCCTTGATAATGCAATATCCTCGGCAGAAGAATCTGGTCCCTGCTTTTGTCCTTTTTCCACGGTGTATACCTCCAAAGAATTAGAAATATGTTAACTAAAACAACATCTTTCTACACACTACATTAGTTTAATATGTTTGTCAAATTAATAAAACACGCTCTTTTAAAGACGTATTTTGATTATATTAATACTACGGAACTGGAACCATCTGACATTTATAATTGTAACAAGTTAGACCATTATTACACTCACCATCTGTAACACAATCTGCCCCTGCTCCAAATGGTGCGCTACTTGGTGTACCACTATTTGTTGCTCCTGGAGTAGACTGAGCTGGTACACCACTATTTGTTGCACCGGGTGATGATGGAGCAGAAGGTAGTCCACTATTTGTATTAGATGACCCACTCGGACCAAAATTGAAACTCGGAATATCTATTTTTGTAACATCTTTACCTTGGAAAAGTATCCCCTGCCCTAATTTTATAATTCCATAAACAGAGAACATTACGAAAAGCGCCATGAGTGACCATTTGATAAAATCACCACCACCTTTTACACCACCTGCATCACCGTTACGCTTAGCCCAAATATATTCAACTATACCGTAAAAGAATGCGAGTAGTGCGACAGAAAGCGCAAGTGTAGCGAGTGCTTTTACAACAGTTGATGTAAACAGTTGAATAAGTATTGCAGTTGTACCTATTCCTACCATAGCATCTCTTACTGTTACTCCCCCCTCAGCAAAAGTAATTAAAGGGGTGATAGCTATACTTGTAAAAATAATCGCCTTAGAAATAAATGATTTTTTCATAGTTAAATTTGTAATTATAGTGTACACCATAGTTATTTAAGAAAGCAACGAATACTAATATAATACAGCACACGATTCTGACTTAATTAATTCCAAATTTTACTTCAATTTAATGTTTGGGATGCTAATTGTTGTTACATCTTTATTGCCGAAAAGTATACCTTGTCCTAGTTTTATAATTCCATAAACAGAAAACATAATGAAAAGCCCAATTAATCCCCAAGCCATAAATCTATTTCCATCTTCTAATCCTTTTGAGTCACCGTTTCTCCTTGCCCAAATATATTCAACTACCCCATAAAGAAATGCGAGCATTCCTCCAGAAACAAGAAGACCTCCTACGGCACTCATTACACTGTTTGTGAACAAACTAACAAGTGACGCAAAGGTTTCTGCTCCCTCTCTAGCTCCTGTAGCAGAAAATACATACACGGGAGATAAAATAACAGTTAGTATGATACTGATTTTTAAAAAAGATAATTTTTTCATATTCAATACTATAAAGTGTACAACGTATTACTCAAAAAAAGCAACGCACTGCTTCATTAATTAATATTTACTGACAAGTACCTTTGTCTCCCCTGCTATTAAAATCACATTTAAGTCCAGCACCACAATTAGAATCTGAATAACATATTGTCCCGATACCTTGATTCGTGTCATACAAACCACCATTTTGTGCTGACCCACTGGTTGCAGACGGAGTAGTAACTACTGAACTTGACGGAACTATTTTCTCCACCGAGCCACGAACTGCTATAAGGAATCCCTGAGCAACGAAAACAACTAATGTTGAAATAACTGCCCACATCAGTAAGTTATGAGTCTTCGATAACTTTTCCGGTGCACCTTGCGCTAACACATAATTAAACCCAGACCATACCCACATTGCAATTAGACCTGGATAAATAAAGAACTTCATAATTAAACTAAGTGCAGATAAAATAAAATCATACAGACTATCAACTCCTAGCGGATTCGGGAGTGTTGTATCTGTTGGGGTTGGAGCTGGTGCTGAAGTTGGTGCAACCGCAGGTGCTGGTGTAGCAACTGGATCTGGTAATTCTGGTAATAATTTTACACAATAATTTGTGTAACAGGCACCATTTTCATTATCATCTGTTAAACAAGAAGCTCCTGTACCGTAATTACCCCCACAATTACCTTTAGGAACTTGCCCTCCAGTTGTAATTAATAAACTACACTGTGAAGGACCAGTACAAAAACCGGCCTTATTATCATCTGTTATACAAGGCAGTCCTTCGGGTTTTGCTGGGCAGGAATTTTTTGGAACAGGTGCTGCATAAGCATGCGGGATTATTTCTACAGATAACTTCTTTAGAAGTAATAACGGGTTAAATTCAGCATCATTTCTTACCCCCACAAATTTAAGCATCGCAAATAATATTCCACCGAATAATGCGACTATTATTATAAATCCAATTATTGCTTGTGTAACTTTACCTATGGCGTCTTTATATGCATTAGCGTTCCCTTGTTGAAGCTGATACCAAGCATATAGAAATCTATACATAATAAAAATCACTAAAAGAGGAAGCCCTATTGCAATAATAGTACTGAAAATTCCTTTGAATATCGTTACAATATCATTAATACCACACGCACCACTTACTATTTTCCCATCAACAATCTGCACTTTTGACCCTCCACACAATTCATCACCAGATACTGCCGCTTGAACATTTACTCCATGAAATGCTACAACTATTAAAAAACTAGCGATAATAAATGTTAGAAGATAATGACGTTTCATATTTTAAATAGTATAACAGGGATATTTGTCAGAAACTAGATGTTATTAGTTATGGTATTATTCGTTATCCAAATTTTAACCACTAACCCTAACAACCAACTTTCCTAACTTGTTACTTTAGTGGTGTGTACAAATCTTGAAGTCTAGACACGAAAATAGATGTGGCATCTGATACTCCTTGTCTGTTATTTAAAATATCGGAAATCATTGCAGATGTATAAGCTGTTGATTGATTATAAAAACTATCATACCAACCACGAGCTACTAACATACTACCTGAAATAACAGAACTTAACCCCGGTGTTGTGGCATACCCCCTGAAGGCTGGAACACCTCCAACTATTGCGGCAATTGACGGAGATATACCACTTCCTGCGAATTGCCCTTCAACTGCAAAAGCTACACTTGGGTTCTTTGAACTTTTTAAAGTTGCTATGCCGTACATGCGCATACCGGTAGTAAATGTATTCTGTCCTCTTGTCTGAGGAAATCCTGTCATTTCAATTTCTGCTCTCGGATTACGCTCACGTAGAGTTGTTAATTCACCAGAATATCCGATATACATTGCAAGTTTTTCTGCTACAAAAAAATCGTCGGCCTTGCCCATAAACTCATTCCAAGAATAGGTATCTTGTGATGCATCAGCAAACTGTGAAAAAAACCTTACAACTGAAGTAAGTGGGAAAATGTCTCCACCTTCTAAGAGTGGCTCATTAGCTATAACGCTCATATATACTTCACCCATTTGATTACTTTGAGATAACACTGGTATCTGTCCAAGCTGTCCAACAATTGCCATGATTATATCTTTCGCATATGGGGTATTCGGCGCACCTAATGCTATACCTGACTCAATAAACTGCCCTCTGTTATTCTTAAGTGTAAGCTTAGGAACCACAGTAGTTACCTCATCCCAATATGCCGGAGGATTGATAACTCCATGCTTTGAGAAAAGTGTACGATTATAAAAAAGAACCATTGGTTCAATAGAAACTGGAAGTGCTATAGCCCCACTCGGACTAAAAAATATTGAAGCACCACTAACATAACTATCTTTGAATTGTTTTTCACCAAGAGAAGCGAGTGGAATAGTATAAATACGAGATGCTTCTGAAAGAATTATTTGATATGGTGCCATTATCAAGTCAGGACCTGTTCCGTTAGCAAGTGCCTCTAGTAACTTTTGATTAAAAACTTCTTCCCTAACCTCTTTATAAACAACTCGATATGTCTTAGCTTGTGGGTTAAATTCTTGGACTATTGCATTCATTGGACTTTCTGGAAGTGTCCCCCACATAACAACCTCACCTTGAGGTGTATCCTTTTTGTTTCCTATGTCTAACTTACCTGAAAAAATAAGCATCGCGAAAAGTGATGCAAACAAACCAACACCAAGTAGAATTTTTGATACCATATAGAATATAGTATACAACATCTAATCAAAAGTCTTTAAAGTCTATAAAGTCGAAAGTGGGGACAAAATACAAAGCAATCACTTTGTGATTGCTTTGTATTAACTTTCGAACTAGCAAATTTTGACTTTACAGACTTCCTCCTAACTTATTGCTATAAAAGCATAATGATAACTTCCCGCTGGCAATCTCTTTAATATTCTAAAGTTATTTTTAACTGCAACATCTTCTGCGTACTCTTCAGTAATAACATGGTCTTTGTGCGGACCTACTCCACCATGACTATCACTCCACTCCACAATTAACAGCTGCCCATCTGGTTTTAAAATTTTAGAAACATGTAACAATACTTGATTAATATTTCCAAGTTGAAAAAGTACATTTGATATTACAACAGCATCCAAACTATACCCATCAATAGGTATGTGCTGCTCTACATCTGCCCATAGCATTTCAACATTTTGTATACTTCTCTTTTCTAGAGTCCCAGCTAATGTATGAAGTGCTTCTCTGTGTACATCTACCGCATAAACTTGACCCATTTCACCAACCTCTTGCGCAAGCGCTATTGTGTAAACACCAGTCCCACAACCAATATCAGCAACTCTGTCGCCTGGCTTCAAATATAATTCACGCACTAAGTGCTCTGGTGTAAGAAAAGACATATGTATACAGTATATACCACTATCCATTAGCAACTAGTGGATACAGAATAAGCGACGTCTACGACGTCGCTTATTCAAACATTTATTCAATAAAAAACTTAATTAATGTATAGTCTCTTCTGATTTTCTCTTTAATTCATCCAAGGCTTTTCTAATCAATAATCTTCTGTCAATTTCTTGTATGAACCCAGAATATGTTCTAATATCAGTTTCTGAAAATAGTCCTCTGTATCTTTCCATTTCAGCACGCAATTCTTCCAATCTATCTGCAGAATAATCATCACTAAATTCAATATTACTTCCTGGTATTTTACCTGGACTTATTAAACTTTCAGCTTCTTGTAAAGTCATAACACCAACACCAGGAACAACAATTTTTTCAAGAAGTATCTGTGGATCTTCAACTTTTGTTTCTATTTCTTTTGCAAGTACTTCTGAAAATTCTTCAGGAGCCACCTCCTCACCTTTTCCTTGATTATTGCCAGTAAAATCTAAACTTTTTGGATCATAATTTGGTTGTTCCATATTCATATGTTTACAGTATATATTATTATTTAATAAAACAAATTACTTACCTCCATTTTCTTTCCCTTCCTTTTCTTTTTTAAGAAAATCTCTAATCAAAACCTTCCTTTCAATTGGATCTACAACCTCCTTCAAATAACTATCCAGCTCGATATCTGAAGCAAAAATATCTGATTTAAATTTTCTCGCTGTAACCCGCATCTCTTCTACTTTTTTTAAAGTAAAATCATTCCCAACAAAAATATTGCCAACTTTTCCTTCTTGCGCCTCTATTTCTGCCTCTTGTCTTGATATCTGACCATCAACGCCAGGTATTGTAAGCATTTCCAATGATTCGACACTATTATTTCCAAATTGTTCCATATGTTTTATAGTAAATTAAAGCTTGCAACGCAGTCCCCTTCACGTAACTTCATAATACGCACACCTTGTGTGTCGCGACCAAGAGTAGGAATAGAAGTGAGCTCTGTACGAATCACTTGTGAGTCCTTTGATACAGCGAGTAATTCTTCATTCTCAGATGTTACAACTCTTGCAACAATAAGTTTACCTGTTTTTTCGGTTACTTTAACGGTCTTAATACCACTACCGCCACGCTTTTGTATCTTGTACTCAGAAAGCTTAGTCTTCTTTCCATAACCATTTGCCGACATGATTAGAAGCTCCTGACCTTTCACACCACCTGGAACTTTATCTGATGCTACTATTACGTCTCCTTTGTCTAATTTCATACCGATAACACCAGCTGCTGTTCTTCCCATCTCACGAACATCAGTATGACTGAAACGAATTGACTGACCATTCTGAGTAGTTAATATCACACTGTCTTCTCCTTGTACGAATAATGTTGCTAATAACTCATCATCACCATCTAATTTAATTGCAATTAAACCATTACGTCTAACATCTTTGAAACTATCTGCTGAAGATTTCTTAACTGTCCCCTCCTTTGTAATCATCATAAGTGAAACCTTCTCTTCACCTTTTGCGTTCTTCATTTCTTTTGGCATTGGAAGAATACTTGTGACTTTTTCACCGTCGGATAATTGAAGGAAATTCATAATACTCTTTCCACGTGTTGCACGCTTTCCTTCTGGAAGGTCATACATTTTGATCTGATAAGCTTTTCCTTTATCAGTGAAGAATAGTAAGTCGCTATGCGTTGAAGTGGTGAGCGACATAATAACAAAGTCCTCTTCTTTTGTACTCAAATCAACAACACCAACACCTCCACGCTTTTGTGTACGGAATTCATCTGGGTCGGTACGTTTAACATAACCACCTGATGTATAGACGAGCACCTCATCACGGTCTGCAATCAAATCCTCCGGATTAAATTCCTTTGCTTTGTGCTTCACTATCTTAGTACGACGCTCATCTCCATACTTTGCTTTTATATCAGTAAGCTCATCCTTAATAATAGTCATCATCTTCTTAACAGAAGCTAGTATTGCTTGAAGCTCTGCAATAAGTTTTTGTACTGCTTTCAAATCATCTTCGATTTTCTTTCTTTCAAGGCCTGCTAGACGTTGCAACTTCATTTCAAGAATTGCTGTTGCTTGAATATCAGAAAACTTATATTTCTTAACAAGAGCTGCATGTGCGTCCGGTGTATCTTTCGATGCGCGAATAGTCTTAATAATTTCGTCTATATGATCAAGAGCCTTCTTAAGTCCAAGTAAAATATGTTCCTTCTCAAGTGCGCGCTTAAGGTCGAACTCGGTACGGCGACGTACAACTTCCTTTCTGTGACCAATGAATGATTCAAGTGCACCCTTAAGAGCAAGTGTCTGTGGTACTCCATCAACAAGTGCAACCACGTTGTAGTGGAACATGCTTTCAAGTTCAGTGTGTTTGTATAAATAGTTAAGAACTTTTTGTGGTTGAGTTCCTGATTTCAAATCGATAACAACACGAATATCTTTTGTTGATTCATCACGAAGTCCTTTTATTCCTTCTATCTTCTTTTCACGTACAAGATCTGCAATATTTTCAATCAAATTACTTTTAAGCACACGAAAAGGAATTGATGTAATTATAATTTGGAACAGTCCATTCTTTGTCTCGAAAATCTCCGCTTCACCTCTTACTGTTACACCCCCACGACCAGTTGCATAGGCAGCTCTTATATCTGCTTGACCAAAAGCAATTCCTCCCAATGGAAAATCAGGTCCTTTCACGAATTCACACAAATCTTCAGTGGTTGCAGTTGGATTATCAATCAAATGAGTTGTTGCATCAATAACTTCTGTTAAATTGTGCGGCGGAATATTAGTCGCCATACCAACAGCAATACCAAGAGTTCCATTTAACAAGAGATTAGGGACAGCAGTTGGAAGTACACGAGGTTCTTTTTTACTACCATCGTAATTTGGTTCCATTTGAACAGTATCTTTTTCAATATCACGCAGCATTTCCATAGATACCTTTGACATCTTGGCTTCAGTGTAACGGTATGCAGCTGCACCATCACCGTCAATTGAGCCAAAGTTTCCTTGCCCCATAACGAGTGGATACCTGTATGAAAAATCCTGTGCTGATTTTACCATTGCATCATATACAGAAGCATCACCATGTGGGTGATAATTACCAAGCACATCTCCAACAATTGTCGCGGACTTACGGAACTTTGCTCCTGGAGTAAGCCCCATATTATTCATCGCAAAAAGAATACGACGATGCACTGGTTTAAGACCATCACGTGCATCAGGTAGAGCGCGAGATGTGATAACTGACATCGCATAATCAAGATATGCTTCGCGCATTTCTTGTGCAATGTTTACTGGATGTAGGCCTACGTGAACTGCTTTAGGTACGATTGGTTCTTCTTGTGGTGTTGTTGTCTTTTTTGCCATAAAATAAAGCGGTTATAATCGCCACAGTATAGCATTAATTACATCTTTTTGCCACTCAATAATAATAGTAATTCAAGTGCAAATACTCAACTTTTAATCAAAATAATATATGTAATATCAAATATTAACAAAATAAAATTAACTAATTACTATCATTTATATATGTCTCTTTTCCTTTCATTAACTCCTGACTTGAAGTGTTGATATTTTGTAGCTGGATACGTGCCTCATCAATTAATCTAGACAACATTTCGGTTGGTGATTCTGGCGTAGCTTCGACATTACTTATCTCACTTGGCACAACCGTATCTTCTCGAATATATCTTTCATGCCAAAACCCATAATCCACATATAGTATAAATACTGCAATTAGCATCGTAATTCCTCCAGCAATAAAAGCAGAATACACATGCTGCATATGCTTTGGCTGTTTACGCAAATATGTGAGCCAAGCTGTAGGATTAATGTATTTCTTTAGAATTCTTTTCATGAGACATATTATACAGCTAATAGCTTATAGTCGATAGCTGATGGCTGATGGCTGATGGCTGATGGCTGATGGCTGATGGCTGATGGCTGATGATAAAAGTATACTCAATAAATACTACTTAGACTGTATTTTTGCTATTAGCTTTTTAGAGTTCGTGGAAAAGGACAACTTCACCAAGCTTGCCATCTATATCTTTCTTCTTAATTGTTAACTTCTCAACTGGCTCAACTTTCTCTGCTCCTGCTTCCTTCAAAAATATTGGAAGTGACTGTTCATCATAATCCATCGGAATTACAAGTTTCGGTTCAAGAGAAACCGCCATCTTATGCGCATCATATGGATTAAGTAAGAATGAATCATGTCCAACAGGAAGGAATAACACATCTGTTTCATCAATTATTTCTTTATGTTCAGGTGAAAGCGCAGTTGAAAGTGCTCCTAAAAATGTAATACGAATATTATCTAAAGTTAAAACATAACTTGTATTCTGATATTCCTTTTCTTTTTTTCCTTCATGAAGCTTTGTTGTTGTACCGAATCCTTTTATAAAAATATCCTTTACTTCGTACTCTCCAGGACCTCTAACAACAAAAGGTGACTTATCTCCATGTGCAGTCTGCTCAGAACCGTTGTAATCAGGGTGATTAGTGGTAATAAGTGTAATATCAGCGCCATATTTTGCCACCTTTCCTTTCCCGTCCTTTGAAACAGGATTAACTGCAATAGTTAAATCCCCTACTGTTAATTTAAAATGTTGACGTCCATAGTGAGTGATAATCATAATGAATGTATATTAACATAACTAATCATTTTTTTAAAAAATAGCCTAGTTTTAAAATATAAAAAGGCGACCCTTCGGGTCGTCTTTTAAGGAACACTTATATGTTTATTAATACGTGTGCTCACACCTATCTATATTTTTTATCTCTCTGAACAAGATTTAATCGCATGTTTGAAAAAACACCTTTTACAACACAATCAATTTTGTTATCTGCCGAAATTCCGACATAGTCCAAATTAAATGGTTGAAAGGAAGGCCCCCAAGACGCGTATGTTACGCCATTCATTTTCAGAGGTTGCCCTACATACGGAGTAAAATCAACATACTTGTCACCATTTGTTCTACCAGAACAAGTTACTACCACTATTGCTCGAGAACCATTTGGATGTTCGATAACTAGGTCGATATGTTCACCTTCCACAGATTCTCCATGAAGCCCAGGACGATGAAGTGAAATTTTCATTCCGTTTTTTAAAGTGAAACCAACTTCCTCGTACTTTGGTTCTTTTTTTGCTGAACCCTTCTCAGAGTCCGATGTTATTGGACAGTCAGATAATGACATGGTTGTATCTCCATTTAATTAAAACACAACGATTTTCAGGTAAAAATATTTTCACCTAAACCCAAAATAACACTACTCTTTGATACTAAAAAAGTCAATAATATCCTTTATCTTTAACATTTTTTGTAAATCACTTGACAAAAGTATTAAATAGTGTACAATAGTGGAAGGTTTGCACATTATCATCAACGTGGGTAAAAGAGGAGAAAAGCATGCCCCGTATCGAACGTTACACCATAACCATTCCCAACAATGCGATTGGGTTCATCCCCTCGGATGCAACCACTCACCTCGAAGAAGAAAGGGTGAACAAAGTATCGAAAAAACAAGTCGTTCAGAATAACAAGAAGGTCGCGACTCATTCGCAACCAGACCAGATTTGCATCGGCCGTGCGTGCTCATGCAAGAAAATGCACGGACAAACTCGCTCCGGATTTGATGACATCACTGAAGTCTTCAAAAATGATCACGGGCATACTCGCTCGGGTTATGACGACAGCACTGAAGTCCACAAAAGCAACAGCGACCGGAATCAAGGTCGCAAGCCTCGCTACAAAGACCACATGGGTCGCCTCGGAAAATCTGGCGAACTGCGAGCGGCACACAAGCGCCCCACTCACCACTACGATTTCCTGTAACCCACAACCCCGGCCACGTTAAGGAGACGAAATGACCTGGTACAGATGAATCGGCCGGACATACAATCCGGCACAAGGGTAGAGGTCTCGGCAACCTCAACGATTAGAACTCTTGTCAGCCCGTTAACGGGTAAGGTCAAAAAAAGACCAATCTAATCAAGCCACCAGTACGACGCGAGTCGCCTGGTGGTTTTTGTTTGCTATTTACATACAATTATTGTAGTATTACAACTATTCTATTAATAGAAAACCGTTCTGGCGTAATCCTCTAGCCCCAGTTTTGAAATATACTTTTTGTTTGAAGTAAAATGAGAAGTTCAAAACTGAAGCTGGAAGCCCAGACCGATGTGGTTATTCCCACTTCGTGTGGGAAATTTATATTTTATGATAACAACAGTTACAGAAAAGAGTGCAGAGCAAGTGATTGCACCGTTTGCAGTGGATGCAGTATTTTTTAAAGAAGAGGACATCATTGAGGGTGTCGTAGTTGCGATTGAAAAGGCAGCACTATATGTTGACCTTGGTATTTCAGGAACAGGTATCATTTATGGTATCGAGTTCATGAATGCTCGTGACGTTATTAAGCGTATTAATATTGGTGATTCTATTTCAGCAAAGATTGTTGAGCGTGAAAACTCTGATGGTTATGTAGAACTTTCTCTCAAGGAAGCTCGTCAGGCTCTTATGTGGAATGATGCTGAACAGGCTATCAAAGAAAAGCGTGTTATGGATCTAGTCGTAAAAGATGCGAACAAAGGTGGTCTTATTATCGAATGGCAAGGTATGTCTGGGTTCCTACCAGCATCACAACTTAAGGAAGATAACTATCCTCGTATCGAAGATGGAGATAAGGATAAGATACTTCGCGAACTTAAGAAGCTTATCGGAAAGCGTGTTTCTGTAAGTATTATTTCAGCAATTCCAAAGGAAGGTAAACTTATTTTCTCAGAAAAAGATGGCGGAACAAAAGAAACTAAAGAACTTGCTTCAGGAAATTATCTAGTCGGAGATGAAGTAGACGGAACAGTTACTGGTGTAGTTGAATTCGGTATCTTTATCAAACTAGAGGATGGCGTAGAGGGTCTTGTTCACAAAAGTGAAATTGACTGGGGTCTAGTTGAAGACACAAAAGCATACGCACGTGTAAGTGAAAAAGTAAAAGCAAAAATAATTGAAATCAAAGATGGTAAGATTTCACTTTCACTTAAGGCATTAAAATCAAATCCATGGAAAGAAGCTGTTAAGAAATACAAAAAAGGAGATGAAGTTACAGGTGTTGTAATCAAATTCAACAAGCATGGAGCACTCGTATCTATTGAAGAAGGTGTCGCTGGGCTTGTACACGTATCTGATTTCGGAGATGAACTTGCATTACGCACTGCACTTTCACTTGGAAAGAGTTACCCGTTCACTATTACCCTATTTGATGCAAACGACGAAAGAATGACACTTGCATACGGAGAAGTGAAGAAGGCGGATAAGTAAATATTAGATAAAATAAGTATCTAAGAAAAAAGAGACACACTGTGTCTCTTTTTTCTTTTACCTTTTAACACTAAAACAAAAACCCTCTACACAAAATGTAGAGGGTCACTTAAAACAAATTATTAACTTAATTTTTTTGTTCCGATCCTATATTCAACCTCCTCGAACTTGATCACACCAAATGCCATTATTGAATCATCATCTGCTTTCGCCAAATAAAATTCAGTATCTGCTAATTTCTGAGGAAGATTTTTATTTCCCTCATAGCGAAGTAGCTTTTCAGCTGCCTCTATTAAATATTGTGCAATTTTCATGATATAGCTTTCAAAAGTTGACCTATACTAATAATATAACATATCGTGACAAATGTCAAGAAATTTTTGCAAACAACCCTCTAATTGCATTCTCAACAGTTGAAGCATCAGAATTTTCTGATAAATCTGTTGAATCATCTCCAATTTCAATTCTTTTAGCCTTTCCGAAATCGATAACGTACCAGTCCCCATTTTTATCAACCATTATGTTTCTCGCGGTTAAATCCCTATGTACTATCTTTTTTTCCTTGTGCATACGCATAATAAAATTCCTCATTCTTGAAATTACCTCCATCATATTCTGCCTTTTAATCACATCTAAATAATCTACTGACTCCGGTTTTTCAGCAATTAGATTAATGGACTTCCCATTAATTTTTTCCATACCAAAACATGTACCGAAATCAGATGTGTGGTAGAAAAGTAAATTAGGCACTCGTATACCGTCGACAACAAAACCATTCATATCATCCAAGTACTGTGATTCCTCCCTGAAATTGTTCCCATGTTCCTTTGCCATCAAGGGGTTAACAAGATATTTAACACAAACATGCGGCGCTTCTGGTATTTCATACACTTCCGCTACGGAACCATTACCTACAAAAAGACTTGGGTTACCAAAGGACCCTTCCACTGTTTTTACTGCAACCCTAACTTCTTCTTTAAGAACTGGGTCCTCTATCTTACCAATTTCAGTAAACATTGTTTCTTTAGCTACACCTCTATCACTTAAAACTTTTCTTATTAGTAAAATCGCTTCATCAACATTAAGATTATACGCTTTGTCTTCCCATTTACTTCGTAATTCTTTTGGTAATTGAGTAAGTAAACTTTCTAATTCATCATCTTTATTATTCTTTTCGATTGATTGTGGAGTAATTATTGGTGGCATAATATATTTTAATTATACCTCTCCATTGCCTTTTGATATCCTTCTTCTGTAATTGTTTTAATAGCCCCCACCAATTGCATACTAATTCCTTTTAAAGATTCCATTTCGTCTTCAGATATCTGTCCCATTACATATCCTTGTACTTCTTCACCGTGAAGTGACTTTATTTCTTTACCATCTGTGTCTTTGTGTGCGATACCAATACGTATACGAATGAATTCTTTTGTTCCCAAGCTTTCAATTACACTCTTAACACCATTGTGCCCACCATCTCCCCTATCGTGTGATATGCGTAACTTTCCAAATGCTAAATCTTTATCATCATAAATAATTACAAGCTCCCGACCCTCATGGTATCTAAAATATTCGCTGATTGTTTTACCACTTTCATTCATAAAAGTTTCAGGAATAAAAATCTCACAGTTCTCTATTTTTTCAATTTCATCTTTTATCATGTCGATAGCAACACGACCAACATTATGTCTTGTTCTTGCATACTTACTTCCTGGATTACCTAATGGAACAATGGTATAAGTCATGAAACATAGTATACAATAAATAGCTTATAGCTAATAGCTGACGGCCAGTGGCTAATAAAAAAATACAACAAGATGTATTTGCATTTAGCTATAAGCTACAAGCCACTAGCTACGAGCTGTATTTCTTGCATCTCTCATTTCAAATCTATATACTGAGCTCACAATGTTTTCTTCTATCACGAGCGTAACACTTTCTTCATTGTCAGATATATCACAAAATCCAGTATCGATTGCTATTTTTAGTATTCTTTTTATTTTTATAATCACGCTAATACTCGCAACTATTTTCCCGTCTTGGAGAGATAGATTAATTACAGTAAAACTATTAGAAGAAGATGAAGAACCTTCATCATTACTACTTTGGATTATCGGCATAATAATTGTTGTAAAACTAGTACAAGGTTTTATTATTCAACCATTCATAGTAGATGGTGGTTCTATGCTTCCTACGTATCACAATGCCGAGTTTCTTCTTGTGGACAAACTTTCATATTATCTTCACCCACCAAGACGAGGTGACGTTATGATTTTTAAACTTTACGAAAATAGCGACAATCCATATGAAGGAAAACACCTTATCAAGCGAGTTATAGGACTTCCAGGTGAACACGTTATTGTTAGGGATGGCATAACCACAATCTATAACAAAGATAACCCAAGTGGCTTCACTTTAGATGAACCATTTGTTAATTATAGAGATTTTAATAAAAATGCGGATATTACACTTGATGAAAATCACTACTTTATGATGGGCGATAACAGAGCCCAAAGCTATGATAGTCGTGATTGGGGGCCACTAGATATGACTAATATCAAAGGGCAAGTACTATTTAGGGTATACCCTTTCAAGTCAGCTGCTTACGAACCCGGACAATATATGTATACTAAGTAAGTAAAATTAAAAAATGAAATGACTATAATTTTCTTACCCAGCCATTCAATAAATGATATAATAATATAAATTAAAGCATGACACATAAATTACTACAAAGAAATAAAATTACTAATCTAGAATGGCTGGGTGGTAATTTTTATAATCGCCTCTCTCTTTAAAAATCAACCATATGAACGACAACATGCAAAAAAAAGAAAAGAAAGAAACTCCACAGTCACTTAAAGGAATGTACGACATCTTAGATGATCAATATTACATCTACCAGGGGTTGTTTGAGAAAGCACAAGAAGTTGCGTTATATTATGGATTCAAACCAATCGAAACACCAGTATTAGAGCGTGAAGAGGTTTTCTTATCTGCCCTTGGAGAAGGAACCGATGTTGTCGACAAAGAAATGTATTCATTTCGCTCAAAAGGAGGCGAACGTCTTTCGCTTCGACCTGAATATACAGCATCAGTTATGCGCGCATATCTAGAACATGGCATGCAAACTCTTCCTCAACCAGTAATGCTTTATTCGTACGGGCCAGTGTTTCGTCATGAGAATCCACAAAAGGGACGCCTTCGTCAATTTAGACAATTTAATCTTGAGATTCTTGGAACTACAAAGTCTATTGCTGATGCACTTGTCATTCGTACACTCACAACAATTCTTGAGGAGTACGGTTTTAAAGATTTAATTGTAGACATTAACTCAATGGGAGACAAAGAAACTAGACCACTTTTCATAAAAGAATTAACAAATTATTACAAAAAACATCTCGAAACCTTGTGTAAAGATTGCCATGAGCGTATTAAGACTAATCCATTACGATTACTTGACTGTAAGCAACCAGGTTGCCAGCCATTCAAAGAAAATGCCCCTTCTTCGCTTTCATTCCTTTCGAATGATGCTCGTTCACACTTCAAAGAAGTTCTTCAGTATTTAGAAGAAATGGGAATACAATATCGTATTAATAATTCACTTGTTCGAGGGTTAGATTATTACAGTCGCACAGTCTTTGAAGTTATAAAAATCGACACTGATGAAAATGGGAAAGAAAAAGAAATCACTATCACAGGTGGTGGTCGCTATGATTATCTATCTAAGATGATGGGTAGTAAAAAAGACATCCCATCTGTTGGTACAGGCCTTGGAATGGAGCGTATTATGATGTTCCCAGAATGTAAAAAGTTACTCCCTCGTATTATCAAGCAACCGAAAGTATATTTTATACAATTAGGATTCGAGGCGAAACTAAAAAGTCTTTGCATTATGGAAACACTTCGTAAGAATAAGATTCCTGTTTATCAGACATTATCTAAGGACTCACTCTCAGCACAGTTAGCACAGGCAGAAAAAATGGAAATTCCATACTGTATTATTTTCGGACAAAAGGAAGCGATGGACAACACTGTAATTGTTCGTAATATGTCTATACATTCACAAGATACAGTAAAGATTGATGCGCTGAGTGATTACATTAAGCATTTAAAGTAAGTACGATAAAATAAGAGTATTATGATAAAGAAGCGTATTGGAATTGATTTTGATGATGTGTTATTTTCTTGCAATGAGAGACTACAACCTTTTCATAATTCTCGTTATGGCACAAACCTCGTTAAAGATAACATCGCAACTTATTATCTACATGATTTATGGAAATGCACAAAGGAAGAAGCGTATAAGCGTATACTAGAATTCTATAACTCGGAAGAACATCATTCAATGGAACCGATGACTGGAGTGGTGAAAGCAATTCATAAACTATCAAAAAATTACGAGCTTTTTATTATAACTGCCCGACCACCCGAAGCAGAAGAAGTGACCAAAAAATTACTTCAGCATTTTTATACTAATGAAATTAAATCGTGGGATAAAATTTTTAGTAAAATACATTTTGTCGGGACAGTGGGTGGTAAAAACAAAACAATTACTAAAGCAGAGGTCTGCCTACACGAAGGTATTGATATTTTTATCGAAGATAATGTACACAACGCAGTTAGTGTAGCGCTTGCTGGAATCCCATCTCTTTTACTTAATCAGCCGTGGAATGAAAATGAAACTATCCCAGATACCGTAAAAAGAGTTTATTCTTGGGAAGAAATAGTTAACGAGGTAAATAAAACCCTTTCATAAGCCCTTTGTTTTTTTTATTATTTGTGTTAGAATTGTCCCACATATGTCAAATACAAACGTAGAAGTAAAGAAGAACGCGAACGAGAACGCACTTTCTCTTGTTCGTAGATTCCAGAAGCGTGTTCAAGAATCAGGCGTTCTTCCACGTGTTCGTGGTATTCGCTACAATGTTCGCCCACTTTCTGTACTTAAATCAAAACGCGCAAAACTAAAAAAGCTAGGAAACTTAGCAAAATATGAAATTGCAAAAAAAATGGGTAAAGTTATCGAGCGTAAAAGAGGACGAAGATAAACACTAGTCTATAGTTACTGGTAAATATAAATCCCGTGTTTGCCAATGGCAAACACGGGATTTATACTACAAACTAGTAACCAGTAAAAAATAATGCCACTCGTAGAATACAAAAATCTAACAATAGTAAGAAGGAAGGGTGATATTCCAAATCTCCCCTTTTTGCAAATTAAAGAAAAGATACTTGGGAAGAGTTATGATTTAACTATTGTTTTTTGTACACCGAAGGAGTCACAAGAAAGGAATAGTGAGTACAGAGATAAAAATTATCCAACTAATATATTATCATTCCCTCTTTCAAAAAATGAGGGCGAGATATACATACCACTTTCAATAGTTCGTAAGGACGCGAAAAATTTTGATATGTCATATCAAAAATTCCTTCATCTACTTGTTATTCATGGAGTACTTCATTTGAAAGGATTGGCTCATGGTAGTACAATGGAGAAGTTGGAGGACAAATACCTCGACCTATTTTATTGTGGCACGTAACATTAAAGACATGATTGTTGGGATTGATATCGGAAGCGGTAGCTTGCGGGCAATTGGTGCTGTTCGTGATACAGATGTAAGGCACCCAGTTGTACTAGCAACTTACAAAAAAGCAATAGATGGAATAGAGCGTGGAAATATTGTAAATAGTGAGGAAGTTACGAATGCAATTATGGATGCGGTAGACGCCCTTGAAGCTGAATCAGGGCATGATACACTACACACCCTCATTTCTCTTGGTGCGATTGGACTATCTTCGAATCATGTTAATGGCCAAACACAAGTATCACGTGGTGACGCTTCAGTCACCGATTTGGATATTGAAAATGCAATACACGAAGCACATAAAGGTGTTCCAGATATTCGTAATAAGGCTATTGTCCATACAATACCTATGAAATACAGATTAGACGGTAGTGATGTCCCTGGTAATATAATTGGTGTCCGTGGAAACAAACTCGAAGTAAAAACTCTTTTCATTACTTACCCCCTTCAGTGCATGAATATGCTTAAGAAGTCATTAGATAGTGCAAAAATCCGTGTGACAGATATTGTTGCTGGGCCAGTTGCAGAAAGTATTCCATTACTTACAAAAAAACAAAAAATAGCTGGGGTAGCACTAATTAATATCGGAGCTGAAGTTACTTCTATACTTGTATACGAAAATAACGTCCCATTGCTTGTGTCTACGCTTGGCGTTGGTGGCAACGACATGACGAAAGATATAGCCCTCGGAATGAAAATCACATTAGAAGATGCTGAGGAAATAAAATGTGGACGCTCAACTTTACCACATTCGAAAAGACGTCTCGAAGAAATCCTTGACGCACGACTAGAAGACATCTGCACAAAAATCACAAAAGAATTTTCAAGAATACAAAGACAAGAACTCTTACCAGCAGGAATAGTAGTATGTGGTTCATCATCACAAGTTATGCGTCTTGAATATGTATTTCGAAATGAATTAAAGCTTCCTATAAAAATTATTTCTAATGAGTTAGCAAAGCTTACACACGATACTTTACGTGACGGTGGATGGGCTAGATGCTACGGTCTAACATTTTTGGCACCACAAGACACAGAGAACGACGTTCTCAAAGAGCTTTTAACATCATTTTTTATACGTGTCAAGAAAATGATAACTCAGTTTTTGCCTTAATTTATAATACTTTTTTGGAAAATGGTGAGAAAAATGTAACTTTGCAAAATATCTATCAAATTGGTATAGTTACTACATAATAATCTAATCCATCATACATCTATGGCAAAAGTAAATCCGGAAATCGAAAGCTTCGCACGTATCAAGGTAATTGGTATAGGTGGCTCTGGAAAAGGTGCACTGAATCACATGATTAACTCCAAACTTCAAGGAGTAGAATTCATTGCGATGAACACTGACGTACAAGACCTTCATCACTCCTTAGCTGAGAAAAAAATTCATATTGGTAAAAACCTAACAAAAGGACTTGGTGCTGGCATGGACCCAGAAATTGGAAAGCGTTCTGCAGAAGAAACCCGTGAAGAAGTTCAGGATGTAATCAAAGGTGCTGACATGGTATTCATAGCAGGAGGTATGGGAGGAGGCACAGGAACAGGAGCTGCTCCTGTTGTTGCTGCTATCGCAAAGAATGAAGGTATCCTTACAATTGGAGTTTTCACAAAACCATTTTTCTTTGAAGGTGCATCTCGCATGAAGTTAGCTGATAAAGGTCTAGAGGAGTTGGAAAAAGAAGTGGATGCGCTTATTGTTATTCCTAACGACAGACTACTTTCTGTAATTGATAAAAACACATCAGTTAAACAAGCCTTCGAAATGTGTGATGAGGTTTTGAAACAAGCTGTAGAAAGTATTTCAAATATTATACGTACCGCAGGAACAATTAACCTCGACTTTGCTGATATCAAGAGAATTCTTAAAGATTCAGGTACTGCACTTATGGGGGTTGGTCATGGCGCTGGTGAAAATCGTGCAAAAGAGGCCGCTTCTGCCGCTGTTAATTCCCCTCTTCTTGATGTATCTATTCACGGAGCAAAAGGTGTTCTATTTGCAATTTATGGTGCTGAGGACTTAGGAATGCTTGAAGTTCAAGAGGCTGCGAAAATTATTACTGAATCAGTAGATAAAGATGCGAAGATTATTTTTGGTATCGCAACTGACGCATCACTAAAGAAGGATGAGATAAAAGTTACAGTAATTGCTACTGGATTCCCAAGTGCATTTTCTACACGAATTAATTCACCAACAGCTTCCGGCATAGAAACTAAATATGAGAGTGAAGCCCTTAAACCAGAACCACACCTTCCAAAAAAAGAAACTGTTGAAGAAGCTGTAAAAGAAGGTGATAGAAGAGATGAAAAACGTATAGATCTTAAAATGGATGATGGTGAAGCAAAAATAGTTGAAGAAGATGGAAAGAAGAGTGCTTCAACAAAGAAAACTGTGTTTAAGTTTGAAGATGATGATGAAGATGATGATTGGGAGGCATTACCACCATTCCTAAGAAGAAAGAAATAAGAACATTCACAAAGAAAAAAGCGCGACTACGTCGCGCTTTTGAATTGAAAAAACAGTTATTCTCTAAAGATGTCGCATCTCATTTTCCAAAACTTCCATAAGCACCTTTTGAAGATTTAAATCGAGGTAATCTAAATTTGCCTTTTCATGAAAACTAACTTCAAAAAAACCATCATTTTCTGAATTAATCATTATGTTTCTTCCGATTAACTCAAGGTGATACAGATAGGCAATAGACACACCAAACGAACGTTCCATATCTTTTGCCAACTCAGTTAAATCATGGCTGTCAAACAGACGGTCATTACCAGATGAGGAGTTAAAAATACAAAGCACTCTTTCACAAAAAGTCTCAATTAACCAATGGTGTCCTTTATTGTCTATCTGCTGCTTTATCCTGTTTCGTAGATATCTAGAGCATGTACGAGAAACTAATTTCTGAAAATAAAAGGCAAGCGCATCTTTGTCATTACATATCCCCGACAAATTAATACGCACCCTACCTTTCTTTCTTCCATCAAGTATCTGTTCCCATTCTATAGTAACGGTTTGTGACATGGTTTTCTCCTCTGTTTATAATGTAATAAAGTACTTCTCAAGTCAAATACTACACTAATTTATATTAAAATCAAACAAATAAATATTAGTTCACCAAATTCAATCTGACTGTTATACTAAAATTCTATATTAATAAACTATCAACTAGTAACCACAAACTATTTATGTACGATTTAATAATTATCGGTGGAGGGCCAGCAGGAAGTGCAGCTGCAGTATATGCAGCTCGAAAACAATTAAAAACCCTTCTAATTGTAAAAGAATGGGGCGGCCAATCAATTGTTTCTGATGATATCCAGAATTGGATAGGTACACCTCATATATCAGGTGCAAAGCTCGCAGAATCCCTGAAGGCTCATGTAATGGAGTATAAAGGTGATATTCTTACTGTTAAAGAAGGCTCACCCGTATCGTCAATTTCTGGAACAAATGGTGACTTCACAGTTACTCTTGAAAATAATGAAAGTCATCAAGGTAAAACTATTTTAATATCAACTGGTTCGTCTCGCAGGAAATTAGACGTAGATGGTGCTGTAGAATTCGAGAACAAAGGAATAACATATTGCGCTTCATGTGATGGCCCCCTATTCTCTGGAATGGATGTTGTAGTAGTTGGTGGTGGAAATGCTGGGTTCGAATCTGCTGCACAGTTGCTAGCATATTGTAAAAGCGTAACACTGCTCTCACGCAGTGAACCAAGAGCAGATGCCATCACAGTAGAAAAGTTACAAACAAAGGAACATTTTAAATTAATTACAAACGCAATCCCAAAAAATATTAAAGGTAGTACATTTGTTGAATCAATAACATATATTGATGCGAATGGTAACGATGTGGTACTTCCAACTGCAGCAGTGTTCGTAGAAATTGGCCAGGTCCCCGCTACATCATTTGCAGACAATGTAGTTAACATGACTCCAACAAAAAATATTATTACAGATCCTAGGACCCAAGAGACATCGGTGAGAGGTATTTGGTCAGCTGGTGACTGCACGGATGTGCTCTATCATCAGAATAACATTGCAGCAGGAGATGCTGTACGAGCATTAGAAGACATATATCTTCATTTGCATGCGTAAAAAGGTTTAGAATAAAATACGAGCGAAACCGAAGGTTTCGCTCGTATTTTTACTTTCTATTTTATGGACTTCGAATTTGCAAATTCGTGTCTTTGACATAATATTTACAAACTAACTCACCTTCTTTTTCTTCCTTGGTTTAGGTGGTTTTGCTACAGATAGTGCCACACCTAACCACTCCTCTAACATTATTTTATCTTCATACACTTCAGGAGGAACTGAAAAATAATCTAGATATGTTTCTTCTTCTTTTCTCAAATACATAAATTGCTTACTACCACGTGACATATACCAATTGGATAATTCTTCACTACCTTTAAAATATAATTCATCTTTTTCTACAATTGCAAAAGCTTTACCTTCATAATATAAAATATAAGCTCCCATCATCGCGCGAAATGTAATTGGGAGCACTTCACCAAAAACATCATATATTATATATTCTAAAAATGGATTTGTTTTCATAGTATTAATAAATTTGCTAAAAGCTAATAGCTAATGGCCAATAGCTATATAAGGAACCATACCGCTGTCACACTAGCCATAGTCATAATGCCTGTAATAGTCCAACCCAAAAATGATTGAGATTTTGTATTCTTCCATTTACCCATAATACTCTCTTTACTTGATAGGTAAACAATAACCATAAGTAAAAATGGTGCCATGATTCCATTTAAAATAGCGGAATATATCAATGCTTTCATAGGAGGAATACCGATGAAGGTAATACCTAGTCCAATTAACATAGAAAAAACAATTATACCGTAAAAGGCCTTAGCTTCTCTATACTTATGATATAAACCCTCTTTAAATCTAAATGTTTCTGCTATGGCATATGCACTAGATCCAGCAAGAATAGGAACAGCTAACAATCCAGTTCCAACTATACCTAATGTGAATAAAATATATGTCGCATTTCCTGCAAAAGGTAACAGCGCTTGGGCCGCTTGGGCCGCTGTTTCTATATCTCTTACACCGTTTGGGAATAATACTGTTCCGCAAAGTGCTATGATGAAGAACATCGTTAGGTTAGAAAAGAACATACCTGTCCAAACATCAAAACGCATACCACTTATAGCTCTATTACTATCGTTTTCACTAATTTCTGAACCAACAAATTTAATTCCTTTTCTGCGTGCTATTTTTTCTTCAACTTCTTGGGAAGTTTGCCAGAAAAATAAATACGGGCTTATAGTGGTACCTAATATGGCACAAATAAGTAGTGCTGATTCTTTATTAAACTCAAAACTAGGAATAGCAACCGCGAAAAATAAATCTTTCCAAATAAGACCAGCGGTTAACCCTGCTATTATATAAGCAATAAGTGTAAATGAAAGGTACTTAAGATATCTTGCGTATTTTTGATAAGGAACAAGAATTTGCAGCAACAAACTAAACAATGTGAATATAATCACTATATACACAATTGATAATGTAGGGAAAAGTAACTGAACAGCCTCACCTATCGCACTAATATCAGCTCCTATATTAAAAGTATTAGCAATAATAAGACATATAGTTGATATGTATAGAATATAGGACGGGCAATGTGTACGTATATTATTAGCTAGACCTTTACCTGTTACTATGCCGAGTCTCGCACACATTTCCTGAACCGTTACCATAAAAGGTAATGTAAAAATTGCAGTCCACAGGAATGACAATCCGTACTGGGCGCCAGTTTGGGAATAAGTAGCAATACCTGATGGATCATCATCAGCTGCACCTGTCACTACTCCTGGACCAATTTTTGCCCAATAACTTTTGAATTTTGAAAACATGTTATATGACTATATCTATAAGTATACCTTTATTTCCAAACATTTAGCCATACCCCTAAGTAATGAACGACTACGTACAAGAAGAACACGTAACCTGTCACTCCAACAATAACAGTGAGTAGAAATTTATTTATCAATTCATTTCTTCTTTTTTTTGCTTCATCAAGAGTACATACTCCGGTACGACGAATATAAAATACAAATGCAACAATGAGGGCTACTAGACCAACAACCCTAAAAACCCATTTATATGTACCATAAAATACATCTGCCAATTCCCCTGCCACACTCAAACTTACAAAACCTAATGAGAGTAATATTATTGGAGATAAACAACATAATGATGCAATGAATACTGGTAAACTAGAAATTTTCAATATGTCAGACCATTTTGTTTTTATCGGATCTGCTTGAACAATATTATATTTTTGTTTTTCTTCTTGCATGTTTATTTTACTTTATTAACAAACTCTCCATATCCTTCTTTCTCCATATTTTCTAACGGAACAAAACGTAATGCGGCACTATTCATACAATATCTTTTACCACCTCTATCTATTGGCCCATCCGGAAATACATGACCTAAATGTGAATCAGCAATAACACTCCTAACTTCTGTACGGGTTGAAAATATACCTTTATCTATAACTAGCTTTAAGTATGAATCATCAATTGGTTTTACAAAACTCGGCCACCCAGTACCTGAATCATATTTATCTTTCGAAGAATATAGTGGTTCTCCACTAACAATATCTACATAAATACCTTCTGCTTTATTAGTGTCATATTCATTTAAAAATGCCTTTTCTGTTCCATCTTTTTGAGTTACAGCATACTGTAATGGGGTTAATTTTTTTAATTGCTCTTTTTTAATCTCCTCTGTGAACAAGTTCCAAGGTTGTGACTCATTTTCTTTATTGTTCATATTGTTGTTTTTAGCTCCAAAAATTTCTTTAATAAAAACATCGTTCTCTAGCCAGTTAGATCTAATATATGAATTCCTACCGCTAGCTTCACGGTATATATTATACCTTACTTGATTTTTATCTTTGTAATCCTGGTGATACTCTTCTGCTGGATAAAAATTGCTAAATGGCATAACCTCTACCACAACTGGTAAAGAAAATTTATGGCTAATATTTATTTTATTTATTATATCTTTTGATAAATTATATTGTTCCGTTGTCGTGTAATATATTGCAGGAGAATATTGATATCCTCTATCTGCAAACTGCCCGCCATCATCAGTCGGATTTATATGTCTAAAATAGATTTCTAATATTTTAGTTATAGGAATTACTTTTGAATCATAAATAACTTGCACTGCTTCTCTTGCAATTACTTCACCACTACTAACTTCTTTATAACTAGGCCCACTTCCAACTTTATATAAATTTTCCGTGTCTGCATAACCTGATATAGCCGATATTACTCCCTCGACGTGATTATACTCACTTTCAGTGCACCAAAAACACCCGCCTGCAAGGACTATACTTTCATACGTTTTATCTTCCACTTTTGAAAGCAATTCTTTCTCTATTACTATTGGTTTTGATGTTGATCTTAAATACGAGTTATATCCTACAAAAACAATGAGGCCAGTAATAATGAAAATTATTAGACCTTGTATTTTATTTTTCATTAGAAATTGCATATATTATAAGTATACCAATATTGTCTACTTTTACTAAAAAGGTGCTAGAATAACATTTATTAAATGGAAATGTGGCTGAGTGGTTGAAGGCACTTGTTTCGAAAACAAGCGACGGAGTAATCCGTTCGTGGGTTCAAATCCCACCATTTCCGCTGATTATTGAATTAGTATATCCACTTTATCGATATATCACATATGATATACTGTTTTATAATATGAACCCTAGTGATCAAGAGAAAATTGGACTTTTCATCAAGAGACTTCGCGAAGAGCGCGGAATGACACAAGGTGATTTTGCAAAATCACTCAAAACTTCACAATCTGCAGTTGCTCGTATTGAATCAGGTAATCAAAATGTAACCATAGATCAGCTCATGAAAATGGGAGAAGTGTTAAAGCATAATATTGTTAGCCTTCAAGATACTGTTGATTTTGAAATAATAGGAGGGCGTAAACTTTCTGGAACAATTAAAACTAATACATCCAAAAATGGGGCCGTAAATATGATGGTTGCTTCACTTGTAAATTCTGGAACAACTGTTCTCCGTGATATACCCCATATTGAGGAAGTTAATAGGTATAAAGAATTACTCGAAAGTATGGGTGTAAAAATTCGATGGGTATACGATGACACAGCTCTTTCAATTACACCACCTAAAAAACTTTCTTTTTCTAAGATGGATAAAAAAGTTGCAACTAATATTAGATCCTTCACTTTTGCTGGAGCTTTTATTCACTTTAGTGATTCTTTTAATTTACCTCACTCTGGTGGATGTAAAATGGGTGAACGCACTGTAGCAAGCCATAAATATGCATTAGACTATCTTGGAATTAATGTAGAAACAAAGCAAAGTCATTACAATATTTCATACAAAAAAATGCACCCTGGAACTATTCCACTTTATGAATCATCAGATACAGGTGCGATTACTGCAATTATTGCAGCGTCACGTATTGAAGGAAAGACAACTATCAAGTTTGCTCCACCTAATTACCAGGTTCAAGATGTCTGCTTTTTACTTGAAAGATTTGGTATAAAAATTGAAGGTATCGGTTCTACAACACTAGTAGTTCATGGTAAAAAGGACATTAATGTTGATATTGAACATTATAATAGTGAGGATCCAATTGAGAGTATGTTCTTTATTTCGGCAGGTATTGTTACAAAATCAAAACTTACTATTACTCATTGTCCTAAAGAATTTCTTACTCTCGAATTAGAAAAACTAAAACGAATGGGTCTTATATATAAATTATCAAAAGAGTATCTTGCAAAAAATGAAAGAACTGTGTTATTTGACATTACAATTTCTCCATCAAAACTAGTTGCGCCACTTGAAAAAATACATACCCAACCTTTCCCTGGAATAAACAATGATAATCTTCCGTTCTTTGTACCAATATGTTGCTTTGCGGAAGGTCAAACACTAATCCATGACTGGACATGGGAAAATCGTGCTATTTATTTTACTGAACTTAACCGCCTAGGAGCTGATATAAAACTTCTTGACCCGCACAGAGCTTTAGTTACTGGTGTAAAAAAATTACGTGGTGCTCAAATTGTATCCCCACCCGCCCTTCGTCCAACTGCAATTATTCTAATAGCAATGCTTGCTTGTGAAGGTAAGTCTTTACTTAGAAATGTATACTCTATAAAACGTGGATACGCTGATATAGCTGAAAGACTTAATTCAATCGGTGCAAAAATTACAGTAATTAGAGGGGTATAATTATTCATATTTACTTTATATAAAAATATCACGTAAACCTAACGGTTTACGTGATATTTTTGTTATTTGTTTTGAGATTGTTGTTACTCCAACATTGTCCTACCTTCCTTTTTAGGCATTCCATGTTTTGGGAATGCTACACAAAAAGTAGAACCTTGGCCCTTTACTGATGTAAACCATATAGACCCTCCTATCTTACTAAGAATGGTCTCTACAATATACAAACCCAATCCTGCCCCTTTTGACTCCTCATTAGTTACATTACTTGCTTTGAAGAGCTTTGAAAAAACTTTACCTTGTTCTTCTTGCGGTATACCTATACCCGAATCAAAGACAGCAAGAACAAGGCTATCATCACTCAATATTTTTGAGCCATATTCTTCACCTTGTTTTTTCTCCCTTATGTCTACGCGTATAGCACTATCCTCTTTCGAATAAATAACTGCATTAGATATCAGATTACGTATAATAACTAAACATATTTGCTTGTCTAGTTGTAATATCGGAATCATTCCTGGAACACCACTTACGTACATCTCCTCTGTGTGTATTCTTTTTTCATCTAAAATAGATCTATTCTCAGTAAATACTTGTTTTACTATGAATCTAAGGTCGACATCCGTTGGGTTGATACTAAAAGTACCCAGGTCTAACCTGGATACATTTAGTAATGACTTAATAAGGTCAATAGCTCTTTGGTTACTTGTTTGTATAGTTCTAAGATATTTAGTTTGATCAGCATTAAGCTCGCCACAATCACCATCCAATAACATTTCTGTATACCATTTTATGACAGACAGTGGTGTTCTTAGTTCATGAGATGCAAGTGAAAGTAAATTACTTCCATCAGCTTCATGAGGCTTTTGTTCTGAGCTTTCTTGTTGACCAACTATTTCTTGAACCATAATGAAGCCTACTATCTTGTTACAGAAATTACAGCACCTTGCTCAGGATATTGAGCAACAACAGTAATACGTCCGTTTACATTTTGACTGATCATATAACCAGCTCCATCCGCATTAACCTTTTGAGGTTCATTTGGGATTCCGATTAGATACTTACCATTAAGTGCAAGCACTGACAAGTCAATGAAACCAACGCAAGATCCTGCCCCTGAGGCACATACCTCTGTTGAAGTCCCTGTAATTCCAGCTGGAAGTACTCCATTGTTGTCAATTGAGTACTGATATGCAGCGTTAAGAATAGTAGTAACATCAGAACGACGCTGTGCGTTACGAGTATCACCAAGCTGCTTTCCTGGGTTAATAGCTACAATAACGATACCAGCTAAGATTGCAATTGCTGCAACCACCAATAGGA
>JAIPIK010000014.1 GCA_021734745.1 Candidatus Altimarinota bacterium | reverse complement strand
TAGCAGATGATGATGCTGTATTACTTGTAATGATAGTAGAAGTAGCAGATGATCCACCTATGTTAGAAGTAAGGACATTGCCTGAGGAAGAGAGAGTGTTTGATGCGGTGAGGTTGGTTATGGTTAAGTTAGTGATTGTACCTTTAGTGATGGTGGTGGTGGCTAAAGTAGTATCGCCAAGAACAACGAAGCCTCCAGTTGAAGTGGAGGAAGTGAGATCTGATAGGAAGTTAGTATTCTCTAACCAATTATCTCCATCCCAATAGAGAGTGGTAAATAGCTGTGTTCCTGATGCTACGTTACCGCCACCACCTCCACCTATCAGAGTAAACCACCTAGTGGAGGTACCCGTTGATGTTAGTACTTGACCACTTGTACCAGATAACCCTCTTGCATCTATAACATTGCTATTAAAAGTAACTGCACCATTTACTGTAGTAGTAGCTAAAGTAGTTGTAGCAGATACTGTAAGGGTGTTAGCTGTAATATCAGTAGCAGATAGTAATCCATTAAAAGTAGATACTCCATTGAATATGGAGCTGCTTAGTGTTGGAGATAGGAATGTTTGATTATTGTAATTAGGTTGTGGAATAGTGAACTGTGGTGAAGGACCTGAAAATGATGTATAGGGAGAATAGCTACTTCCAGATGAACCTGTCATACCCATACTACCAACATCACCTTTTGGACCTTGTGGACCAGTATCACCCTTTGGACCAGGTACTGGTATGTATCTAGTAATATTATTTATAACTGGAGTAGTAGTTCCGTTAACGTATACGGTGGTGGTACTGACTTGAGTGATGTATTTTATTATTTCTGGGGAGGTAGACGCAGAGAGAACATTATCTGAAGATATATTCGCACCATAATTCTTACCACATTTCCATTCTGATGCTGAAGTAAATAAGTATGAAATACCACAATATACTTTTACAGATAATGTACTTAGTAATGATTTTGATTCAGGGTTAGATTGAGCAGAAGTAGGTTCGTTAAGAAGTGAGTATGATACAACGTTTGCTATGGTCTCAGATTTTTTAGGAAATATGTCTGATGTTGAAATTAAAGAAACAGCTGCGATAGCAAATATAGAAAGTAGCACCGGAGCACTTTTAAGTTTCGAAAATCCTACACGAACACTATTTGAAAAATTAGACAAAGTATCAACAAGCTCCGAGTCGCTAGCAAAATCCTTACCAACATTTTCAATTATATTAACTTCCTCATGTGTCACCACTTCATTTATCTTTGCTTGATCAGCAGGTGTGAAATCAACAATACTCTCACCTTGAAAATTTGATATGACTTCATCATTTTTTAATGTAGAGCCTTCAGATAAAACTACGTCGTCTGACGATGTAGTTATATTAATTTTTCTACCTTCACCCCTAAAGGCAATAGCCCCTTTTTTATCGTACGCCTCTAACCACTTGTAAATCGTCTGCCTAGAAACACCTAACTCCTCAGCAACACTAGTTACAGTTTTATTTTTATTTTTTATTTGTTTCAACTGACGTAATATTTTTGACATGGATTCTTGAAACAAGTTTTCTAGATGTAAATTAATGTGTCAACAAAAATGTCAATTAATTTTCAAAAAAAACCTTTATACTTATAGGTTAAGTATAAATTACACACTCTACAAAAATACTATAAATTGTGTAATTCTTGTGGATAACACTGTGTAACTTTTTTGATTACATGTGAGGTAATTTGAAATAAAATATTATAAAAATATACATGTATTAAGTATCTGTTAAGCACCCATCCTTGTGTGAATTATATGTAGAAAATTATCACTATAATACTGTTAGATACCTCTGATCTTGGAGTACACATTTAGTATTTAATATACTAAGGTTTAAACTGTTTGATAATTAAGATAGTTGTACGTATCACTGAATTCTAAGTACCTTTTGACATTTCAAGTGAGAAATCATACTGGACAAGATATTATTATTTTTTATTTTAGAAGTGCACTGACATAGAAAAACAGCACTTTTTTGTGCTGTTTTTCTTTCTCCTATTTTTTCTATTTTTGGCTACTTTATTTTCTAAAACTACTTTATCTCCCCCTCCTCTTCTTTTTCTTGGTCCATTTCTTTTTTATATACTTTTAAGTGATGCCAGAAGTGTGGAACTGTTCCTCTGTTTCGAACTGCATTTTCAACAAACCAATTTCTAGATTTTGCATAAAGTATTGTTGTAAAAGTATCAACATAGCTCATGATGCGCACCATGACGTGAAACATATACTGCATAAAAAATTTACGGAAGTAGACGCTTCGCTTCAATGTATATCTAATGACAACATGAAGCACCGTTGATACCTGCGCAGGTCCATCATAGTTCTCGTCGAAAGTAATTTTACCTTTTGATATTCTGTACCTCTGAAGTATCAAAATAGACACCCCTAATGTTGCGGTAACTATTCCACTTATACTTAATAGAAGTACTGACATATATTACTCTGCTAAGCTGTAGCGAGCAAAGCGTATTACTTTTGTATTCTCCCCGAACTTCTGAACTGCTGTTTGAATTTTTTGTTCAATAGTCAATTCAGGATTTTTTATAAATGATTGTTTCATTAGTGAGGTCTCTTCCCCTAGGCCATCTTCATTATTTATTGATGTTGGTGCCATCGCACAAATGTGCATAGCTATGTCATGAGCAAGTGCTACGAACTCTTCGTTCTTAGCCACGAAGTCAGTCTCACATCCAAGCTCAACTAATACACCAATTGTTCCTGTTGAGTGTACGTATGCTGACACTACACCTGCGGCTAGTTCTCGGTCAGATTTTTTTTCTGCTTGAGCTGCTGAATACTGTGAAAGTACTACGCGCGCTTTTTCTTTATCCCCCCCTACTTCATCTAATGCTTTTTTAATTTGTGCAAACGATAAACCTGTTTCTTCGCGGAGTTCTTTTATTGTGTCCATATGAATTAGTTATTTGTTAGGACGTTCTTCGTTAGGTGTTTTCTAATAACAAACAATTATCTAACGAGTAACGATAATTTTAATAAAATATTATGCAACCTGTTCTTGAAGCGCGCTCTTAATTGCTTCGAGTACAAAACGAACAGATGCCACAGAACCATCATTACCTACAATTGGGTACTCGATACCTTCTATTGTACA
Source organism: Candidatus Altimarinota bacterium (assembly GCA_021734745.1). GTDB lineage: Bacteria > Patescibacteriota > Minisyncoccia > Phycocordibacterales > UBA5272 > UBA11704. Next base: position 21,792 of record JAIPIK010000014.1, on the reverse strand, counting down.
GTCGGTACTACAAAGTGCAACAACTGGTATGTGGAGACGCTTAGCCTCCTTAACACACATATCCTCGTGACGAGAATCAATCATAACAATAACGTCTGGAGTATTAGTTAATGATGAAATACCACCAAAATCACGATCCAAACGATCTATATCACGCTGTATAAGAAGTTGTTCTTTCTTAGTATACACAGCTAATTCCCCTGTTTCTTTTTTCTTAAGAAGGTCATGTAACATTTCAATACGTTTCTTAATTTGTGGGAAGTTAGTAAAAGTTCCACCGATAAAACGCTCAGCGATATAAGGTGCATTAAGTGAAAGAGCTACCTCTTTTACTATCTGGCGAATTTCTGGTTTAACACCTATGAAAAGAATTACTTTACCAGCACTGTTAACTGATGTAAGAAAAGAAATGGCATCTTTTAATTGTGTTTCAGTTTTTTCTAAATTAATAAAATCTACACCATTGTAATTACCTTCTACAAATGGCTTTACTGACGGGTGACGACGTGTACGTGAGTACCCGTATTGAAGACCTGCTTTTTTAAGGGCCTCTTGAGTTATTGACATAGCGATTGTTTTTTAGATATTAGTCACTAGAAGTTTTAGAATATAAATAACGACTAGCAAATAATACTATTTTAATTAATAATAAACTATTTAACTTTTTTCTTAATTTAGTTCGAACTATAAGCAAATTACTATTTGCTTGAGATTCTTGCATATTAAGATAAAACATTTGCCTCGAACCACAACATTATTTCTCCGTGATACCAGTTTGGTAAGCGTCCATTTTGCTCGAAATTATGTGCTCAGGTGTCCAAATCCTGATTTGCCCGATTGGATGTAACTTCATTATTCTAGCACAAAATCAGTGTTTTGGGAAGGCAACAAAAGCCAGCTTACGCTGGCCTTCTGAAAAGAAATACATTCAGGTTTTTTCCAGTGAACTCCTCTCAAGTTCTATACTGAGGGTCCGAAGTTGAGCAACAACCTCATCCTCTTCACGTTCCAAAATATCATGAACATAAAGAGCTTCTTCGTACGAACAACGGCCAAGAAATTTAACTACCCCGAGATATGTCATTTTGGAATTAGTTCTAGAAAATTCAACTTTATCCCTGATAATCAATTTAACTTTCTGACTTTGACTTCGTAAATAACCAATCAATTTTTCAAGAGAATAGAATTCATTCTTGGTTGCGTATCTTTCTTTGAGATAAAATTCCACGTGTTTCTCCTCTATATAAATTAAATAATTCCTACAAAACTCTATCATATGAATACAAAAAAGAAAAATTTGTTAGAACATTTTATTCATCTTCACTATCACTACCAAATTCTCCTGTGAAATTCTGAAGTGATTCCACTATTGGACCCATATTACCGATCATAATTTTTGGAAGTCCATGCCATGACTCTCGAATGCGGTGGTCAGTAACTCTGTCTTGAGGAAAGTTATATGTACGGATTTTTTCTGAACGGTCACCAGTTCCTACTTGTGAACGTTTTTCGTCAGCATGCTTCTTATCATCTTCTTCTTTTGCGAGTTGATCTAACTTCGCTTGAAGCATGTCGAGTGCTCTTTCTTTATTTTTTAATTGGCTACGTTCAATAGTACAACGAATAGCAATACCAGTTGGCTTATGAATAACACGAACAGCTGTTTCTACCTTATTAACGTTTTGTCCCCCTGCCCCACCTGAACGAGATGTTTCGAATTCAAGATCACTCGCCGGAATTGTTACATTTGTTTTTGCGCGAATCGGCATAACAGATACTGTAACTGTTGAAGTGTGTACGCGACCATTCTTTTCTGTTTCTGGAATACGCTGAACACGATGTACTCCTGTTTCAAAACGTAGAGCTTCATAACAACCTTTTCCTTTTACTTCAAATGACACATCTTTATACCCACCAACGTCAGACAATGATTCATCTAATTTACTCCAACCCCACCCACGTTGTTCTGCATAGTTCTGATACATAAGAGCAAGCTCCGCTGCAAAGAGCGATGACTCATCTCCTCCTGCTCCACCTTGAATTTCAAGTATCATAGCTTTTGGTGCTTCTTCGGCTTCCTTAGCAGCTTCTGCATCATTTTCCATTTGTTTCCATAATGAATCCATCTGAGTAGACAGTGCTTCTATTTCTATTTCAGCAAGCTCCTTCATATCATCATCTGACAACAGTGTCTCAGCCTCTATTTTTGCAGTTTGAAGTCGCTCGTATTCCTGAGCAGTATACATTGTGCGTGGATTAGATTTGAAAGATTCGAGGTCCATATTTAAATTAATTATAGCAAATGAATTTTAAGAAGTTAGAAACAAGATGAAATACGAGAATAAGAATCAGCAGATTCACTTCTTGGAAGCTACATATTTACAGGAGTTAAAAAGTGATTCGTATACGAGGCAAAAGGCACAGTTCCGACGGAGATGTACGAATAGTACATTGACGAGGAACTGTGCCTTTTAACGAAGTAGACGGGTTATTTTTTAGCTACTGCTGCCATTCTTTTCTTGAACTTATCTACACGCCCTGTAGTATCAAGAACCTTCTCCATCCCTGTATAAAATGGGTGGCAACTTGAACAAATTTCAACTGAAATTTGTTCTGCTGTAGAGCCGACTAAAAATGTAGCTCCACAAGCACATGTTGCGGTTACTTTTTCAAAGTATGTTGGGTGAATTTCTGCTTTCATAGTATTTATAATACGTTTATTTAGTTTTAGGATTATACCATGTTTGTAGAGCTAAAGCAAGAAAAATAATATAGCTAATAGCTTATGGCTTATAGTCGATAGCAAGGAGACAACACACAAAAAATAAAGGTTTTCTGGTATTTGCTATCAGCTATCGACTATCTCTGCAATTTATCAATATCTAGCTGCATATTATACAACTTTTTCATCACAGAATTACCATATCCAGCACCTGCAGAAGATGAAGAACAAGACCTGCCCGAGTAGTATCTACATGCGGCATTACGTTCACTTGCCTCATTTCCTGCAACTGCACCTAAATCTGAAAGGTATAAAGCGGTCGCTGTAATTGCATGATATGGCTTCCAAGGATCAGCGACTGTGGAATTTGTAATTTTTTCTATTCTACTTTCAAAAAGTTGCCACGTTGACGGAATAAACTGTGAAGGACCCATAGCCCCTCCCCAACCACTTGGGCTACCTTTGTAATAATATGGTATCCAGCATGATACTGGAGTCTGTTGTGGATCACGTCCAAGTTTTTTCAAGAATGATACGAATACTGGTACATCTCTATCTGGATGCATGGTACGTTTTTTAAGATCACCTGTTCTTATTCCTACACCATCTCCCGTATCATAATCTCTCAAATAACATGCTCCAACATTAATACCCATTGATGATTCTTGCATAAGAATTGCCAAAACAAGAGCTGGTCTAACTCCTGTTGTTTTAGATGCAGCTAATGCAAAATCATATGCCTGTCCAAATGAAATACTTCCAGTATCACGAAGTTCAAATAGTCGAGAACGAATTTGTGCAGCTTCTTTTTCCCTAGCTGCAAGAACTTTTTTATACTCAGCTTCCTGGTTCTTTGTAATTGTTAATAATGTATTTTTTTCTTTCTGATTAGTCTCCACGGTTTTCTTTTCAGATTCTTGTGCTAACTTCTTCTGTTGCTCTTCATCTTTCGCCTCCTCTAACTGAGTCTTAACTGTCTCCAAATCAGACTTTGTTATTTTTATATCTTCGAAACTTCTATTAAGTGCACGACTTAGAGTAGAAAAAGAATCAGCATCAGAAAAGAATGTGGACAAGCTCCCTGCTTGTAAACCAAAATCAAGAATTGAATATTGTTCAAGATACATTGTCTTTCTCATAATTTGGGCTAACGACTCTTTTTCTCTATCAACTTTTGCATCAAGAACATCTATATTGCGATTTTTTTCAGAAATTGTTCCATTAATACGAGATATTGCTTTATCATGTGCTTGAATTTTTAACTTACTTTGTTTAATTTTGTTAGATAAAAGAGCGATGTCATTATTGAGAGAGGCACCTTGTTTTTTGGTTTGTGTAATAGTGCTATTTAGTGCTTTTATTTGTGCTTCCAAATTCGCCAAATCCGCCTCAAGCTCTGCTCGAGATTGTTGTGCGAAAGTATGTGTGTTACCTATAACGAATACTGACGAGAAAATTATAGAAACAATAAAAATAGCGAACCAATGTCTCATTAATATAGTATAACAGGTCAAGGGGGGATGAGCGATAAAGATATCCGAAAACATTAGTCTCATGATACAGAAAAACAAGTTATAGGTGGTACATGAACAAAAAATGATGTCTTTGACATCATTTTTTGTTTAAAATATTTATACTTATTAAGCAGCTGGTGTTTCCTCTTCTTTCTTACCCTTTGCTTCTACTTCAATAGTAGATAAATCAACTTCAGCAACTTCTTCAGTTAATTCTTCAGCTTCTGAAATTGAAGCAACAATATCATCAGCAGTTATGTGGTATAACTCAACACCTTTTGGAAGTTTGATATCTCCAACACGTATAACACTATCCATTGTAGTAAGTGCACTGATGTCTACTGTAAATTCATGTGGAAGTAATGTAGGGTCTCCTTCAACTGAAAGTTCATGAAGAACTTTTACAAGAATACCTCCTTCCTTAACAGCTTGTGATTCACCAACGAAAACAATAGGTGTTTCAACATCCACCTTCTGACCTTTTTCTAATACATAGAAATCTACATGAATTACCTGACTCTTAACTGGATGAACTTGTACATCTTGAATCATCGCTGTTTCATTACCATGCTCTGTTTTTAAGTTAACAGAACTTGATTCACCAGCATTTGCTAAAACCTTATTAAATTCAATTGCATCAACAAAAATTGAAGTAGCAGCCTGATGTGCGCCATAGTAAACAGCAGGTATAAATCCTTCTCTTTTGGTCTCTTTTGAAGCGCGAGGCGCTGTAGTTATCTGCATCATAGTTGTGCAATTATACCCTATAATTAAGCTTTAATCAAGCTTAATTAGTAAAAAGTCTATAAAGTCAAAAGTAAATACGAATTCGTATTTACTATAAGGACTTTTTACTTTTAACCAAAATTTTATTGCTTATTAATAAGACCATATACTGCAGCTGTCTCAACAAGCATTTTGCTGTGTGAAAAGTTCTGAACCACATGTTCACGGAGTGACTGTCCGAGTTTTTTGGCATATTTTCTATCAATAATTAAACGTCTTAATTCTTCTGTTAGACATTTCACATCCTTTGGATAAACTAACAGTCCAGTATCTTCATGTCGTACAATTTCAGGAATTCCACCTGTAGTTGTTGTTACAACTGGGAGCATAGCTTTACCTGCCTCAAGAAGCACATATGGTAAACCTTCTTTTACTGATGGAAGTAAAAATAAATCAAAGTCATGTAGCCTGTCTGCAACACCAGTAACATGTCCATGTAGAATTACTACATCTTTCAATTCATTATCTTCGATGAATTCTTCTAGTGTTCCCCTTTCTTCTCCTTCACCAAAAATTGAATACATTATATCTAAACCTTCATTATGAAGATTATTTACAGCACTTAACGCATATATAAGGCCTTTATTTCTATGAAGCTCTGCAATGGTAACTATATGTGTTTTCCTTGTTTTTGAAACTGTTCTTTCTGGTAAACCTTCATATACAAGACCTAAATATACTGTAGTTACTTTTGATTTCAAAAACATCATGTTACTAATATCATGCTCATCTTGTTTACTAACAGTAATAACTTTATGTGCAAATAAGCAAGTAAGCCAAGTAAAAAAATAAATTAATTTTTTTACAACTAATGGTCTATCTTCTCGAAAAGGTGCGCCGTGTAGTGTAACAACAATATTTTTTACACCTAATAATCTACCACAAATCACACCAATGCCAGCTGCTTTTGAACTATTAAGATGTAGAATATCTGGATTTTGTTTTTTTATAAGTTTATAAATTTCTGCAAAAGATTTTATTTCTGCAACTAAACGAACATCTCTTACTAAATTAGATATTAGATGTACAGGTATATTTTGAGCTCTTAACTTATTAATTAAATCTCCTTTTCCTCCGGTGGCAACAGACACAAAATGACCACGAGATGAAAATGTCGTGGCTAAATCATATACATACCTTTGAGCCCCTCCCCAATTAGACTTGGTAATTAGGTATAGTATTTTCATGCTAATAATAGTATAGTACTATTATACTATAATTATGATTATTAGACATACCCCTGGACGACTACTTCTATTAATATCTGACTGTATTATTCTATTTGGATCACTATATTTGGCTCTTACTTTAAGAACTTGGGGTGTACCTGAAACATCATTATTTCTTTCATTTGTAACCCCTTTTACACTAATTATAATAGTAAGTGTTTCTATTTTTTATAGTTATGGGCTTTATGATAAGCCAACCTTAAGAATTATTAGGGAGTTAAGTAAGCGAATACTTACTAGTCAAATACTGGTAGCATTAAGTGCTGTGATTATTTTTTATGCCTTTCCAGCTTCTGGAATTGCCCCTAAAACGATTCTTATATTATATGTACTCATCTCATCTGCATTAATGAGCTTATGGAGGCACTATGCTTTTTCTATAGTATTAAGATATAAAAAACAAAAAAGTATTATTATTGGTAGTGGTGAAACTTTCAAAAAACTTGTTGACGAACTAACTAGAAATCCACACACTGGTATTACTCTTATTTCTATTATTGATGTCGATACTTATGATATGTCGAAAGTTCTTAACGTTCTTCAGTCAACCAAACCTAATTCTGTTATTATTGACATGAGGGACGAACGTATCAAACCCTACTTTGGACATTTTTATTCGGAGGTTTTTGCGGGTTCTGCAGTTTTGGATATTGTGGATGTTTATGAAGATATTTTTGATATGGTTCCACTACCATTAATTAACCAAGAGTGGGTATTTAGGTATGTGAGTGTTTCTTATAGATATAATGGATTCAAAAGATTTCTAGACTTAGTACTCGCTTTACCTGCTTATATTATTTCACTTGCAATTTATCCGTTCATTTATATTGCAATTAAAATTGAGGACGGTGGCCCTATTTTCTTTACACATAATCGTGTTGGAAAACATGGAAAACTAATACCTATTTATAAGTTCAGAACAATGGAAGACAAACCAACCAATGAAAAGAATGAGACCAAAAAAATCAGTAAAGTTGGTGGTTTTTTGAGAAAAACAAGACTTGATGAAATTCCTCAATTATGGAATGTGATACGTGGTGATGTTTCATTAATTGGACCTCGCCCTGAGGCACCATCACTAGTTGAAGAATATTCAAAGACAATTCCATTTTATAATATACGTCACACTGTGCGTCCTGGTCTATCTGGATGGGCGCAAGTACAACAACATGAAGCTCCGAAGTTTGGTATTGATGTAAAACAAACATCTACGAAGTTAGCTTACGATTTATATTATCTAGAGCATAGTAGTTTAATGCTTGATATCGCAATAATTTTAAAAACATTTAAAGTATTATTAAGTAAGAGTGGGATTTAAGACAGCTATCAGCCGTTAGCTTGTAGCGTTTAGCTCAAATACAAATACAAAAATATGAATACATCACATACAACAAAACATCGCGCAATTATAACTGGTGGTGCGGGGTTCATTGGTTCTTATGTTGTTAATGAATTAATGCAACAAGGGTATGAACCAATTGTAATTGATAACTTATCAAAAGGAAAAAAAGAAAATATTCCGAGTGGTGTGATATTTCATCAAGTGAATATTTTAGACAAAGAAAAACTAGAGGAAATAATAGAAGAAGGAGACGTGATATTCCATCTAGCAGCTCTCACTTCTGTTCCAGAATCAATAGAAAATCCCCTACCTTATCACAAAACAAATATAGAGGGAACTTATACTTTACTTGAAGTTGCTAGAATTAAAAAAGTAAAAGGTATAATTTTTTCAAGTTCTGCTGCTGTGTATGGTAACAAAGAAGGAATAGCAAATGAAAACGATGCTACAAAACCAGAGAGCCCTTACGGATTACATAAACTCATCGGAGAACAATTACTAGAAACATATAATAAACTTTACGGAATAAGCACAGTCTCTTTAAGATACTTCAATGTGTATGGAAAAGGTCAACCAGAGACTGGCTCATACGCTCCCGTTATGGCTAGATTCTTGAGAGAAAAAAGATTAGGAAATCCTTTACCAATTGTTGGTGACGGTTCTCAAACAAGGGATTTTGTTAATGTAATTGATGTTGCTAAAGCAAATGTTAAGGCTTTAGAGTTGATGGAAGAAAAGAAGAATTTTGTAATAAATATATGTGGTGGAAAAGAAATTAGTGTAAAAGAAGTAGCGGATATGATAAGTGATAACCAAACAAATATTCCACCAAGAATAGAAATAATGAAATCTTGCGGTAATAATTCTGTCGCAAAAGAAAAACTAAAATGGAATATTACAATACCTTTTGAAAAAGGAATTGAAGAACTTTTGTTATCTTAAATATAATTTTACTTCAAATCTACTTTAAGTATTGAATAAATTTAGATGAGTACGCGAAGTGGGTAATTTTTGAGACTAAAATGTACGTGTAGTACATTGCATGAGCAAAAATTACACACGACAAAGTAATCACTCAATTTATTCGAGACCGAGGATTGGAGGATTGGAAGAAATTGCTCAAGATGCGAGGCTGAATTAGCAAATTCACTTCTTGGAAGATAGGAAACTTTTTTAGACTAAAATATACGAATAAGTACATCGCATGAAGAAAAAAGTTTCCTCAACAAAGTAGATTGAGTGATTTATTCTAATCCTACGAATTCATTTTTAATGTGATACTTATGCCCCTCTCTTGCATATCTTCTCATGCCGACACACATACCGAGCGCAATAGATTCCGCGAGTAAATGTGAGCCACCATAACTCATAAATGGAAGTGGAATTCCTGTGACGGGCATAATACCAAGATTCATTCCAATGTTAATAACAATATGAGTTGCAATCCAAATAATAACCCCGTAAGTGAATAATGCCTCAAAAGTTGAATCGGCAACTAAGGCATAAACAGCTAATTTATAAAGAATAATTCCGAAAAATAGTAAGAGAAGTATGGAGCCAATAAACCCCCATTCTTCGGCGAAAGCAGCAAAAATAAAGTCAGTTTTGTACTCTGGAAGAAAGTTTAATCTTGACTGTGTACCGAACCCAACTCCTTTTCCGTATAAACCACCAGAACCCACAGCTATCGTCGACTGGTAAGCATTGTAGCCCGTTCCACGTATATCCTGTAATGGGTATACAAAGTTCATAATACGAGCTTTTTGATAGGGTTTGAAGGCAAATTGCCACGCTAAAGAGAAGGTGACAATACCGATTGCAATAACTGCAAATAGGTGCTTTTTTGATATTCCTGAAACTAAAACCATACCGAACCATATAGAAAATAGAACCATAGCTGAACCAAAATCAGGCTGAAGAATTACAAGTACAAATGGAATAAAAGCGTATACACTCGAGACAATAATATGACGAATATTTGCGATAGCAATATGTCGTCTAGAAAAATATTTTGCTAAAACAATAATTAACACCAGCTTCATAAGGTCACTAGGTTGAAAGGCTATGCCTGCAATTTTGAACCAACTTTCTGCCCCTTTCGATGTGTGACCAATTATAAAAAGCAATGTCAGTACACTTAGTAATATTGTATATAGTATGACAACAATTTGTGTTTGTTTAAGAAATCTATATTCGAACTGCGAAACAAAAATAAAAACTAATAACGATATAATAATCCATAATCCTTGTTTCCAAAAATAATTATCCTGCACCTGAAATGAACTCATTGTAAAAAGTCCTGCGAGCATAATACAAACGACAGCACTAAAAAGTGTTATATCAAATATTCTTAACGATGGGGTTATACGACGAAACATAGTCGTTTACTCAATTGCTATAAATGGATCAAAAATTGCATATACTCTAATGCGCACTGGTGCGGATGGAAGAGCTGCTCTCCAAGTAAATGAAATCTCTTTAATTTCTTCTTTATCAAGACGTGGCAAAATTGTCTCCCCTACTGCATAAGCATTATCTTCTTCATTAAATAGAACTACTCGAATAGGTAAATTTGAAACTGTTGTTCTCTTTGTATTTTTTATCGTTGCATATACCCGAGGAGTATCCCCTGCCTCATATCTCTCATTAGTTATACGAAGTGTTGGAGATGTTGGCTTTTCATGTACTTTATAATGAGGTTCTTCTTCTATTTGTAATGTTACAGTGGTTGGCTCTTTATTTAAAATAATTGATTGTTTTATAACTGGAAAACTACCATTAATTGGTGCAAGTGTTACTCCTTTTGTTTCTGCAATCATTAAACCTTGTACATCATAAGTTGTAAAAGTATATGAAATATTACGTGCTGCGTTGTTTATATTTTTATTTGAAACCATTGCAACTAAATCATATGTAGTAGAGGAAGATTTAATAGCTCTTGCCCACATAACTTCAAGTGGGATAATTTCTGATACACATCTTGGGCTCAGGTCACAAGTACCACCACAGTCAACACCTATTTCGTATCCATTCATTTTTTTATCAAAACAAGTTGGCGTAGGGAATATTGTCTCACGAAATAGATACATTGAAGATGCTCCTACAATTAATATAGTTGCAATTGCATATATAAGTTTACGACGAGTTTGCCAATCCATATACAACATAATAACATGAACGGCTCATAGCTTATAGTCGATAGCTAATAGTAAATACAATACAAAAACACCCTTTGGGTGTTTTTGTAACTATTTAGCTAACGGCTACAAGCTAATGGCTAAAAGCTGTATTTTTGAGTTCTTTGTTCTCCCGACAAGCTACTTTCCCGGCATAGCCAGTATCATCGCCGCACATGGGCTTAACTTCTCTGTTCGGAATGGGAAAAGGTGTGACCCCAGGGCCAAATCAGGAGAACAAAAAACTCAAAATAATTTTAGGCGGAAACCGATGGAATCGAACCATCGAACCCATCCTTTGTAGGGATGGTACCTTACCACTCGGTTAGGTTTCCCCTAAAATTATTTTGTTTTTGCGAATCAGTTTTCAAATTGTTTGGTCGGAGTGGATGGATTCGAACCATCGACCTCTTGCATTGCAGCAAGCGCGCTACCAGGCTGCGCTACACCCCTTTAAACTTTTTAAAAAACTACACATAAAAGAAAGAACAATCTCACAATTGATACGAAGACTCTCGTATCAATGATAACTAGCAGTGCTAGTCATGTTTCCTAATAGGATTCGGGTAATTAGTAAGTCTTGACTAAACACATTGCTGTGCGTACATCTAACTCCTATCAACGTAATAATCTCTTACGACCCTTCAACGAATACTTATCTTGAAATTGGCTTCCTTCTTAGATGCTTTCAGAAGTTATCCATTCCCGACATAGCTACTGGGCGATCCGGCTGGCGCCAGAGCCCATACACCAGAGGTCAGTTCACTCCGGTCCTCTCGTACTAGGAGCAAATTTTCTCAATATTCGAACGCCCGCAGAAGATAGGAAACCAACCTGTCTCACGCATTAGTGTTTTACATCTCATTGTGGTTTCCAAACCATGAGAACCTTTATTACTAAAGGGATCGGACTAGAGCTTCAACTTATTTTTACATAAGCCTGCCAACGTATAGTCTCTACGGGTGTATTTAATTATGGATTTCATAGAAGACCCAAATAAATTCTTCTATAAAAAATTTACTGAGTATTGGGCAGATCCGAGGAGGAAACATCAACCAAACGCGCATCTTCAAGTTGGCTCAAAGGCATACTTGCAAGCGACCACATGGGCAACTGAACTCAATTTTTGAGCCAGACACAACATGCAATTTGCGCACGAACCACTACGCGTAGTTTCCGCGGAATGATTGACATTTCCTCCCCTTCACCGCTCTTTGAGAACATAAGTCCTCTATGAAATCCACAATTATTTACTTCCCTCGGAATTGTCTCTCACATTATTAACTTCACAAAAGGAGCGAGTAGGTAAAGCAGTTCTCTCTCGAGTTAGAACCACTTCCCTTTTATCACCACCAAATGGACGTTGTCACCCACTCAGCTAGGTTTGAGGATCGTTACGACGAACCCTATTCCCTTTGTGAAGCTAATACTGTGTTTAAGATTCTTCCGATATTAGTTGGCTTGCCATAATATATTTCTATATTATGCCGCCGTGATTAATGTCTTTTTGTTAAGTTTAGTCTTAACTCCTCGGGTTCAAACTAGGAGAAGTCAATTATACAAAACTGAATTGAGAACAAATTTGTGTTATTTGAGAAAATAACATTTGTTCTCGTTCTGTATAATTCACTCCTCCACGGTTTGAACCCAGCTCACGTATCTTTTTAAATGGCGAACAGCCATACCCTTGGTAGCTTCTCCACCACCAGGATAAGATGAGCCGACATCGAGGTGCCGAACTGTGCCGTCGATATGAACTCTTGGGCACAACTAGCCTGTTATCCCCGTGGTAGCTTCTATCCGTTAATCTGCACCGGCGTCTAAAGCCAAGTGTAGGTTCACTAGGACCCACTTTCGTGTCTGCTCGACATGCCCGTCTTACAGTCAAGCCATCTTATGCCCTTACGCTATCGGCACGGTTTCCATTCGCGCCTAGATGACCTTAATATACTCCTCCGTTACCTTTTAGGAGGAAACCGCCCCAGTTAAACTCCCCACCAGATACTGTCTGCGAACGTTTTTTCCGTTCACGTTAGAGCATGCCCAATTACAGATGACTATTTCACTGTCGAGTAGATTACAACCGAAATCGTAAACATCAAACCTCTCGTCACTATTCTACGCAGTAATTGAACATACTCAATATCAAGCTAGAGTAAAGCTCACGGGGTCTTTTCGTCTATCTGCGGGTAACCGGCATCTTCACCGGTACTGTATTTTCACCGAGCTACTCCCTGAGACAGTTCCCCAGTCGTTACGCCATTCGTGCACGTCTGAACTTACCAGACAAGGAATTTCGCTCTTCTATTCCTCAAGAAGGACTCTATCTTCATCTTCTATCTTACGACGTTCAGATGTGTGGCGTTGGTCTCTCGCTAACCACTTCGGACTCGATATACATTTCGGTATATGAGGTAGCTTTTAGTAGGCGTATGATTAGAATGTTTAAACAAAAACCCATATAACAGTCCCAGTCCTACTGGTCATATTAGCTATGACCAGTACCTTAGGACCGTTATAGTTACGGCCGACATTGACGGGGGCTTATATCATCCAGCGCTTGCGCACCACCGATATTTAACCTTCCCGCATTGGTCAGGCGTCACCTCCTATACATCCACTTACGTGTTCGCAGGAAGCTGTGTTTTTGGTAAACAGTCGCTAGGGAAACTTTCGCTGCGGCCCCCATCACTTTATTTTCAAAGTAATGTTGGTGCTAGAGAAATTATTTCCATCACACTATTTTGTATGTAATTAGTTTGTAATTATGAATTTCACAGAAGAATTAAACAACATTCTGCTGTTTAATTGGTATCAAGGGAGATTGAGACCCCGACCGAAATCGGCTCAAATCTTCATTTAATCTATCCTTTCGTTCGCCACTACTTGGACAAATCCTGACACGGAGGCCAGAAAGACTAAATGATCGCTTATGTAACTTTTATTCCCGACTCGATCGGTAGCAATTATGCTTCTGAGATAATATTCTTCAGCTACGCTTCTGAGATGATGCTTTTCAGCAACATTCCGACTGTCTACGCCTGGAAACCAGAAACATTATTAGCTCGCCAACTTTTTTGTGCTGACTACATCACCCCTTGATATTTTTGAGGTTTTTTCCTCTGTGAAATTCACAACTACTCACTTTTTACATACACTTTTTGTAATTACAGTAGCTCTACTGTAATTACGGTTTGTCTCAATATTTTTACAATATTTATTTTATCTAATTCTCTAGAACCATCACTATATTTTCAGTGATACAAGCTGAGAAAATTGCTTTAGCTACTAGGCGAAGCAAATTTTTTCGACCAAAATGTACACATAGTACATTGCGGAAGAAAAAATTTGCTTCAACGAAGTAGATGAAGTAATTTTGTCAGCTTGTCTTTGAAGACAAAGTGATGGGGGCAGGCCTTATCGCTAACTTACGGCCGCTTTTTTGCCTAGTTCCTTAGGGAGAATTCACTCGTTCGCCTTGGTCTACTCGACCTGAATACCTGTGTCGGTTTGCGGTACGGATCAATACTAACTTAAGCATCTATGTGTACCTTATTGCTAAGACACACATAGACGTTCTGTATTCACAGAATGTAGAGACTTTTCTCGGAAGTGTGCTTTGTAAAGTTGAATCAGGTTGCCCATCATCTTCATACAGTGCTCGGATTGGTATTAAAACCAGAAGCGTGGATTTCCCTGCGCCTCACCCCTACACAATAAACGTCAATCCAATAAGACGCTTTACATACTACTCTCCGTCATCCCATCACATTAGTACCGAGTTAGGGAATATTAACCCTATGTCCATCGGATCCGGCATTCGCCATCTCCTTAGGCCCGACTAACCCTCCTCTGACAATCATTGAAGAGGAAACCTTATTCTTTCGGCGTGGGGGGATCTCACCCCCATTGCGGTTACTTGTGCCAACATTCGTACTTCCACACGCTCCACCATGGGTTACCCCTTTGGCTTCAACGCAGAGTGGAACACTCTCCTACCGCTCCAATGGTTGTGACACCAATGAAGCCCTCAGTTTCGGCGATATATTTGAGTCCCGATTATTTGTGGCGCAGAGTCTCTCGATGGGTGAGCTGTTACGCTTTCTTTCAATGATGGCTGCTTCTAAGCCAACATCCTCATTGTCAATGAAACTCCACCTCCTCGCTTACACTTAATATATACTTTGGGGCCTTAACTTGAGATCTGGGCTGTTTCCCTTTTGACCGACGGAGCTTCGCCCCCGTGGTCTTACTGCCGCATTTTTAACCTTTGGTATTCGGAGTTTGATAGGTGTTGTCGTATTGCTACTAATCAAAACCTTCCAGTGCTCTACCCCCAAAGGGAACACGCGACGCTAGTCCAAAAACTATTTCGGAGAGAACCAGCTATTACCGAATTCGATTAGCTTTTCACTCCTTACCACAAGTCATCCAAAGGAGTCGTACAACCTAATGGTTCGGGCCTCCATTTACCTTTCGGTAAACTTCACCCTGCTCATGGTAAGCTCATCCGGCTTCGGGTCTGTAAGCAACTACAATAATTTCGCGCTATTAACACTTGCTTTCGCTATGGCTCCGTGACTTTATACCACTTAGCCTGCAGTAACCTACAACTCGTTGGCTCATTCTTCAATAGGCACGCAGTCGAGGTACAAGTACCTCTTCTACTCCTTGTAAACAGACGGTTTCAGTTCTATTTCACTCCCCTTCCGGGGTTCTTTTCACCTTTCCCTCACGGTACTAGTTCACTATCGGTCTCTAAAGATATTTAGCCTTACCGGTTAGTTCCGGTTGATTCATCCGAGCTATTCATGTCTCGAATTACTCAAGATTAGAAACAAAAGAGGGGTATGCATTTCGATTACGAGGCTATCACTCTCTATGGCGTTGCTTTCCAACAACTTAATCTATACATACCTTTTGTAACTCTTCTAGTAAACTACGTTTCTATCTTACTACCCCACCAAGTATTACTACTTGTGGTTTGGGCTTCTCTGTTTTCGCTCGCCGCTACTTGCAGAATAACTTTTGTTTTCTTTTCCTCCAGGTACTGAGATGTTTCACTTCCCTGGGTGAGCGTCATGCAAATGCTTGCTATGACAATACAACATTACTTGTATTGAGTTTCCTCATTCAGAAATCTCCGGATCGAAGGTTGTTAGGCACCTCCCCGAAGCGTATCGCCGCCTGACCACGTCTTTCATCGCTCTTTAGAGCCTAGGCATCCACCGTCTGCTCTTATGTTCCTATTAGGAAACATAACTATCACTGTAAAGTTTAGACCGCTCCAAACTTTACATGTTCAATTGTCTTTTTAATTCATAAATTAGTTTGCACTAATTTATGAACTTCTTTTATGTGTCCGTGTCACAAACTCCGCTAGACCCCAGTGAATCAAAATTCTACTACTGGATAACAGTACTGTTGCGCGTGTTGTGCACGGGATTCTATTGTCAAATAACAACGTCGACTGCCTAATAATTTGGGCTAAACACTTTTTTAAAAGTGTCGCCCAAACATTCATTTCTAAATGTTTTAGGGAAAATAAAATCCGCCTTACGGCGGCCTAGTAACGAAACGTCACTTTGCCTCCGGGTTAGTTGATTTTTTCGTTTCTTTTTATCATTAAGCAGTGCTTCACATACTATCAAAATAAAAAATGAAAGTCAAGGGAATTTTTCTTTAAAACTGGTAGTTTTTGGTAACTATTTAAATATGATAAAAAACATGAAAAAAGCGGTGCCGCAGGCACCGCTTAAACCAAAAAAATCATCAATATGGATCTTGGGAAAGTACAGGTATTTCTTCTGGAAGAGCTTCTGTTGTCAGAATATCCCCCTCTGGAATATCCGTCATACAGTGTCCAAAACAATGAAGATAGTTACTTCCTAAACCAGAACCACCAATATTAGAACCAGAACATTGTGGGCAAATGAGCTTCATTTTTTTACCATCTATTTCCTTTATCATAATTTACTCCCCCTTTTAATTTAAGTACAACTATTTGTAATCTATCACTTATAATCCAAAAAGAAAAGTGGCGCCGAAGGCGCCACTTTTCTTTCATTTTAACTAAATCACCAACTTAAATATCCTGATTAGTTATTCTCCTTCATCTTCTCGATAGCATGAGCTGCTGCATCACGCCCACCTAGACCGAACGCAAGTCCGATTGAGAGTGACAGTGCGAACACTACACCTGTGAACAATACTTCTACAAGACCTTGAGCAATACGAAGTTGAGTAAGAGCTGGGAATACACCACCTACGATGATGATTGCCCATTTTGACACCTTTGCTGCGAACTCCCCTTTCATTCCTGCTGCCTTAGTAGAATGACTAACAAGACGAGAAACAAAATCTCCAACAAGAGCAGCCATAACTAGAACGATTGCTGCAATGATAACTTGTGGAATGTACATCAAAATATCACGTAATAGCTGTGTTACCTGTGACAGTCCTAGTATTTCCGCTGATGCAATTGTAAATGCAACAATAACGAGCCATTTAACGACTCCACCCAAAAAACCTGCTAAAGAAACTCTTATTCCTGCTCGTTCACTTACTGTATCTAATCCTGCTTTGTGTAAAGCATTATCAATACGTAATACAGAAATAATATGAGACACTGCGCGTCCAAGCACAGCACCAAAAGCCCAACCAAGAGCAAATATGATAACTGCGATGATTACGTTTGGAAGAAACGCTATTAGAGTCATGCTTGTATCAACAAGCGCCTGACCTAATATATCTAGTGGATTGAACATAAAAGATTCTTTTAATTATAAAGTGTGTATATATACACCTTTATATTCGACATATAAAGGTACTTACAGTATAACGCCTTTCTGGTAAAAATATTCCCAATTATCCACTTTTTATGTTATAGTCAAAATTAATTATGAGAAAGAATTTTCGAGGATATGTGTCCTTTATACTCCCAACATTTATATTACTTGGAACTAGTGTTGGCTATATCACTTACCCGATAGTCACAGAGGCTGAAAAGGGTAATATTTCATATGTTGAAGAGGTAGAATCCCCACAAAAATCAATGGGTGATCGTTATGTTATTGTACGTCTTGATACTAATAAACTTGAATTACACGATGTTAAAAGTACTACAACTGTTCTAGAGCTCGTTTCTCAAGGAAAGCCAGGAAGTTACTACGAAACAATAGCTGGCACATACACTAGCGACTATAAAATACCATTGCACTTCAGTTCTATGGGTCATGTATACATGCCGTACAGTATTCACCTATTTGGTAATTATTTTATTCATGGAATACCCTATTATCCAGATGGAACAAAAGTATCCAGTACTTACAGTGGTGGTTGCATCCGCTTAAATGATATTGACGCAAAACGTGTATATGACTTTATCACATCATCGACCACAATTATTATTACTAGAGAGAGCCGAGATGAATTTACTCCTACGACAACATCACTTAATAATATTTCATCTATAAGTATGACAAAATTGATGACTGCTATTGTTTCATTAGAATATCTTACGCAAGATAATAAAATAAATAATATAGGAAACAATTCTTCCACAACCAGACTAGAACTTTTACCAACTATTCTTAACAATAACAATACAGATGCTTCAATTATTTATAAAGGCGTTCTCAGTGATAAAACTTTCATACAAGCTATGAATAAAAGAGCCTTGTCACTAGGCCTTACTAACACAACCTTTACAGATGTTAATACGCCGGCGAGCACAACCGAGGAAGACTACAACCGCTTCATGAGTCATATTCTTACATATAAGTCATATCTAGTTAAAGCAACAAATAATTCACTTTAAATAATTAAAGGTATGAAGTCTTCATATTGCCTTGTTATTTAAATATTTAAAATTTAAATATAGAGTCTCTCCCAATTAATACAAAAACTCACCTTACTAGATTATCTTATCTTTTAGTTTGTTAACAACCTGCTCATGTGGCATATCAATAATATCCCTTAAAAATTTGTCATACATCTTGTATCGATACTCATACTCTTCTACGTCCATAATTGAATACACAACCTCACGACCAATTTCTGCTGAAAGTAACTCTAATATCTTTTCAGCTTTTGGACGCTTTATTGACTCACCTACTATTAGAATATCAACACGTGATTTTGGTTCCCCTATAAATAACCCTGCGAGTACAAATAGTTTAATACGCCCTATTATTTTAAACCTTGAAAAAATTTCCTTATTATCTAACAATTGAAAATCGAACAACAATTCTTTTAATGCTTGATTATGAGGAAATAAAGGGTTCAATCTATATCCATTTACTTCTTTTACTTTTGAATACACTTTCTTTCCTGAACCAGTGGTTATAACCATCTTTGCCTTTTTCTTTTCAATAAAACCCATACCTGTCAGTGCTGTTAATTCTTTACGCACAACAACACCTTTTGATTTTGTTTTTTCTGTTACTTCATGAAGTGAAAGAACCATATCTTCATGATGTAAGAAAAAGCGCATAATCTTTACTCTCTCCACTCCGCCAAGCAGTTTCGCTAACAGTTCCATATGTGCATATTGTACAGAAAAACTTAAGATAGTGCTATATTGCGTATTTTAGGAAAATGTGACGAAATAATAACATATTTACCTTATAAAAGAGCAAAATCCCCTTTTGGGGATTTTGCTCTATAAGTAACGTATGTGAATGCAATTACTTAATGTCTATGTTCTTGTTAAATTCCATATTATTACATATAGAATTTAATGCACCTTTGCCCGATACTATTTCCCAGGAATCCAGGAAATAGTCCTGGACAGCTGCTCAGGTTCCGTAAAGTTAGCCTTTGGATTACTTTAGCTCCACCTTTGCACCTGCTTCCTCCAACTTCTTCTTGAATTCTTCAGCTTCTACTTTCTTAACATTAGCCTTTAGATCAACAGGAGCTCCGTCTACAAGATCCTTTGCTTCCTTAAGACCTAGAGCAAGTATTTCCTTTACTACCTTCATAACTGCAATTTTTCCTTCACCTGCTGCTACTAAGTGAACAGTGTAAGCTGACTTTTCGTCTGCTGCTTCTGCTCCTGCTCCAGCTGCTGGTGCTGCGGCTACCGCCGCTGCTGATACACCGAACTTTTCTTCGATTGCCTTAACTAAATCGTTAAGTTCAATCACTGACATGTTTTCAATCTTTGTTAAAAGATCTGCAAATTTTTCCATAAATATATAATTTAACTTTTTAATAATTCAGCTTACGCTGTTTTTTTGAGTGCAACTTCATTAAGCCCAACAGCAAGTTTTGTCATTGGAGACTTAAGAAGATAAGCAAGCTGTGATAGAAGAACTTCACGTGGAGGAATAGTTGCGATAGAAAGCATTTCTGATTGATTCTTGAATGAACCATCAAATATACCACCTAAAATTGTAAATGTTCCTTTGTGAATCTTACTAAATTCATAAGATAGACGCGCTGGTGTCAAAAGATCTTCTCCGTATACTACAGCGAGTTCTTCGCCTGTTTCTGGAGCATCTCCTTTGATACTGTTCGCCTCTGTCGCTCGCTTCCAAAGTGTCTTCTTAACAACAGTATAGTGAGTATTCTCACTAAAAAGTTGTCCACGAAGAGTACTAGTGTCAGCTACTGACAAACCCTTGAATTTAACATACACAGCACTTTTTGCTCCCTTTATTGCATCTGTGTAAGATGAAATAAGTTCAGCTTTTTTTGCGCGTGTTAATGCCATATAGAACTAGATTTTAACCACTGGGTGCTAGCCACCAATGATTCAAGTAATAAACAAACGCTAACCGTTTGATAAACAAATTTAAGAGTTTAGGAAAAGTAAATTAATTATTATCAAACCTGAACCAATAGTCGATTCAGTAGAATCGTTACTGGAAACACGTCTTATATAATAATTTACCAATTCGCCTCCGCAGGAATTATCAAGGGTAAAGTTTTGATTCTCGCGTCCTACGTCTGCTGATTACGGACACCATCGTCGATCTTCGCCCCCTGACCTACTTCTTTGGTTTATAAAATAATACTATCATAAAAATATAAAGTGGTCTATAGTGCGCCTGAATGGTACCTATTTGGCAATAGTTTGTAAAACAGTAAAGCACTAACCCATTCATACATTCACTCATTATCTTATATAAATAAAACGCCAGTGAAGTAAGATACAAGGTCGCACCTTGTATTTTGTACAAGGTGCGACCTTGTATTTGTATTACATTATATTTACACACTTATACGTAAATGATTACTTTTCCCCTAAAGAAAACCATGACACTAACTCCTTTATAAAGCTACTTGTTGTTGGGAAATAATCTGGGAAAGCCTTTTTATTTATAACTATTTCCTCATTCCTATAATATTCACCAAAACTTGAGTGCATATATAAGGTTAAAAACTTAAACATATCTATAGATGGATATCTAGCTTTTGTCTTCCAATTTTCATCAAGAAGCTTAAGTGGATTTAAATGTATATATGAGAACAAATATTTTAAATATCTATCTTCTCCAATATGTTTCGACTTAAACCTACCTTCAAAAAGACCTCCAGTTCTTTTATATTTTTTATTATAATACATAGCATATGCAGTAGATACCTTTCTCATGAATAAAATAATGCCATCATCTTTTTGTTGCTTAATCATTATGTGAAAATGATTTGGCATTAAACAGTATGCTCCAATGTCTACTATATTTTCAATATCTTTCACCTTGTTAACCCTTGAAGCAACCCGCTTTTCTGTATTCATTACTAATAATAGGTTTATAAAATACTCATGATCTTGTGCATCTTGATAAATAACTTGTTTACTATTACCACGATTATATATATGATATATCTCGTTGTTTATAAATGCATGCAACCTATTTGACATTATATTTAGTATACAACAACACAATACAAGGTCGCACCTTGTATTCATCTTGTGTTGTGTATAAATGCAGGATGAAACATTCAACTAATACCACTAAAATATAATACAAGGTGCGACCTTGTATATTAGTAAGTAAAACCACCACCCTTACGA
>JAIPIK010000013.1 GCA_021734745.1 Candidatus Altimarinota bacterium | reverse complement strand
TTATCGCCCCTTAATCTTTCAGATTAAGGTTTCAAACAGCTTTGCTGTTTGCTCACACCTAAGGTGTGAGTGGCGCGTTCATCCCACAGGCTTACGCCATGGGGCATTCCTGCGTCCACGCAGGACACGCGAGTAAAATACATAGGGAAACCTATGTATTTTGTATTACTTTTAACTTTCGAACTAGCAAGTTCGCGGCTTTGCCGTAAATTAATAATGACTACTTAGTTATCCCCATTGTCCACCTAATCCCCATAAAAATTTAGGCTTGCAAGGATTTTTGTGGGGTCTATAATGACCATAGGTGCTTATGAGTTTAATTGTTACTAGAAGCTTTCAGGTCGTCAGATGATGCATAGTCGTTAACGTGACGCATGTCTCCCTAATAACCTGGCGTAACGATTAAATGTTCTAGGTACCTCCATTATAGAAAATACCCGATGAGTGTCATCGGGTATTTTCTTTTCTAGTTATGCACTTTATCCACCGAAAAATTACTAGGTCATTAGTTGCATGATTATGTGAGAGGCATATAATAAAAATAGGTACTTCCAAAAACATGTATCTGCCTAATCAAGTATCAAGGGTGATGAAATATTAGTTTTGTTCGAGGATGAAACATTTTCTACCCACGTATCGACAAGCGAACAGGTACATGATACGAAGTACCTCCATTAAAGAAAATATCCATACGAAAGTATGGATATTTTCTTTTGTATTATGTATTTGTACTTCATATATCCTCTTTTTTCCTTTTAAAAACGTCACGGAGTCGGCGATTAGTAAATCGTGTCGAGAGACAAGGTGAGTGGGAGTGCATTTTATAGCAAGAAAATGACACGTGTTTTTAAAAGAAAAAATAAAAAAAGAAAAATTTAGACTAAAAGAATGTTATTTTTCAAAAATGAAAAGGAATTAACTATTTAAGTTAATACTTGCATTTTAAAAAGAGATAGGAGTATAATAACGATAGGGAGCTTAGGTATTTTTCTGGATAATGCATCTTTGGGTTATGGAATATTGAGAACTGGACTGTGGTCCTATTCGTTTCCTACCCACCTGACATAAAACATCAGGAAGATGCCCTCGGCTCCCATTAAAAGAATCCACCACAATGGTGGATTTTCTTATTCCGTTCCTAATGTATTGTATTATGTTGTGTTGTATTACGCCGGCACTCTATATTTCTTAGCTTACCTGCTATTATTCACCACATGTTATACTTTTAATATGAAACACATCATTATTTCATCGTTATATCTTGTAATATTATTTTGTATATCAAAATTTGTTTTTGAGTCAACTCACTTATATTATGAATTATTATGGTTAGATATACCGATGCATATCATGGGTGGGTTCGGAGTAGCTTCATTAACAGGCGCTATTCTTTCTTATAAAGGCTTAAAAGTTTCATATATAAAACTTTTTCTTGCGTATCTCGTCATAGCTTTTGCTTGGGAATTATACGAATATGCGTATGATTATATTCTGGTAAAAAAATGGAATGGCTGGGTTGATACAATAGCAGATTTGATAAATGGATTTATAGGAATGAGTGCAGCATACTTTATTGTTCGAAAGTAGGTATTTACTGTCTTTATTATTAAACTAACAACTAGTAACTAATCAACTATTAACTATTCTCATGTCTACATTTAAAATTACATTCGCAGGTGGAGCACAGATGCCAACAGGTTCAAACTTTCTTGTTGAGTTTGGTGATAAAAAAATCCTTATCGATTGTGGACTAGTCCAAGGGGAGAGATATTCTGTACCAATTAACAGTGCCCCATTTACATATGATCCAAAAAGCGTTGATTTTCTTTTTGTAACTCATGCTCATTTAGATCACGTGGGTAAGATTCCTCGACTTGTCAGAGATGGATTCAGAGGAGAAATTATAAGTACAGAACCAACACGTGAAATGGCTGAATTAATTATGCTCGATTCTATGGGTATTCTAGGAAAAGAAGCTACAAGAGACGGGATACCAATGCTTTATGAAGAAAAAGATGTTTTTGAAAGTATGCATCTATGGGCTACTACGATTCCTTACGAAAAGGAATTCATTATAGAAACAAATGATGGCAACGCAGTGATTACACTTCACGACGCTGGACATATTCTTGGAAGTTCAATAGTTGAGATTGCATACAGAGGAAAGAAGTTAGCATTTACTGGTGATCTCGGTAATACTCCATCACCACTTATGAGAGATACAACACCACTTAAGGATATTGATTACCTGGTGATTGAAAGTGTTTACGGGGATAGAAACCATAAAGACAAGGACAGAAGAATTGAAATTTTTAAAGAAGCAGTAACTACAACAATTGCAAAAGGAGGCACAGTTCTTATCCCTGCATTCTCTATTGAACGCACACAAGAAATGTTACTCGCTTTCAATGAGCTTGTTGAAGGAAAGCAAATACCAGAGATACCTGTTTATCTTAACTCCCCACTTGGTATTAACATTACAAAGATTTATAAAAAGTATGATAGTTGGTTTAATGAAAATATAGAAAAAACAATTAAAAGTGGAGATGATATATTTGCTTTTAAAGGATTAATTCAAACGCTTTCACCAGAAGAAAGTAAATCAATTAACGGAGATAATCGCCCGAAGGTTATTATTGCAGGAAGCGGAATGAGTAACGGTGGGCGAATTTTACATCACGAAGCAAAATATCTTCCAGATCCGAATAGTACAATTATTATTGTTGGTTATATGGCAGTTAATACTCTCGGTCGTCATATTGTTGATGAAGAAAAAGAAGTATATATTCATGGAACTCCTATTCCACTTCGTGCACGAGTAGTTAATATTCATGGATTTTCTGCACATAAGGATTCTGAGCACCTAGTAGAATTCGTTGCTTCAACAGCCGAGTCTCTAAAGAGAGTAATTGTTGTTCTTGGTGAACCAAAGAGTACTTATTTCTTAGGTCAGCGTATACATGAGACATATGATGTGCCGGTAACAGTACCAGAAAAAGGGGATGTGTTGGAATTGGATTAAAATAGACCAATAGCTTATAGACGATAGCTTACGGCAGATTACAAAACACTTCGAGTTTGGCAAAAATCAACACATTTTTGTATTGAAATATATAAAATAACTAAGTCATTTCCTGTTAGTGAACAATTTGGAATAATTTCTCAATTACGCAGAGCTTCATTATCTATTCCATCAAATATAGCAGAAGGAAGTAAACGTTCAACAGACAAAAGTTACGCATCATTTTTAAGAATATCTTTGGGGTCAGGTGCAGAAATTGAAACTCAGTTATATATAGCAAAAGAACTTGAGTATATTTCTGAAAAAGATTACAGTAGACTAATGCAAGATTTAAGTGAAATAATGAAAATGCTCAGCATGTTTATTAAAAAAGTTGTATAAGTATTTTGTTATTCACTATCAGCTATCGTCTATTAGCTATATACTGTATATATGAAACAACGAATTACTATCAGTGTCTCAGGTGCAGCAGAAATTGCTCATTGTGGACCATCAGTTATACCAATCGCAAAAGAAATTGGGCGTGAGATTGCTCGCCAAGGATGTCAGATTATTACTGGAGCAACAAGTGGTTTCCCGATGTATGCAGCAGAAGGGGCAAAGGAAGTTGGGGGATTTTCATTCGGACTATCTCCTGCCGCTAGTAAGAAAGAGCATGTGGAAGTTTACAGATTACCATTAAAAGCTATGGATACTGTTGTATATACAGGCTTCGGATTCCCAGGGCGCGACTTAATGCTTATTCGTTCTTCAGATGCTGTTGTAATCGGTTGTGGCCGTATTGGTACTATTCATGAGTTTACAGTGGCTTGGGAGGCGAATATGCCCCTTGGAGTGCTAGTTGGAGAGTGGGCGACAGATGAAGTTATTCAGAATATCATTAAGAATAGTGACCGTACCAATCCAAATGTTATTTTTGAAAAAAACCCAAAAATAATGATTGAGAAATTAATTAAAATGGTTAAGAAGCAAGAGCTTAACGGCGAACGTGAATTACGTCTTTAGTCAAAAAATACAAAAGCGACAACTGAAGTTGTCGCTTTTGTATTTGCTATAAGCCACTGACTATTGTCTACTAACTACCCTTTAACTTGTGTCACAATCCTCTCAAATGTTTCTGGATGCTCGGCTGCAATTTCTGAAAGCATTTTACGATTTATTGAAATACTTTTCTTTGTAAGTTTATCAATGAAAACAGAGTAGGTGATATCAAGAGCGCGTAGTCCAGCATTAAGACGAGTTGTCCAAAGGCGACGCATGTCAGTCTTCTTGTCTTTTCTGTGTGCAAAAGCATATGCTCCAGCATGACGAAGAGCAACCTTTGCTTCTACTTCTTTCTTAGAACGACCAAAACGAAATCCCTTAGCTTGCTTGAGGACATTTCGACGATGCTTCATCGCCATTATACTTCTTTTTACGCGTGACATAGTGGTTGATTAAATAAAATAAATGAGTCTAGAAGGATTTAGAACATTCCTGGTAGAAAACGTGACTTCTCTCTCCCTGTCATAGCAAACTCCTTAGCACGTTTGCCTGCCAATTGCTTACTTCGTGACGCTTTTGCGTTGAAATGGTTAAGTCCTGGCTTTCGAGCTAGAATTTTACCATTTTTTGTTACACGTAGTCTCTTGAGAAATGATTTGTTTGTCTTCATAGAATTTTCTATACCTTTCAGATAGTTGGGGTATTATATCATAGATATTCATAGTTATCAAGCATGAATATCAGCTTATAGACGATGGTTTATGGCTTATAGCTTTAATACAAAATACTAAATTTAAATAGTAATCTTTTTTATTAGTTTTTATCTATAAGCTATCGACTATAAGCTATTTACTCTTCTCTAATACAACCATCATAGATTTCGGAACTTTCTTCAACGGTTCTGCGATTTTATAATCAGCAGGGACGATTGCAAGTATTCTGTTCATACGCTCACGAAGGAATTTTTCATCCATATATTTCGTACGTCCTTTTAATTGAAGGTCTATTTTTACACGATGGCCTTCGTTTATCCATTCAGCAGTTTTCCTTGCCTTCATCATCAGGTCATTATCACTAATGGAAACACTAATTTGCACTGTTTTGGTTTCAGTTGAGTGTGCTTTTGATTTTACCTCCTTTAATTTTTTGGAAGTTTCATATGTATATTTTCCGTAATCAGCAATACGAGCAACAGGTGGGTCAGCATGTGGAGATACTTCTATTAAGTCGAGGCCGAGGGCTTTTGCTTTCGCTAATGATTCGTCTTTTGTAAGAACGCCTAAATTTTCTCCGTTATGTCCTATGACACGAAGTTTGAGAGAACGTATATTATTATTTATGTTTATTTTTTGAGCCAAAGAGTTATATGTACTGATAATACCACAAAAAGATATACCGGGCAATGAAAATGAAGTAGTATTTTAATAAAATAAATCCCCTTAATTAATTCCGTACAACGGATTAACTAAAGGGATTCTAGATTCTTTTCGATTTAAACATGGGTTCTGAAAGTGTGATTTGGTTTATTAAGAAATCTATTCACAGATGGGCTCATTGCAAGACGGCCAACTTTTACTTCTTCTCTTATTTCATTTACATCAACTTGAACATAATTTGTTTCCAACACAGTAATCATTTTTTCAAGCTCACTTTCATTCGGAACAGAAGCCAATACTTCACGGCGAACTTCCTGCAACTTATCAACAGAACCAAAAGAACCAGACAGTGCTTTTATGTAATAATTCGCAGTATTTTGAATACTACCTGATGCGACAGTAAAACAAGCACACAATGTTTCATTTGAGAAAATAGTATCAGCTTGTTCGAGTATTTTCATGCCACGCCAAGATTGAATTAAAGTGTGAGGGATAACAAGCCCCCAAGTAAATACTTTGTTTTCTGGTAGCAGTAGACCAATTCCAAGTTGTGCAAGCATACCACTTTCATTTGTCCCAACAAATGGTGTAACAAGCATACGTTCACCATTAACAATTTTTTCAGAAGTTTCACCACGTAAAGCAATTATAGTAGTGCTCATATTTCCCCCTGTTTTAAAGTACAACAATTTACTGATTAGGTTTTGTATTTATAGCATATTACGGAAATGTGGGGAAGGGTAGGGATATTTATTTTTTGTTGACTATATTATTCGTTGTAGTAGGATATTCGTAGTAGTTTTTTTAAATGTCTACACATTACGGAGGTGTGCCATGTTATCCATCAGTCAAAAAATGGTAGAGTTTTTCCAAGGATTCGGAATTATTGGAATGGTTAATCAAGTTATTAACCCACCACAACATATTCGTATGTCTGTTGTTGGTTCGAGTATTGATGATTGTCTACGGAAACTTGAAGAAAAAGCAGGTATACCAAAATATGATTTATCAGTTGAGGGTGACCCAAGAGAAGTTGTAACTTGGCCCGTTCCTCGTAAAGGACTTGATCATAATATTGTTTCAAAAACTTCAGAGATTTGGCGAAAAAACAACACAGGGTATGTTGCAGGAGGAGTTTTTGAAGCTGTTGGCAAAAGTATGTACAGTAATGATGAGCGCAGAAGAATGAACCCTATGGTTGGTTTTGCTGTTAATTTGGCGGATAGCTACAGTTTTCACGCACAGATTCATATCAGTAAAAATTGTCCTGGGGTTTACCGTGATAATGTCTGTAAGTTTTGTGGAGATGTTTCGCGGTAAAACTTTTTTCTAAGAAACGGTAAACACCACTAGTGGAAACTAGTGGTGTTTTTGTTTGTGGAGGTGGGCTTCATCGGTCACAAAACTACCTCGCTTTGCTCGAAGTAGTTTCTCGACCCCGTATTCGATTCCGCCGAAAGTGACGAAGGTCACTTTCTCCAATTGATTAAAAAATAAAATACCCACAGGATTACCTGTAGGTATTTTATATTTTGTGGAGGTGGGCGGAATCGAACCGCCGTGTAATAAGGTATGATGCACGGATCTACTGTATGTAGTTTGCTTCAGTTGTTCGCATTCATTATAGAAAACAAACGAAAACAATGAATGTATAGCATGTATTTTTCGATTATATTGCTATGCAACAACGTAATCTACATCTTCTGTTATATTGCCCAGACTCTTTCCGTAGATACGAAAAAGAAGGACACCAGATCGGTCTAAATTAGACGAATGCTGGAACTAGACCAAACGCGTATGGCGATGGAATAGCCTTACTAGTTGTTTTTGCAACATAGTTGCTCTAAAGTTTACGAGTTCTAGAGCAGTCTCGATACAGCACATACATAATATTCTTATTGTCGAAGCCAAATGTCACCCCCAATTGATAGTCGATAGTCAAATAGATAATAGTTGATAGTATTTGAATTCGCTATAGACCATAAGCTATTGTCTATTAACTTTCTCGCAATTCTCTACGAGCAATACTTTTCTTAATATCTTCTCGCTTGTCTTTACTATCTTTTTTCTTACAAACAGCAACCTCACACTTGATGAGGTTGTGTGTAGAATACAACGAATTCGGATGTAATGTCAAGGTCTTTGATTGTTCATGAGAATAAAGTTCAAGTATTTCTGATTTTTTGAGAAGTAACTTACGTGTGCGGTAAGGGTCATAAGATTTTGGAGTGTTTGCTGCCTGATAAGGTGGAATATAGACACCAACTAAAAAAGCCTCACCTCCACGAATTAATACTTTAGCGCCATCAA
This sequence comes from Candidatus Altimarinota bacterium, assembly GCA_021734745.1. Classification (GTDB taxonomy): domain Bacteria; phylum Patescibacteriota; class Minisyncoccia; order Phycocordibacterales; family UBA5272; genus UBA11704. Next base: position 17,275 of record JAIPIK010000013.1, on the reverse strand, counting down.
GAGAACCTTGTTTTTTTCGCAGTGACTTTACCTCAAAACCAAAAAGATCAACACCAGCTTCAAAGGTGTTACTTATCACATGAGTTAGATGTAGTTTTTTACTTTCTATTAAACGCATATTTAGATTTTAACACACATATATTTTTTACTTTAGTTACCTTTTTAAATATTTTTTAGTAAAATTTAAACATAGAGTCAAGATTACTGGTCTATGGTAGAATAGTCAGATGAAAAAGATGAAAATTCCAAAATTCGCAAATAAAACAAAGAAAGAAACCACAGGTAATGTCACTACAGGTAAAAAGGTACAGAGCTTTTCACAGCAGCTTTTCGGTGCTTTTATTATCTTCATGTTCCTTGTATGGGGGTATTCATTAATAGAGCAGAAGAAAACGACACCAACTATTCCATTATCACAATTCGCTGATTTAGTAATTCAACAACAAATCACTTCTATTACAGTAGAGGGTGATTCTCTTACTGGTGAAAAAGCAGACAAGACAAAAGTAATAAGTAAAAAAGAAAGTGGTTCTTCAGTTTTAGAGACACTTAAGATTTACGGTGTAAGTTCATCCACTCTCGCGACTACAACGATATTAGTTTCTTCAGAGAAGGGGTTTGCATTTTGGGGTTCACTTATTCCAATCATAATACCAATTCTATTTTTAGGATTCATGATTTGGTGGCTTGCTCGTGGAATAAAAGGGGCAAATGTTCAAGCTCTCTCATTCGGACAGTCACGTGCAAAAGTTATTTATCCAGATGATACGAAAGAAAAAATAATGTTCAAGGATGTTGCTGGTGCAAAAGAAGCAAAGGAAGAACTTGCAGAAATTGTTGAATTCCTACGTGCTCCAAAGAAGTTCACAGACATCGGCGCGCAAATTCCAAAAGGTGTATTACTAATGGGCGCCCCTGGAACAGGTAAGACAATGCTTGCACGTGCTGTAGCCGGGGAGGCAGGCGTACCGTTCTTCCACTTATCTGGTTCAGAGTTCGAAGAGATGTTCGTAGGAGTAGGAGCATCACGCGTACGTGATCTATTCGATATGGCAAAGAAAGCAGCCCCAGCAATTATTTTTATTGATGAAATAGATGCAGTTGGTCGTACACGTTCACCATCATTAGGTGGTCAAGGGGAAGGAAGAGAACAGACACTTAATCAGATATTGGTTGAGATGGACGGATTCGAGCCAACAATGAATCTTATTGTTATGGCAGCAACTAACAGGCCAGATGTACTCGACCAGGCGTTACTTCGACCAGGAAGGTTTGATAGACGAGTGACACTTGATTTGCCAGACAGATCAGATAGAGAGGCAATACTTTCTGTTCACGTAAAACTAAAGCCACTTGCTGAGGATGTTAATTTGAAAGTTATTGCAGAGCGTACACCAGGATTCTCAGGCGCTGATTTGTATTCTTTGATGAATGAATCTGCGATATTAGCTGCTCGTGAAGAAAGAAAGAGTGTTGCACAATTTGACCTTATTCGTTCAATAGAAAAGGTAATGCTAGGACCTGAAAGAAAGAGCCATGTTCTTACTCCACAAGAAAAGAAAATAACTGCATATCATGAAGCTGGGCACGCTCTTGTTGCATCATGTTTACCAGACGCTGATCCAATTCATAAGATATCTATTATTGCGCGCGGTCACGCAGGGGGTTACACACTTAAACTTCCACTTGATGAAAGACGTTTAATGAGTCGTGCAACATTCTTAGATGATATTGCGATGTCACTCGGTGGATATGTTACAGAAAAAGAAATATTCGGAGATATTACAACTGGCCCATCAAATGATTTACAAGTTGCAACAGCAATGGCACGTGCAATGGTAACTAGATATGGTATGAGTACACTCGGTCCAGTGACATATGTTCCAGAAGGGGAGCAGCGTAGCGTATTTTATAGTAAGGAATATAGTGAAGCATTCGGTGAAAAAATTGATGGTGAAGTGAAGCGTATATTAGACGAAGCATGGCAAAGAGCTCGTTCAATTATTATTGATAAACGACCAGTACTTGTTGCAATTGCAGAAGAATTAATGCGAGTAGAAAATATTGAACGTGAAGAGTTCGAGAAGTTGTTAACATTGCACGGTATACCAGTGAAGAAAAAGGTAGAAGTAGTTTAAAGCAGATGTTAGATTTTAGAGTTTAGATTTTAGAAAATACAAATACAAAAAGGCAATCTTACGATTGCCTTTTTTGGTGGTTGGTTTACAAAACTCTTCCGACCCAAAAGTTTGAGATAGAAAATGCAAGCATTTGCTCTCCTGGTGTTTCTGGAAAACATAATTGCAAAACGTCAGGTGAAGAAAATCTTTCTATATCTCTTCCGTTGTAACGACCGAGTTGTACTTCAGTGATCAATCTGAAACCAAATCGCTTAATATGTTCATCTTCAGGCAGACATCCTTCTCTGTTCATTTTTTTCTCCTTGAAATTTTGAAAAAAAGGACTTTCTAAATGAATACTATCATATTTTAATTTTATTGTATCCAATTTAAAAAGGCGGTCTTGCGACCGCCTTTTTGTTGGTGGGTTAAAGAACTCTGCCAACCCAAAATTTTGAAAAGGCGTACGCAACTAGTGCGTCTTCTGGTGATATTGTGACTGATAATGACATTGCGTCAGGTAGGGACGATCTTTTTATATCTCGTCCATTATGACGACCAAGATTTCCTTTACACCTGTGACCAAGTTGAACCACATCACTTCTAGGGTCTCTGAAAAAATTTTCTCTGTAACGAGCATCTCTTTCTGCGGTCCAAGTTGGGTGTTTTGGATTCAAAACCAAACAGTGCCGACCGTTTATCGTTCCACCAGTATAGGTGTGTTCTTCAGCGCTCATTTTTAACTCCTCAGTTATCAAGATAGGACTTTCTAAATAAATACTAACATATTCATTCACATATGGAATAATTTCTTATTTTTTGGTATAGTTGAGAGCAATCGCATCCGTAGCTGAATTAGCAAATTCACTTCTTGGAAGCAGTTGGTATAGCCGTCGTCTTATTTTAGATAACGATTATATTGTAAGTAAATCGCATCCGTAGCTCAGTTGGTAGAGCCGTCGTCTTATACACGACTGGTCCCTGGTTCGAGTCCAGGCGGATGCACACTATTCCATGTGTGCATGCTCGCGTTTTTTGATGATATCAGCGAGGTCTGGGTAGTTTTCTAATGCGTTGTCGTTGTCTAGTAGTTCCCTTGCCTCATCACGGGCTATTTCTACAAGCTTTGGATTCTTGATTGCCTCCATTGCAAGGTCACTTATTCCCCATTGTTTACCATCCATAAGCATACCAATACCACGAGCCATCATATCAGCTTCTGCGAGTTCAAAACCATTCTTTGCATTAACAAGTGCTTTCAATCTTGTTTGTGTCATCTCACCAACACTTTCTGTAAACAAGTAGCAATACGATTGATATTCTCTACGACCAACACGACCGCGTAATTGATGCAATTGTGCGAGTCCGAATCTATCAGCGTGTTCAATTATAATTACAGTTGCATTCGGAACATTTATACCAACTTCAATAACAGAGGTTGCTACAAGAATATCAGATTTTTTATCTAAGAAATCTTGCATCACTTCCTCCTTATCTTCTTTTTTCATTTTACTGTGTAAAATATCAACGATGAATTCTGGGAAGATAATATCAGAAAGACGTTTCGCTTCCTCCTTTACACTTTTAAGTATTCTCTTCTGAGCTTCTTCCTCATCTTGTTCATCAATACGTGGACATATAACATACACTTGCCTACCATCCTGCAATTCTTTTCTTATTTTTTCATAAGTTTCTGTGCGGTCCTTACTTTTTATTATTTCGGTAATAATTTTTTTACGTTCCTTCGGCATAGAATCGATGACCGTTAAATCGAGGTCACCGAATATTGTAAGAGCAAGAGTTCGAGGGATAGGGGTGGCAGTCATCGATAACAAGTGAGGTAATTCTTTTCTAACCTCACCTTTTTTTGAAGCGAGTGCTTTACGTTGTTTTACTCCGAAGCGATGTTGCTCATCGATAATAATTAACGCAAGATTGGCGAATTGAATTGTTTTTTGAATAAGTGAATGAGTTCCAATAACAATTGAAACACGACCATCTGCCAGCCACTTAAGTAATTGAGCACGAGAAATAGGGGTGTGAGACGAGTTGTCAGATTTGCTTGGGAACTTGGCACACCCAGAACTAGTTAATAGGCCAATCTCAATTCCAGTACCTTTGAAATAATTAATAAAGCTTTCAAAATGTTGTTTTGCTAAAATTTCTGTCGGAGCCATATATGCAATCTGAAGGTTTGTTCCAGATTTACCGACTCTATTTTGAAGTATTGCGTGAGATATAACTGCCGCAACAAATGTCTTACCACTACCTACGTCACCTTCAAGCAATCTTCCCATTGGTTCTTTTCTCGAGATATCTTTCAAAATCGATTCTATGGCATCTAATTGGGCCTTTGTTGGGTCAAATGGGAAGGAGTTGATGAACTTATCAGTTTCTTTTTTATCGATTGTAATTGGGTACGCAAGTGAGTGCTTTGCTTCAACTTTTTCTTGGTACTGTTTGAGTTGAAGATAGAATATTTCTTCGAACGCAAATCTTTTTCTTGCCGCAACGGTCAAGGGTTCATTTTTTGGGAAGTGAATGTATAGAAGAGCTTCTTTTAATTCTGGTAAATGAAGCTTCTGGATGATGTGTGGTGGAATAGGGTCACTAATTTCATCTAGCACACCCCCTGAGATAGCTTTTTTTATTAAAGTATAAATATACAAAGATGAGACACCTCTAGTTTCTCGATAAACAGGAGTAAGAAATGCTGCATCAGAAGTTGACGCAAAAAGACTTTCTTGTGATTCGGGTATGACAGATGAGGCTCGTTCGATTGTTGGATTAGAAAGTAAAAATCCTTTGCCATCTTCTTGGACTATTCCGGACAGCTTTACTTTTGTGCCATCAGGGTACATTTTGCCGATGTATGCTTGGTTGAACCATATACAGCGTATTGTGCCTGTATTATCGGCTACACGGGCCTCTGTCATCGGCGTGTGACCTTTGAAGCTTCTACGGACAGAAACCTTCTCCATGACGCCATATATGGTAATTGCCTGTCCTTTTATAAGCGTTCCTGTCCCAGCTATTTCCCTCATGTCTGCATATCGGGTGGGGAAGTGAAATAACAAATCACTAACAGTGTGCAGATGTAGCTTTTCAAGACCTTCTTGGTGTTCGGGAGATAGTTGATTAATTGATGATATCGCAGTGTTTAAAGAAACTTTCATGTGCAAACAGTATATCAAAAATACTTATTTAAAAATTTAAATTAAAATATATTTAATTTTATTACTTAAACTTTGGACGAGAGTGGGAGATAATGAGGGCAAGAGAAACAAGGATAAGAACGAGTTGAAGCATACTATCAATTGCTGGGCCATTTACAGAAAAGTTAAGGTATAACTGACTAGAAAGTACAATAAGACCAATCAATAGAGGAAATACTGGTCGTGGCCAGAGTAGAATAAGGGTACCTATTAGTACGAAGAACCCGTGCCATATAGTAAAAGCAACAGTTGATGGAATGTATTCATCAATACAAGTAAAAATAGCTGCATTAAGCTTATTTGCTCCAAGCATAAGACTTTGAACATGAGGAGATATGAAGTACAAAGCAACAGCGAGTCGTAATAAGTATGGCCAAAGATTTAACATACAAAAAGTATATCATAAAGAGTCATTAGTAATTAATAGGTAGTATTAGGTGCGGGGAAGGGAAGTAAAAGCGACCACAAAGTGATCGCTTTTTACTTATTATTTAATTAATTTACCCAACCTTAAACTATTCTTACCCCTCAACAGAACCTGTCACTAACACTCTAACACCCTGACTTGCTGTAGGTTCTGAACCACAGTCTAGGAAGAAGTCCATAGAGTTAGTTAAAGTGAATGTCTTCTTTCCAGGGGATTTCCAGTCTGTGTTACCGTCATTTGTTGATGTGCTATACGTAGGGACAATGATATTAAGGGCGGTTGATGTTATTTTTCTAGTACCTGCTGGGTCATTAGCATCAGTATTTTGAGTTTGAATAATATTATTTATGGTTGTACTTGCAGCTAATTGGTCAGCGTTACAACTTCCGCCAGTACATACTGGTGTAGCTTTTAATTTACAGACTCTTCCATCTCCTTGTACTGAACCAGGATATGTTACTGTCCATGAGAGAATAGCTGGTGATCCTGCAGATATTGTTGTAGGAGAGGCTCTAAGAGATACAACTGGAGGAGGTGGTACTGGTTGATAATTAATCAGATAAGGAATTCCATTATTTGCCATGAATTTAACACCGTTACCATCTGTGTATTCACACATAGCACGATATGTTCCCGCTTGAGATCCAGAGTCAGAGAACACAACTGTAAGTGGACTTGCTCCTGTTGCAAGAGTTGTACCATCACGTGTAACAGTACATGAATCAGTATTGGTTCCTGTTACAACGAACTTACCATTTGGAGTATATTGACCAGTGAAAGCAACAGTAAATGTTGGAGCTGCTTGGAATGTGATGTCGTCTTTGTTAAGTATAGGATTTTGAGCACTACCAGTTATAACTGTAGCACTTACTACAGGAGATGGTGAGCCAAGGCCTGTGCATTGGAAAGTATAGGTAGTTGTAGAGGTAAGTGGTCCTGTATTTGTGGTTGCTCTTAGTATCCCAGGATTATAAGGCCAAGGAGGATTACCATTTATATCACAATTTGTTGCATAGGTTGAACTTGATGTAAGAACAGAAGTAGAAGTTCCATAAGAAATTCTAGTAGGGGATGCAGACAAAGTTGCAATTGCATCATATTCACATTGCCCAGTTCCTCCCGGGCCAGTTGTCGGGTTCCAAGTGGTGCCTGCAGCACAGCTTACAGTAACTGTTCTCGTATCATACTCGTATAGAGTGCTGTCAGTAAGTTTAAAAGTAGTTCCACCCCAAGCTACCCACACCAACTGTGATCCATTTGCAGCACCAGAAAGTGTAGTGTCAGTATTAGCATCGTAAAAACGAGGGGTTGTAAGATTTGCACTCACCCAACTCGCAGTTACTGTACATGTAGAAGATCCAGGAGCAATGACACAACTTGCAGGCACGGTTATTGAGCCAGATTTTTCAATACATGAAGTAATCGTGTAGCTTCCCGAAAGTGAACCATTCCAACATGAACGTGCTTGAGAGACAGATGCACATGTTGTTGGAGAATCTACTACGGAAGCAGAATATCCAGTAACTGAAGCCCCATGAGCAACTGTTCCCCACGGAGTTCCTGTACAGTTAGCTGGCGTGGAACAAACCTGTCCCATAGCGGGAGTAATAGTTGATCCATCCCAACAAACTTGAGTACCACAACCAGTGTAGTTCCCGTCACCATTTGCTACCCATGGAGATGATTCACAACTTGCTGGCACCACAGATCCAGCATCCTTACCGAGTATAGAGTGTTCAATATAAGCAAGTTCTGATGAGTGTGGTACTGTTCCACGGGTTATGAAGAAAATTGAAACAGAAACAAACAAAATAATAAAAACAGCTAGTACTGCATAGTTTTGTTTATGCAATTTTTTATAAAAAGTATGCAAATGCCTTGTTATTTTTTTCTTCATATATGTTACATATAATAATACCACGGTATGTCAACATTGTGTGCAGCAGTTGTCCACTTTTACATGTCAGTAATTATTCGACCTATTCAAGATCGGTCGAGGCATTTGTGCTAATAATTTTCAAGTTACTGTCAATTGATAATTTCATAGCTTGTAGTCCAGTGCCGTATATTCTTGGATCATTCCCAGGATAAGCCACACCCCATGAAGCTTCTGTCATAACATCAGCGACATCTTTAGCGTTTTTACATGCAATTTCTGCCTTTTCGAACTCTTTTTTATTTATCATAAGTGCGCAATAAGTATTTTGTATCCAAACATTGTTTTTTGTACTCAATATAATTGGTTCCAGTGTTTCAATTGCTCCATCAATATCACCGATACGGAACTGAAGCCAAGCTTTATCATTTCTGGCCGCCCAAGACTCAGGTTTGAATTCAATAAATTTCGAAAACATCTTAATTGCAGCAGTTTCTGCGTTCATATAACCATATGTTAACCCCATTATGTAGTAAGTTCTTTTATTTTCGGGATACAGTTCTAGTTCTTTTTGAGCTTCATATAGAGATGTATTTAGATTACCTTGTATGAAATATGTTCTAGATAATTGATAGTGTGCAAATTCTGGGACTGAAATATTAAAGATGGGATTAACTGAGTGTTTAAATAAAATTTGTGCAAGTTTTACATTGTAAAGTACTTTCACATTACCAAAAAATACATTACCAAGCCTAAAGGAGAATGCTGGAATTATGTATACGCTAATACTTACTGTTAGTATAATAATTATAAAAAATATACTTAAATTTCTATATAAAAAAGTATAATTTTTTTTTATTTTTATAAAAAGTAACTTTAAATATTTTACGTAAGTTGGTTTTAACATGGTGTGCTGTATGAATTACACCAAAGTATACTATATAAGTTAGGTTCAGTACTCTATTTTTTTCTTTTAAGTGCGTATATTTCATTTGCAAAAGTAGGGACAAAAATTGTATCAGCACTCTCATCGTAAGCAATTCCGTTTGTTATTCTTTCTGTAAAATGTGAAATACTCAGCACTTCTCCTGTTTCTGGGTTTATTTCGTAGAATCTAGAGCTATTCTGCCCGATATAAAGTTTGCTATTTATAATTACTGGTGTTGAAAATATTCTAGCCCCAGTGTTATATTTCCAAATTTGCTTTCCATTTTCAATATTAAAAGCATGGATGCATTTGTCCAAAGAAGATATAATTACAATATTTTTATATACAACAGGCGAGGAATATACACCAAAGTATAATTCATTGTATGTGTACTTTATTTTTCCAGTTTTAATATCGCAAACATATATTTTGCTCTTATCTTCGTCTTCAGCATCACCACCGATACCTCCAAATATTATCAGCCCTCTTTTTTCATCAATACAAGGTGCGTATTTTATTTCAGATTGAGTTTCAAATTTCCAAATCAGCTTTCCTGTTTTTGCATTAAGAATATGCATAAACTTATCATTCGAGCCACAAGCAACTATCCCGTATTTTCTAGAATAAGCAGGGGAACCATGGGTAAGTGATTCACTTCGGTACTCCCATTTTTTCTCTCCTGTTTCTGCTTTTACTGCAGTCAGCCCTCCTTGCTTTTTAAATAGTCCGTACTCCATGCCAATAAAAACTAAGTCTAAATCTTTAGAATAACAAGGTGATGATCCAATCCAGTCTGCTTCCATAAACACCCATACTCTTTTACCTGTTTCTTTATCTAATAAGTATAAATTACCATCATATGCGCCAAAACAAATGTATTTATTATTCACTAAACACGGTGAAGAAAAAATTAATTTCTTCTGTGATCCAAAAGGGACTCGATACCTCCATATCTCTTCACCATTATCAGAGTTAAGGCAAATAAAATTACCAGAATCAGTGCCAAAATAAATTTTGTTATCAAAATATAAAGGAGCTGATTTTGGTACTACATAAAAATAGTTAGCCCCGGGTATTTTTAAAGCCCACTTTATTTCGAAATTATTCGGGATTGATTTTTCCTCATTTTTAATCAAGTTCTTTATTTGCAGATTAACATTCTTTTCATTTACCTCATTCGTAATGTCATCTAGTTCAAATATATTTTCTACCAGTATGTTCTTATTATGGAAGTATGTGTAATAATCAAGATTTCTAAATCGCATTATAGAAAACACATTTGAAATATTGATTTTCTGTAAAGTGGCAGTACCCTTATTTTCCTCTTTTATTTTCTCTAATACCTCTATTTGTCTTATAAAACTTGACCCAGTATTTATGATGTCATCTACAAGGATAATTTTCTCATCACTTATTCTCCCTTCCACCATATTCAGTAACCCGCTTTTCTTTCTAGATTTTCTTATGAAGAAACTGTTTACAGGCATTTTCATTTCAACAGATTTCATAACTATTGCGCTTACAAGCGGTACTGCAGCCACTTCAAGTCCACACACTTGAAATGGATATTGATCTTTATATTTTTCAAAAAAAAGTTCTGTATAGATATTTAAAATTTCTGGAGTGAGTAGTATCTTTCTAAAATCAATAAGCCAATGAGTAGGTGACTCACTGTCAAGATCTATTTGTTGTTGGTTAGCAGTTACAATCGTTTCCGTAATTATTTTTTCCCTTAAAAATGATTCTTTATTAAACATATTTAAGATTATACACTAAAATGGTGTTTGTATTATTGTCAAATATGACAAACAAGAACCTTTCAGTTTGTCATCTTGGAAGGAAGTGGTTCACACTGTATTATCTGAGAGAAACATTAGATTTAGACATCATTCTTTATTTTAAATAAGAAAGAATGCACATGTTTGCTTTTTTTAAGGATATGTGGTATAATAAGCATTGTTATTTTGTTTAAGTTATATATGTTGTTCTTTTACTTATTGGAGGTAAAAACCATGAAAAAAGTATTGATAGCACTGGTTATGACTGTCTTATCAGCTAGCTGTTTCGCACAAACAAGTAGTCTCGAAAAAATACAGGAAGCCTTTGTTTCTAAATGGAGAGTAACAATTACACCAGGGATTCTTGTTTTTGATGTATCGTCAATTGAACAGAAAAGTGAAAATATTTTTAACCTCAGTGCGACATTTGGTTTCGAGGGTGGAAATATGAATCCAGTGGAGTCTCAGGTAGAAAAGATTGACAACGGTTATAAGTTGGAATTTAAGACTAAGTCCGGTAGACATTACAAGTTAACTCAAGTTGACGACGGGGTGTTTAAAGGTACTTATTCAAATCCATCCGGAGAGACTCACCCAGTGCTTTCATTCGTAAAACATGGACAAGATATGGTTGCGAAAAAACCCGAAGCAAACATTCCCAAAGAGTGTGCTGCATATTTGGGCGCATGGAAAGGTGAGTGGAAGAAGGGTGGTATTGGTACTGTGTATTTGTTTGTTCCCAAAATCAACGATGCATGTGTAGCCGATTACCGTTACGGCTCGGAGGCTGGGACAGTTGAAATAAAAGATGGGGAGATGGGTGAGTTCCTTTGTAATCCCGGAACCAAAGGTGTTTGCAAATTTAAACACTCCTCATCGGATGATTCCCTGAGCGCCAGTTACAGTAACCCTGGAGGTGGAACCAACTGGGCGACTTTCATCAGAGTAAAAAAATAGACCAAAGGTAAAATTTAATAATGACCGAAGCTGCAAGCTTCGGTCATTTTTTATGGTATAATTTTTTTCATGGATAAGTATTTATATCATTTTTTTCATAAATGGATTGACATTGGTTCAAATATTTCTGTACATATCCCAAAAGATAAAAATCTGTGGCCGGAAAAATGGACAAATACGGAATACAAAAACTACTCACTTCTCGAGAGTATAAAGTTAAATGAGGTAAAGAATAGTAATTTTTTTGATTTATTAAATAAGAGGGTGTCTCAACGGGATAAATTAAAAAATAATAAAATTTGTTTAATTAATCTCTCTCATATATTGAAATGTGCATACGGAGAAATTATAGATATAACAGGCAGAGTGCACAGAACATCTCCATCTGGAGGGGCTAGATATTCACTTGAGATATATTTAATCATTTTTAAAGATACAGAGGATATAAGAGCAGGGTTTTACCATTACAATATAAAGTACCATACACTTGAACCGTTAAGGTTTAAAAATTTTTCAAAAGAAGAAGTAAAGTCCTTTAATGGGTATGAGTTTGTGCATACTGCAAATGGTATCATCTGTATCACAAGTGTATTTGATAGGTCAACAAGAAAGTATGGAAGTGTGGGCTATAAGCTAATTTTACTTGAAGCTGGACATGTTGGACAAAATATTTGTATAGCAGGCGTAGAAAAAGACGTCTCTTTTTGTGGATTAGGTAGGTCAAATAATATTCTAATAGAAAATGAAATCGGCATTAATTCGTTAAATGAAAGTGTGGTTTATACTATGGCTTTTTAATAATATGAAAATAGACACCGAAAGAGATGCACTTTTCAATAATCCTGGGTATATAAAATTATCTGATTATATTAATGACATAAAAAAAATGAGGGCGTCAGGTCCTTGGAAGTTACCACTTAATATTTACGATAAAATACAGCTGTTTATTTTAAGTATTTTTAATAACATAAGTTGGTTTTCAAAATTTATTTATATTGAGTATCCATATGTTTGGTCACCGTCTTATAATATTATCGTTATTTATTTAGTAAGGAAAAATATTTTGAAGAAAGTACACATCACAGGTATCCAGGGGATTGCATTGGCACATCACGGGTATTTTATTGTAGGTAACACTTTTGAAGGTAGTGCTATGAGCGGTCTCGGGACTTGTTTTTTTTCTAAGGAAAAGGCCTTTTCAAAAGCTGTAGGTGAGTTAGTTGAGAGAGAGGTATCTGGCACACTTAACGAAGATACAGTTTATGAGAGTGGAAGTTTTGAAGAATTAAGTAAAAAACATAAAAATATCCTTTACCCACCTAGATATCATAGATATTTAAAAATACAAAAGGAAAAGTTTTTGTATCTTGATTCAGACAAAGACACAAAGTTTGATTGGGTTTTTGGGAAAAATATAATAAACAATGAGAACGTGTTAATACCAAAACATTTGGTGTTTTGGAGTATAAAATATAAAAGAGAACATAATCTTGAAAAATTTCTACAACACCCTACAACAAATGGGTCGGCTGGGTATTTTGATTTTGATACAGCAATCAAAAAAGGCATATTTGAAGTCGTAGAAAGGGATGGTTTTTTGACACACTGGCTCACTAAAACATCCCCAGATATTATTTTAACTAACGGCATGCCAAAACATTTAACAGACAAGGTGGATAAGATAAAAGGCTTAGGTGTGGATATATATGTATTAGATATTACGACAAACATTTGTATTCCGTCAGTTTGTATTGTATTGAGGGTAAATAACAGTAAGATAAAACAAGTTTTGGTGTGTGCTGGTTGTGATGTTACATATGAAAAAGCTATAGATTCTGCACTTATCGAGGCCGCACAGTGTTTGTCGACACTAGATAAAAGAATGGAAAATACAAAACAGTTCGTACCTTTCTTGGATAATTTAGATAAGAATGGAAGGGTGTTAATTTGGCAAGGTGAAGAGTGGTTAGACAGATTCAGTTGGTTTATTTCTGGGGATAACATTAAATATTCTGATGTTAGTAAAAATAATGTTTTAATTTCTACATCCGAGTTAGAATCTGTGAAAGAAATTTTAAAAAATTTAGGGGAAGAATACTACCCGTGTGTCTACAGGCCAAAAAATAAAATTTTAAAAAAATTAGGGTTCTGTGTTGTGCAGGTTTTTATACCTATATGTTTTCCTTTGTATTTGGTTGAAAAATATGGCACATTTGATAGCGACAGATTAAGAGTATTCTCAGAGTTTAAAGGGAAAAAGGGATGGAGTGTTGATAAAATAAATAACTGGCCTCACATGTTTCCTTAATTTTGATATTTTTTAATGCCGTACGTTTGTTATGCACATTTTTCTTATTATTCCTAAATAATAAGAAAAGAAGTATGATATACTAAGTTTAGTGTATATACAGGTTCTCACGCATTATTTTTTTCTTAATGCTCCTTAAAGTCATTTGGTATTAATTAATATTTTATGGTAGAAAAAATAAAAAAAACAAAATTTGTATTCTCAATGTTGATCTCAAGTCTTATCATGATACCGTTAAGTTTTTTCTCTTTTGGCAAGAAAGACTCTAATTTGATGTCTATTTTTCCGCAAGAAACAGCATATGCTGACACTCCGGTGACGGGGGATGGTTGTGGAGGTGCAAGTGGAGGTGGAGGTGGAGGTGGTTCTGGTGATGATGGATGTAGTGGTGCAGGTGGGTGCTGTTAAGTAAGTAAATAAAAAATATGCAAGAAAAAATAATTTCTAGGAAATCAGTAGTAGTCGGTGTACTTGCTGTGATTGTATTATGTTTAAGTATTTTATTTTATTTATCTAAAAATGGAATAAACGAAAATATTCAGACTGCGCATTTTGAAATAGACGATACCGCAATTGATTTAATGTATGAGGAAAGCTCTCTCAAAAATAACCCAAAACCATTGCAGGATTTATTTTTAAGTAAAATAAAAAATAGTGAGAATGATAAAGATACAAAAATGGCTGCATATTGGATAGTTCATAGGTTTTTTGATAACGGTGGAGATGCAAAGGAAATATATGATTATGTTCAATCAAACCCCGCGCTATCTTTTTTAAATGAGGCAGAAAATGTTTATCCGGAAAGTTTTAAAGATTTAAAAGATGGTAAAATTCCAGTTGGAACATATGCGGCGTTGTATATAGCGCTTTCATATATGGAAATTTTAGATAAATATGACTATTCTGATATTGCAATGCTCAGTACTCTGTCTTGTAAATATGCAGAACTGGCTTATTTTTACAAGGAAATGGCAAAGTCAGCTACTAGTACTACTGTTGTTGATAATCATAATAATCAGCGTGAGTTAGCGCTAGAAAAATCTCAAAAATATTTTCACAAGACCACTGATTATATAAATGAAATTATGGAAAGCCAGGGTAATTTGTCGAAAAAAATTGATAAAAGAGATATTTTGGTGGGGGTGAACCAGTATTTTTTGGCAATAGCATATTATCAAAATCTTAAAGCTCCATACGCTTCTAAGTATACAAAAGAAGAGTTGTTTACTTTTGCTTCGACATATTCAGAAAAGGAGGTTCCAATTCTGTATAAGTTTACTAGTTACCTATATGCTGTAGCTCTTGCTAAATCTGGAGAAATAGAAAATAGAGATAGTGATTATATGGACAGACTACTTTCACCATTTTTAAGATCAAATAAAGAAACTCATGTTACTAAGAGTATTCTAGAGTCGAAGTATAAGTTTCATTTATACGGTAGGGAAAATCTAAGTCAAATTGGTTCACATACTAGCATTTTCAAAAAATGGCTAATCGAAAATAGTAATGGTAATTGGGTAGAAGGCGATTTTAGGTAGATTTATAGTTGTGTCAAAAATCTTTTAGTAGACCGATTAACATGTATTTGATGTTTAGATTAAGTGTGTAGTATCTAGTCATCCACCCACACTCACTAACTGACTGAGTTAATAATCAGATTGCTATTTCCTGCATAGAATAGAGACAAAACACCAATCAGTATCTATTATTTCCACCTCAGAAAAACCAACCTCTTTCAGAGTGTTAAG
The DNA here is from genome assembly GCA_021734745.1 of Candidatus Altimarinota bacterium. Taxonomy (GTDB): domain Bacteria; phylum Patescibacteriota; class Minisyncoccia; order Phycocordibacterales; family UBA5272; genus UBA11704. The sequence goes on along the minus strand of JAIPIK010000013.1, from coordinate 1,918 downwards.
GTACCAAGATAATGGCTTCGTGGTGAGCACACCCTTTAATGATATTTCTTTATCTAGTATTTCTTTTTCAGTTAACCCTTGTTTTCTCTTGAAGTCATGATACCTGTTGTGAATAAAAGAGGATGTGGATATTTTTTCCGTAAGAACAAAAAAACCACCTTTTTTTAAAGAGGAATAAATATCTTTTATGTATTGTTTCCTTCTTTTAATAAAATGCAGAGTCCAGTTTGCAGTAACGACATCAAAGTAGTCACTCATATCTCTTGGAAAATTGTCCGAAAAAATAACTCTTTCCTTATGTTTAGACATATTTATCATATGTTTTGAGTTTTCAACACCGTATACATTTTTAAAACCACTTTTAATAAAAATATCTAAAGTTCTCCCAGTTGCTGAACCAATGTCAATGATTTTTATATTAAGATCACCAGGAAAAGTCTTTTTTGTTATTAATAAACATTTATCTATTACAGCTTGATATCGTGGTATATTTTTCTCAGCAATCTTATCAAAATTTTGTGCAACTTTTTTATTAAATGACCATTGAGTTAGTTTTTTATTAGAGTAATTTTTTTGATTTACCATGATCTTCGGGGTCCTATTTTTTCAGCATTCAAATCTTGAGACAGGCTAGAGCTTTTGCGGTAATTGGAACGATTAAAGATCATAAAGTATCTTTTAGCTTTCATTGGGTCACTACTAGACAATTCAAAATTATAAGCGTCGTGTGAGCTAAGTATTTTCTCAGGATAGATTACCCCACTTGTTTCAAATCCAAAGTCTCCCATGATAAAAGTAAGCCCTTTTGGAGAAAGAATGGACGCTCTACCAAGCAGTGATGCATCTTGGTTCGCCAAATTTACTGAATGGTTATTTCTATATTCCACCCCACAAAAATCATAACCTAATTTTATCAAATTGTGGTACGGGTTATCAACCACTAAGCTATTTTTTGTTATTTTTGTTATTTCACTTAAGATGGAATAATAATCTGTAAAGACGTACAGAACCCCCATAGCACAGACAATGTCAAAATCATCCTCGTTGTTTTTAAGAAACTCTTCTACTCCAGATAGAATTATTACCCCTTTATTTTTGTGATATTTCTCTAGTAGTTGGTTTCCAGGGTCGGCATATTCCTTTTGAGTCTCTACTCCTACATATTTTGAAGCACCAGCAGAAAGACACCAGTGTCCAGTAGCCCCTAATCCGCAACCTAGATCAAGAATAGTTTTATCTTTAACAAAATCATCACTAAATAGCGCTTCATGTTTTTTTGTCATCTGTTCAAAGCTGATAGGGTTGTAAGTTCTTCTTTCTCTGTTGTCTATACTTATGAACTCAGGAGCTTCAGCAAAGTAGTTTGGGCGTTTTTTATTTTTTAGAAAATTAATGATACTCATTATATTATGATTTTGTTGTTAATCCTATAATTAACAACGCTAGTTTTATTGCGGCTAAAAAGACTAAAAGTAACTTGTAATCATTGTATAGTTTACAGTGCTTTTGTCAAAAAACAAATAAGTAATAGTAGTTTAAAATCAATTTTATGCTATAATTCTCCAAATAAATAGAAAATTATGAAGCACAAAATAAAAGCTGTATGGGTGGTGATAGCAACGATTGTACTGTTGTTTTTCTTAATAAAGGGAGATAGGGACTTTGTTATGGGTCTTGATTTGGCCGGAGGGTCGGCTCTTACATATAAAATTGATACGAGCTCATTACCAGAAGACGCTGACGTGGCAGAAAATGTAGCGTCATTACGTGATGTAGTAGAACGTCGAGTGAATCTATTCGGTGTACGTGAACCGACCGTTACTACTCAATATTCACGTTTATCAAGTGAATGGAGACTTATTGTTGAGTTACCTGGAGTTACAGATATTGCGGCAGCAGAGAAAATGATTGGTGAGAC
>JAIPIK010000012.1 GCA_021734745.1 Candidatus Altimarinota bacterium | reverse complement strand
GGAGACATGATATTGGAAGGTTCTAGTCGTTATCTAAACTTCGGTACTGCAACAAGTTCAAATGGTTACGGTTTCCGTGATAATGCTGGAATGATGGAATTTAGAAATTCAAGTGGTGTATGGAATTCAGTTTCTCAAATAATTTCTGGACCAGCATTTTCAGTAAACAAAAATGGAACAAACCAAACAGTTTCAATTTCAACAGATGTTAAATTAACATGGAGTACTGAAGCATTTGATACATATAATAATTTTGCATCTGATAGGTTTACTCCTACAGTTACAGGTAAATATATGATTGATGGTTCCGTTGGTTGTTCTACAGCAGCGACAAATTGTCGTGTTGGAATTTATAAGAATGGCACTCCTTATGCATATGGTAACCAAGTAGGAGGGACAGCATCAGGTGCACGTTCAACAGTTTCTACTCTTATTGAAATGAATGGTTCATCTGATTATCTTGAACTTTATGTGTATTCTGATAATGCAACAATTATTGGAGGGGCTACATCTACTTACTTTACTGGAACTCTAATCGCACCACTTTCTTCTGTTGCTCTTGCTTCAACAGCGAACGCTACAACAAGTACCTCATCTGCTTCAGGTCTCCAGGTTTTCTCAGACGGTTCTCTCTCACTACTCCGTGGTTGTTCTAATGGACAAGTACTTAGGTGGGCAACTTCAACCAGTAAATGGGAATGTAATTACGGTTCAGATGAGCAAATTACTATTAAAACTGTGGACGAATTAGTTACATCATCAACTGTACTTCAAAATGATGACGAACTCTTCTTCTCAGTAGGAGCAAATCAAACTTGGGTGTTTAAGTTTGAACTTATTTACAGAAATAATGGTAACAACACTCCTGATTTCTTAATGGATATACTTGGTAATTCAGGATGGACATGTTCTTATGCATTATTAATGCCATCCACCAACTTAGCAAATGTTGGTAGTGATTGTGATAATGCCCCAACAGCAATAGATATTCAACCAGCAGCTGACGGTGGAAACCCTGGAAGAATTATTGTACAAGGAAGAATTACAACAACTTCAGCAGGTACAGTTCAACTTCGTTGGGCTCAGCGTGCATCTAGTGTAAACCCAGTTACTATTTTCCAAGGAAGTGTGGTTAATGCTCAAAGAGTTGGTGGTGTCGACTTGGCTGAAATGTATTACACACTCGACCCATCACTTTTGTCTGGGGATGTTGTAAGTTTGGATGGTTCAATAGAAGCTGGAGTACAAAAATCAACAAAGGCATATGATAAGAACGCTATAGGTATTGTCACTACAAAGCCAGGTATAATACTTGGAGATGGATCAGACAGTTCTCCTGATTCAGTGCCAGTATTGATTGCCCTTACTGGACGTGTACCTGTAAATGTAAGTAATGAAAATGGACCAATTGTAGTAGGTGACCTCCTAACGTCATCTTCAATTCCTGGAGTTGCAATGCGCGCAACAAAAGCAGGGCAAGTTATTGGTCAAGCAATGTCACCATTTAATGGTACAAGTACAGGACAAGTTTTAGTCTTCATAAAAAATAGCCATTACAACGGTACTAATGCTGAAGATTATATGGCAAATGATGTTAACGCAACAACAACAGCATCAACTACATTACCTCTTGCAAAGAATGTACTTATGAGATTCTTAGATCAAGTAAGTTTCCTATCTTCACTTTCATCTATTTCAGAAATAATTACAGATAGATTATCTGCTGCTCTTGAAGTTATAACACCGAAAATTGTAACTGGTGAAATTTCAACCAATAAATTAACAACATCAACAGGAAATGATTTAAATGTTGAACTAGCTTCAGGAGAAAGATTCGTTATTCAGTCTATGATTCCAGCTTCTGGTGATGGACTTATTGCAACCAGTACAACAGAAATGATGTCATTTGATGCACTTGGAAATGCAGTTATTAATAATGGTCTTAATGTGGGAAGTATAGAGTCAGCAAATGAAATACTAGCACACGGCAATCTGTCAGTAGAAGGAAAGGCAACCTTTAGTACAGAAGGCTTCCAATCAAATGGTGACTCAATTGTTTCTGGAAACTTCACAGTAGGAACAACATCAGATGAACTATTGCTCGCAGACACTATTAACAGTCGTATCAATATTGGAACAACAACAGGAAATGCAACATTATTTGTTCAAGCAAAATCAAACATTAATCCATTTATAGTTGCATCTTCAACTGGTGCTGCAATATTATCTGTACTTTCAAATGGAAGCGTGGCAATTGGTTCAACTTCAACAGAAGCAACTCTTTCAATAAAATCTCAGAATAATACTATTAATCCATTTGAAATTACATCGTTTAATAATAGTAAGCTATTCACTGTAACTTCTAATGGTTTTGTAGGATTCGGTACATCTTCTCCAATTGCCAGAGCAGATGTATGGGGTAATTTCAATGTAGCAACTGGATCAGTATCAACATTCTTTGTTAATACTGGAACTGGAGTAGTAGGAATTGGAAACAATGCAATTGCAATTGACGGTGAGCTATTGCGTGTTTCTGGAAGAATTCGTGCTACAGGATTTGATGTAGATTCAGCAGCTGATTTAGCTGAGAATTTCCCAGCATCTGAAGCAGTTGACGCAGGGACAGTAATTGCATTTAGTACAAGTACAATCGCATGGAATACACACGGTAGTACAACAACAGAAAATACATACAATATGAGTACAGTACGTAAAGCACTATCAGGGTATGAAGCAGTAGGAGTAGTATCAACTAATTCAGGAATTGTTCTTGGTGGAAAAGTAACTAACGGTGTACCAGTTGCATTCTCAGGACGCGTTCCAGTGAAAGTTACAACAGAAAATGGTGAAATCAAACAAGGTGACTATCTAACAGTTTCAAAGACAATGCCTGGATATGCTATGAAGTTAATAGGGGAAGGTCGTTCAATTGGACGCGCACTATCTGATTATGAGACAGGTCGTGATAAGGTGCTCATGTTTGTAGAGAATGGTAATCAGAAGCTTGATTTAGCTGGTCGAAACGGAACAACAACAGGAATGCTAACAGTTGGAAATGTTGATTTAAATGCAAATGGTGTTGCGATTACAAATATCAAATCTCTTGCATCAGCAAACGGTACTTGGTCAATTGATGAAAACGGACGTATAGTTGGTAAAGTTATCTGTCTAGAGGATGTATGTATTGATAAAACTACCCTTACTAATATGCTTAATTATTCTAATCAACCAGCAGTGTTAGGAGTTTCAACAACTACAGTTTCAACATCAACATCAACATCAACAACTTCTACTTCTACAACCTCAACCTCAACAACAACATCTACTACAACACCAGAAATACCTACAAGTAGCGACACTATAGCACCCGTAATTTCAATTATAGGTAATACATCTATTAGTATAAATGTGGGGACTTCATATAGTGATGAGGGTGCAACCGCAACAGATGATGTAGATGGAGACTTAACAGCCTCTATTGTCACAGTGAGTACAGTAAATATCGGAACAGCTGGCTCATATAATGTTAATTATACAGTAACTGATGCAGCAGGTAACGAAACTACAGTAACACGTATTGTTGAAGTAGTTGACCCAATTCCACCAGTAGATTCTGTCCCACCAGTAATTACTCTTAATGGTAGTCAAACAGTCTCGATAACAGTAGGGGGACAATATACCGAAGATGGGGCAACTGCAACAGATGATGTAGACGGTGACATAACTAGTTTAATTGTTCAAACCGGTATAGTTGACACAAATACAGCTGGATCATATAGTATCAATTATTCGGTAACTGATGAGGCAGGGAATCAAACAACAATATCACGTACCGTAAATGTTACAGAAGTTCTTCCATAATTTGTCATAAATACACTACTTTTTATTTTTAGTTAAAAGCCTTATATTAAAATTGTCTACTCCAAATTCTTTATAATATATAGAGCTTAAATAGTTTGATAATACAGAAAGTTACTATAATTATATATAAACATATCTAAAATCTACACAATTTGTCATAAGTTTAAAACTGACTAACTGTGCAATAAGTCGTTAATTATCAAGCTATTATTAGAAAAGTTATACACAAGATATTTATGATATTGCCTAATAATTTATACTATATAAATTATACTATAGTGTAAGTATTCATATGAATTTAATTCTCGATTCTCTTGAAAAACGTTTTCATAATAAAATGTCTTTCCGCACTTACTTTAGAGTATTTTTTGTTTTTATTATACTTTTAAGTTTTAATTCGTCATCAACTGCCTATGCTGCTAGAACGGTAGATATTGGTGATGGAACTAACCCAAGTAATTCCACTGTTGCACCAGGTAGTTCTGCAACTAATGTTGATGGATTTTCTTTGCAAGTTGTTGGCTCTGGTGGTGGGCCTACGGATACAGTTACAGCGGTTACGGTGTCTATTGCCAACGCTTCGTCTACAAGCCTGCTAGAAATAACTGATACTACTGGTGCAACTGTTTATGGGTCAACCGCTAATCCTACAGGGACTTCAGTTGTTGTTACTTTAGGAACTTCAATATCAGTTAGTACAACTCTTACTGAGTATAGAATTAGAATTACACCAAAATCACAAGCCAACCTGCCAGCACCGGTAGGGTCATCATATGCAGTGACTGCAACAGTTACAGGAACAACTGGAACTTATGGTAATACTGGAACTGATACTAGTTCTGCAACTATTACAATTGACAATCTTTCAACTGCAAATGTTACTTCTAGTACTGCAACCGCAGGAATAGGACAAGCAACCACAACTTACACTAATCCAGCAGATTCAGATTTAAACAGTGTAGTAATTCTACGTTCCTCGTCAGCTGTAACAGATATACCAGTAGAAGGTACAACTTATACAGTTGGTAATACTATTGGTTCTGCAACCGTTGCTTGTGTAGACACTGTAGTAACTCCTTCTGCTTCAGATTCATGTTTAACAACAGGACTAACTAATGGAGTGACATATCATTTTAAAGTCTTTGCAAAAGATAATAATGGTAACTACTCCACAGGACTTGTTCCTACTGGATCACCAGTAACCATACCAAATGTCACTACTCTTGCAGATGGTACAAATCCTTCAAGTGTGACCATAGCTCCAGGAGGTACAGCAACTGAAGTTAATTCATTCACTCTTCAAACATCTTCTAGTACTGATGTTATTACAGCAATCACACTAAACATCTCTAATGCTTCTTCAACATCATTAATAGAAATAACAAACTCAGCAGGCACTATAGTTTATGGCTCTAATGCTAATCCAACAGGAGCAACTACAGTTATAACACTTAGTCAAAACACACTTACTGCAACTGTCGCTGCCACAACATATAAAGTTCGTATTACCCCAAAATCACAAGCTAACCTACCAGTACCTATAGGTTCATCATATGCAGTTACGTCAACTGTATCTACGTGGACTGGAACGAATTCTAAAGCAGGGGCTGATGCAACTTCTGCTACTGTTACAATAGATAACCTTTCGACGGCTAATGTTACATCCAGCACTGTAACTGCAGGAGATGGATCAGCTACAACAACTTATACAACTCCAGGAGATGCAGATTTAAATAGTATAGTAATACTTCGTTCTACATCAGCGATAACAAATGTACTAGCAGAAGGGACAACTTACACAGGTGGAGAAAGTATTGGTGTAACAACTGTTGCTTGTGTAGATACTACAGTATCTCCTTCTACTGCGGACTCATGTGTGTCAACGGGATTAACTAATGGGGTATCATATCACTTTAAAGTATTTGCAAAGGATAACTATGGTAACTATTCTACAGGTCTTGTTCCTACGGGTTCACCAGTGACACCAACTCTAACTCCAGGTACCACAACTCTCGCAAACACAACTAACCCAGGAGACACAACAATAGCACCGGGCTCGTCCGCAACTTTTGTAGATTCCTTCACACTTCAAACATCTAATAGTGGAGACACTATTACCGATATAACATTAAATATTTCCAACGCGTCATCAACATCTCTCGTTGAAGTAACAAACTCAGCAGGCACTACAGTATATGGTTCAACCACTAATCCAACCGGGACTACTACACTGATAACACTCAGCCAAAATACTCTAATGGCAACATCTACTATTTCTACGTATAAAATACGCATTACTCCAAAGTCACAAGCAGACCTTCCTTCAGGTACACTCGGTCGCCTCTATCCTATACGTGCATCAATTGCATCGTGGACGGGTACTAATGCTCAAGTTGGTACCGATATTTCTACCACCACTATCACTATTGATAATCAAGCACTCCCTTCTTTTAAAAATTCAAATATTTCCTACGCCACCAAGGCAGATTACATGACTGGTACAACCCCACACTCCGTCACTGCCGCCGACCTCAACAACGACGGATATGTTGACCTCGCGGTGGTAAATCTTAACTCAAATTCCGTCTCCGTCTTCATCAACAACGGCAATGGTACCTACGCTGCCAAGGTAGACTACACGACGGGTACAAATCCATACTCTGTCACCTCCGCCGACCTAAATAACGACGGGTACGTTGACCTCGCTGTGGCGAATGGGAACTCAAACTCCGTCTCCGTCTTCATCAACAACAGCGATGGTACCTACGCCGCCAAGGTAGACTACACGACGGGTTCAGACCCAGACTCTATCTCCGCAGCAGACCTCAATAACGACGGGTACGTTGACCTCGCTGTGGCGAACTATAACTCAGCTTCCGTCTCCGTCTTCATCAACAACGGTAACGGCACGTATGCGACGAAGGTAGACTACACGACGGGTACAAATCCATGGTCCGTCACCTCCGCCGACCTCAATAACGACGGGTACGTTGACCTCGCTGTGGCGAACTATAACTCAGCTTCCGTCTCCGTCTTCATCAACAACGGCAATGGTACCTACGCTGCGAAGGTAGATTATACGACCGGTACATACCCACGCTCCGTCACCTCCGACGACCTCAATAACGACGGATATGTTGACCTCGCTGTGGCGAACGAGCTCTCAAATTCTGTCTCCGTCTTCATCAACAACGGCAATGGCACCTACGCTGCGAAGGTAGACTACACGACGGGTACAAATCCATTTTCAGTCACCTCCGCCGACCTCAATAACGACGGGTACGTTGACCTCGCTGTGGCGAACACTGTACCAAACTCCGTCTCCGTCTTCATCAACAACGGCAATGGCACCTACGCTGCGAAGGTAGACTACACGACGGGTTCATTCCCAATCTCCGTCACCTCCGCCGACCTCAATAACGACGGGTATGTTGACCTCGCGGTGACGAACTATAACTCAAACTCCGTCTCCGTCTTCATCAATAACAGCTCAAGCACCCTCACCTCCACCGCAGGAGGAGGTCAAGTCACTCTCTCATACACCACACCACCGACTAGTGATATTAATACTGTCCTCGTTCTTCGTTCAATATCAGCAGTAACAGATGTGCCAGTAGAAGGTACAACATATACAGGAGGAGAAACTATTGGTTCTGCAACTGTTGCTTGTGTGGATACCACCATCGCTACTTCTACAGCAGATTCGTGTGTGGCTACTGGAATAGTCGCAGGAACTGCTTATCATTTTAAAGTATTTGCAAAAGATAATTATGGCAACTATTCTACTGGTCTTATTCCTACAGGTTCACCTGTGACCATACCGATAACTACCACTCTTGCAAATGGTACTAACCCGTCAAGTATCACTATCGCCCCAGGTGACTCAGCCACAGAAGTTAACTCCTTCACTCTTCAAACATCCTCTAGTACAGATGTTATTACAAACATAACTTTAAATATTTCCAACGCTTCCTCTACATCTCTAATTGAAATTACAAATGATGCAGGTTCAACTGTCTATGGTTCTACTACTAATCCAACAGGAACTACTACTATAATTACACTAAATCAAAATACTCTTACAGCTAATACATCACTCACTCAGTATAAAGTTCGCATTACTCCAAAGTCACAAGCTAATTTACCTTCACCATCAATTGGAATGTTATATCCAATTACTGCAATAGTGTCTACTTGGGCAGGGACCAACCCAATGTTAGGTATGGACGCTTCATCGTCGATAGTTACTATTGATAACGACATGCCTTCGACCACAGGGGATGCGGGGATAGTCTGGGCGACGAGTACGAGCGCAGCTAATAATTATTGGTTTTCTGTTGCCTACGGCAACGGGCTATTTGTAGCAATTTCTAGTGGTCCCGGTAGTAATAATCGTGTTATGACTTCCCCAGATGGTATAACATGGTCAACAAGAACAAGTGCAGCAGATAATGTTTGGCGGGGAGTTACTTACGGTAACGGGCTCTTTGTTGCAGTTGCATGGTCTGGTACCGGTGATCGTGTTATGACATCACCTGATGGTATTACATGGACCTCTAGAACAAGCGCAACAGATAATCAATGGAGATCAGTTACATATGGTAATGGTTTATTTGTCGCAGTTGCAGAATCTGGTACCGGTGATCGTGTTATGACATCACCTGATGGTATTACATGGACCTCTAGAACAAGTGCTGTGGACCAGGCTTGGTACTCCGTAGTTTACGGTAATAGTATATTTGTTGCGGTATCATTAAGTGGTAGTGTTATGACCTCACCTGATGGTATAACATGGACCTCTAGAACAAGTGCAGCAAATAATGCCTGGTATTCTGTAGCCTACGGTAACAGTCTTTTTGTTGCTGTTGCAAGTAGTGGTAGTACAAGTACTAGGGTAATGTCATCTCCAGATGGAATAAATTGGACAAGTCGTACTGCTGCTGTAGCTAATTTGTGGACGTCAGTTACTTACGGAAATGGTCTTTTTGTTGCTGTTGCGGAATCGGGTAGTGGTAATCGTGTTATGACTTCAACAGATGGTATCACTTGGACAAGTAGAACAAGCGCTGTTGATAATAGTTGGCAGTCAGTTACCTACGGTAATGGTTTATTTGTTGCAATTTCTACAGACGGTACAGATAATCGGGTCATGTTCTCAACTTCAACTCTTCCAACAGCTTCGATAGGAAATACTCAAATTACTCTCAGTTACACAACACCAGGAGACTCAGATTTAAATAGTATAGTAGTATTACGTTCCTCATCAGCTGTAACAGATGTACCAGTTGAAGGTACTACATATACAGGTGGAGAAACAATTGGTTCTGCAACAGTAGCTTGTGTTGATACTACAGTATCAACTTCTACATTAGATTCTTGTGTATCAACTGGACTAACAAACGGAGTGCCGTATCATTTTAAAGTCTTTGCAAAAGATAATTACGGTAACTACTCTACTGGACTCGTTCCAGTAGGGTCACCAATTACTCCTTCTGATAATGCCACAACAACAACACTCGCAAACGGTACAGACCCAGCAAGTGTAACAGTTGCACCGGGGGCATCTGCAACTTCTACAAACTCATTTACATTTCAGACATCTACTAGTACAGATGTTATTACAAATATAACTTTAAATATTTCTAACGCTTCCTCTACGTCTCTTATTGAAATTACTAATGATGTGGGGACCGTTGTTTACGGGTCAACAACCAACCCAACAGGTACTAGTGTAGCTATACCACTTGCAGTAAGTATCACCGCAAGTACTACTCCAACCGAATACAGAGTAAGGATTACTCCAAAAACCCAGACTAATTTACCTCGTGCATCACTCGGTATGACATATACCGTTAAAACAAATGTAATTAGTTGGACCGGTACTAATGTTAATAAATTAGGTAGCGATGTTTCTTCTTCGACTTTGACAATAGATAATGAACCACCAGCAACATCTGGTAATAGTGGCTTTACCTGGTCAACAAGTACAAGTGCTGTTGATAATAGCTGGCAGTCAGTTGCTTACGGTAACGGTGTCTTTGTTGCAGTAGCACAATCAGGTACAAATGATCGTGTTATGACTTCTACTGATGGAACTACATGGACTAGTCGAACAAGCTCAGCAGATAATAGTTGGTCATCTGTTGTATATGGTAATGAAAAATTCGTTGCTGTTTCTTACACTGGTACAGATAATCGTGTCATGACTTCTCCGACTGGTAGTGCTTGGTCTACAAGTACCACCCCAGTAGATAATAATTGGAAATCAGTTACTTATGGAAATGGACTTTTTGTCGCAGTGTCTGATTCTGGTACAGGGGATAGAGTTATGACTTCGCCTGATGGTATAACATGGGCAACAAGTTCAAGTGCAGTAGATAGTAATTGGAAAACTGTTGCTTATGGTAATGGAATATTTGTAGCACTTGCAGATAGTGGTAGTAATCAATTAATGACATCTATTAATGGTTTAACATGGACTGCTCGTAATACACCTAATGCTAATCAATGGTATTCAGTGACTTTCGGAGATAACCAATTCGTTGCAGTATCACAAGACGGAGCAAATAATAGAGTTATGACATCGCCGGATGGAATCAACTGGACGATTCGCACAAGTGCTGCTGATTATACTTGGACAAGTGTCGCATACGGCAATGGGCTTTATGTTGCAGTTGCATCAGATGGTGGAAGTCAACATGTTATGACTTCTCCTGATGGATATGTGTGGAGTTTGAAAACTAGTGCAGCTGATAATCTATGGAACTCAGTTGCTTACGGTGATGGAATGTTTGCTTCCGTTTCAAATTCAGGTTCAAGTAATAGAGGAATGGTTTCTACTTCATCATCTGTAACAGTCGTAGCAGGGGATACACAGGCTACAACAACATATACAACTCCCGGTGATTCTGATTTGCACAGTGTTATTATTTTAACTTCAACATCTACCATAACAGATGTTCCAGTAGAAGGAACAACGTATACTTTAGGAAATACTATAGGTTCATCTACAGTTGCTTGTGTTGATACTACCGTCTCTACTTCTACGGCAGATTCATGTGTAACAACTGGATTAACTAATGGAACACCATATTATTTTAAAATATTTGCTAGAGATAACTACGGTAATTATTCTTCAGGTATATCACCTGATGGTTCACCCGCAACACCATCACCATCAACGCCATCTGTTACTTTAGCTGACGGTACCAATCCTAGTAACTCTACTGTTGCTCCAGGGGGAGCAACAACAACAGTTGACGCTTTTGTCTTATCTACCAATACTGGTAATCCGACGGTTACTGATGTTACAGTTAGTTTAGCGAATGCATCTTCAACAAAGAAAATACAAATTACTGATGATGCTGGTTCTGTGATTTATGGTTCTAGCACTTACCCAACAGGGGCATCTGTGGTTATTACTCTTACAACTCCGATTGTGACCACAACAACTCCTACTCAATATAAAATACAAATATTACCAAAATCTCAATCAGAATTACCTGGTCCAACATCAGGAGTGCTATATGCAGTTACTGCAACCGTTAGTAGTTACACAACAACAGCTACTCCATTAGGAACTGATGCGGCATCTGCTACCATAACAATAGATAATTTATCACCAGCAGCACATGCAACATCTTCCTCTCCTTCAGCAACTGCAGGTAACACTCAAATTACAATAAGTTATACAACCCCAGAAGATTCTGATTTAAATAGTATGGTAGTTCTTAGATCTAGTTCAGCTGTGACCGATGTGCCAGTAGAAGGGGTAACATATACAGGCGGAGAAACAATTGGTTCTGCAACTGTGGCTTGTGTAGATGATGTAGTAGTTGTTTCAACTGCTGACTCATGTGCAGCAACTGGACTTACAAATGGCGTACCTTATTACCTAATGTTATTTGCAAAAGATAATTATGGTAATTATTCAACAGGAACTGAACCAACTGGTTCACCAGTAACACCTATACCAGGAGTTATAACTGTTACTCTTGATGATGGCACAGAAGCAGGAAACTCAACAATTGCTCCAGGTTCATCAGCTGTTAATATAGATGTTTTTACAATAAAAACAGACTACAGTACGAGTAGCATTTCATCTGTAGTTGTTGCAACAGATTACGCCTCATCAACTAGTCTTATAGAAATTATTAATGATGCAGGCAGTGTAGTTTATGGTTCTACAACTAACCCAACAGGTGCAACAACATCTATTTCACTTTCTACAAATATTACTGCTAATACAACTCTTACAAATTATAGGATTCGTATTACACCAAAATCACAGGCAAACTTACCAGGACCATCAACAGGTGTTGCATATTTAGTTACATCTGTAATTTCTGACATAACAATAAGTACTGGTACAAAAGTTGGAACTGATTCTTTATCTTCAACAATAACAATTGATAATGAGTCACCATCTAATACTTCAACATCAACCGGATCTGCAGGAAATGCCCAAGTAACAATTGGTTATACTAATCCAAGTAATTCAGATTTACATAGTATTGTTGTTTTACGTTCAACTTCCGCAGTAACCAACGTGCCAGCTGAAGGTTCAACTTATACAGTTGGTAATACAATTGGTGGAGCTACTGTTGCTTGTGTTGATACAACGGTAACACCATCTGCATCAGATTTGTGTTTTGCTACAGGTCTTACAAATGATACACCGTATCACTTTAAAGTATTTGCAAAAGATTTATACGGTAACTATTCAACTGGGCAGGTTCCTGGTGGTTCCCCAGTTACACCATCTGTTTCTGCTTCTGCCTCACGAGTTGATTCATATCGCATTAGAAAAGACGATGGTAATGAAGTGTCTGCTACATATTACATGCCAGAAAATACTGAACTTACGGGAGGTTTCTTCATTGGTGATAGTGCAAGAATAAGGTTTGTTGTTTCAAATCAAGGTGGGAGTATTACGAATATCAGTTATAAATTAGAATATTCGTCGTCAACTTGTACTACATGGGTAGCTGTTCCAAAAGTAAGTGATGCGATTGCTTCTGATCCAGTTAGAACAAGTACTTCGTATTATGTGTATGACAGTACAATAACAACACACTCAAGTGGGGTCTCTATTCCTTCAGGTAAAAGTTTTGTTGCGGGTTATCTTCAAACTTTTGGTAATATTACACAAGCTATTCAAGTTGGGACAAGTGAGTATACTGAAGTCGAGTATATAATTAGATCAACTTCTGCAATGGTAGTTGGTGTTCCATATTGTTTCAGGGTGACTGATTCTGGTAATGCATCTTCATTCACATATTTACAGACACCAAGTATTATTTCTAAAAAAGCTCAATTTAGGCCACAGGCTGGAGGTGGTGGTGCAGGTTTCCTTATAACAATTGAAGCAAATTCTGCAGAAGCCACAACTACACAGACTGGAGGTGGTGAAGGTGGTGGGTCCGCAAGCACAACAGAGGCTACTACTACACCAGACGCGCCACAATCTACGACAACACCATCACAAGGAGGTGACGGCGGTGGAGATTTGGGTTATTTTGGTACTAGTAACATTTTTGCATATTCAAATTCACCGTTTAATGGTTTGCAGGGGATGGTGTTAGGAGTATCAACAGAAAGAGTTTGTGTTAACTTCAGAAATAGAATGTATGTTGGTAGAACTGATGCTGTAACCAATGGAGAAGTGTCACTACTTCAGTATTATCTTAAACAGCTTGGTTATTTTAATACAAAAGAAACTGGTTATTTTGGGGAAATTACAGATATTGCGTTAAAGAATTTTCAAAGAGACCACAATCTTATTGTGACAGGTATTGCTGGTAAAATTACTAGAGATAAACTAAATGAGAATACTTGTAATACAAATATAGAAGAGTAGTAATTTTACTTAAGTTGGAATGTTACTTTGATTAGAACTGTGGATTGCAAAAAATATATAAATAGTATATAATATAACGATTATGGTAATACGAATGAGACATACACGTGCACATACAGCTAACCGCCGTAGTCACCACGCTTTAAAAGCCGCTAATATTGTTGCATGTAAAAACTGCCAAGCAATGAAAATGCCTCATCAAGTGTGTGATGCCTGTGGTTTCTATCGTGGTAAAAAAGTATTACAAGTCAAAGTAAAAAAGGCCGACACCAAAGCTTAAATAACAACTAACCTAACTAAATTGCTCTTTTAAAATCGTATGAGTACCCGTCACATAGCACGAACACTCGCATTGCAAACACTCTTTGAATTGGATATGAAGGGTGAATTAAGTGCGACTCAAGAAGAGATAGATATAATAACTATTCGTAATCGTGATGAATATGGAGAGGGTGTTAAAGATATGACTTTTACAAAGTCCATTCTTTCTAATGTTTTATCAAGACGTATTACTCTTGATGATATCATTACTCGCGCTGCACCTGATTGGCCACTTGATAAGATTGGTATGGTTGATAGAAATATTCTTCGTATTGGTTTATCTGAGCTTTTGTTTGGTGATCGAGCACAAGTTCCACCAAAAGTTGCAATTGATGAAGCTATTGAATTAGCAAAATCTTTTGGAGGAGAGACATCTGGTCGTTTCGTTAACGGAGTGTTAGGTGCTATATACAAAGAAATGGGTGAGCCAGAAAAAGCTCAGATTACTAAGAGTAAGAAAGAACACTTTGATTCTGCTAAAAAAGAATTACTTGCAGGGGCTGTTGTGTGTAGTCATCACGAGAATAAATTATTTGTTGGCCTTGTTCATGATGTGTTCGGTTATTGGACTCTACCAAAAGGAAAGATAGAAGAAGGTGAAAATGAACAGCAGGGAGCAGAACGCGAAATAAAAGAAGAAATAGGAATACAGATTACAATAAAAGAAAAGTTAGGTGAAAATGAATACATAGCTAACAAGCCAGAGAAAGGTAAAGTTGTGAAGCATGTTAGCTATTTTTTAGCATATGCAGATTATTCACCACTTACGCTTGAGCACAAGGAGAATAAAGGTGGGCTAGATAATGCAGAGTGGTTCGATGCAAAAGATGTACCAGGACTACGCATGTATGATGATATCAAACCTTTAATCAACAAGGCAATTGAGATAGCAAAAGCCAAGAATACAAAGGTCTAATTAACCTAATTCCTAAGGTCTAATAAAATGCACACAGATAAAAAATATGATTTAGAAGAAAGAACTGCAAAGTACGGTGAAAATGTTATATCTTTTGTAAAAAAACTTCCTAGTAATGATATTACTAAACGTATTATTCCTCAACTAGTGGTTGCTGCAACAAGTGTTGGTGCAAATTACTGTGAAGCTGATTGTTCTGAAAGTAATAAGGATTTTATTCATAAAATGTCTATTGCTAACAAAGAAGCAAAAGAAAGTAAACATTATCTTCGTATGGTATCAACTGCATGTGACGAATACATAAAAGATGCCAGAATATTATGGAAAGAAGCTAATGAATTAAACCTTATTTTTACAACAATTATTAAAAAATCAAAAGAAAAGTTATAATGTGCACATTGCTCGAGGTCTGTTTTTTAGTATAGTTATAATTAGAAATTAGACCTTAGGTTAATTAGAAATTAATGTAATCATCATATATGACCTTAGAAGAATTCAAAAAACATAATAATCTTGAATTTAAGAATAAATCTCTTTTAGAACAGGCTTTTATTCATCGTAGTTTTATAAATGAAAACCCTAGAAGTGGACTAGAGCATAATGAAAGACTAGAGTTTTTGGGGGATGCCGTATTAGAACTTATTGTTACAGAATATTTATATAAAAAATATCCAAATCACAATGAGGGTGATTTAACAGCATATCGCTCAGCACTTGTTAATGCTGTTACATTAGGAGAGCTTGCGGACTCACTTTCATTTAATGATATGTTGAAGCTTTCAAAAGGTGAAGCAAAGGACGTCTCTCGTGCAAGGTCGTCTATATTAGCTGATGCGTATGAAGCGTTCGTAGGAGCATATTATCTTGATCAGGGATACAAAAGTGTGGAGGAATTCATCACTAAAACCTTATTAGTTAAAACAGAAGATATTATAAAAAGAGGTCTTTATAAGGATGCCAAAAGCTTTACTCAAGAAAAATCTCAGGAAATATTTGGTGTTACGCCGTCATACAGTGTCTTGAGTGAAGAGGGGCCTGACCATGATAAAATATTCCGCGTGGGTATATATTTTGGCGAAGATTTAATTGCAGAAGGTGAGGGGAAGAGTAAACAGGAGGCTGAAACATCTGCAGCAAGAAACGCATTGGAGAAAAAGGGTTGGGTTAGTAAATAGTCTAGAATTACTGGATTTACCTATATTTATTTCGGTATATGAGACTAGATCAAGAATTAGTCGTTCGTAAATTATGCGAAAGTAGAACTGAAGCACAGGAATTAATTTCCTCAGGTGTTGTTTTTGTTAATAGTATTGTTTGTACAAAACAAACCAGACAAGTGAATGATACTGACGATATCATGGTAACCTCTCGCAGACAATTCGTATCTCGTGGTGGTGATAAATTACAAGGCGTCCTAAGAGATGTTTATAGAGAGGATCACATAATAAAAGTAAATTTATTGGGTAAAGATGCATTAGACGTTGGCTCCTCAACTGGAGGATTCACCGACTGTCTTTTGTCGTATGGAATTAATAGTGTGGATGCAGTTGATGTAGGAACATTACAACTTCATGAAAAATTACGAAATGACAGTAGAGTCACTTTATATGAAAACACAGACATTAGAAATTTTCAACAGCCAAGGCAAGACCTACACACTCAAACGAAATATGACATTATTGTTGCTGACTTATCATTTATAAAACTTTCAAATGTTATAGATGACATTGTTAGATTAAGCAGTGAAGGCGCTCAGTGTTTTTTACTTATCAAACCACAATTTGAAGTAGGAAAAGGAAATACAAAGAAAGGAATAGTAAAAGATGAATCAATAGTCAAAGAGGTCTTGAATTTCTATACAAAAATTGCCAATGAAAAGGGGCTAAAATCAATAAAAGTATACCCATGTCATATACAAGGAGGTGAAGGAAACCAAGAGTATTTCCTTTACGGTATTTTGACTCGATAGTACAAGGTCGCACCTTGTATTATATCTTGTGTAATATATTAATATCTGTTATAATGCACAAACTATTGACCACTGATTGAGTAACGAAGGCAATAAAAGTTCGAAATAAGTTACGTTTATTAGGGTTTTCTTGGGGAAAAGTTTAATTTTTATAAAGTAAGCCATAACAGAAAGCATGTTATGGCCACATTGTCGTTATGCCAAAAACACATCAAACCGTTCGTCCACAAAAAACGTTTGCAAAATATCGTGAACCACTTACTAAGCTTCCTAATCTCGTAGAAAATCAAATAATTTCATACAAGGACCTTACCGAAAAAGGTATTGTTGATATTTTTCGTGAGTTCTCACCACTTCGTGATTACTCTGAAAAGAAGTTTGACCTTGAATTCATCTCATTCGAACTCTCAGCTCCAAAAGTTGATGAAGTTTATGCAAAAGAAAACAAGCTTACATATGATGCTCCGCTACGCGCTCGTGTAAAGCTAACAAATAAGATTCTTAATACTGTTAAGGAGCAAGAAATCTTCATGGCAGATTTTCCTTTGATGACAGTTCACGGAACATTTATTATAAACGGCGTAGAACGTGTAGTTGTTCCACAGCTAGCTCGTTCATTCGGTGTATTCTTTGATTCAGAAGAATCAAAAGGAAAGAAATATTTTGGTGCAAAAATTATTCCTGCTCGTGGTGTTTGGATTGAACTAGGCACAGAAGCGGATGGAGGTATATATGTCCGTATAGATAAGAAGCGTAAGTTTTCAGCTATTGCACTATTGCGTGTTCTTGGTCTTACTACTGACGAACAAATCAAGAGTGCTTTTGCTGGTCATGAGTTATCTGGCCCATTATTAGCAACACTTGTTGAGCGTGACGAAATAAAGACATTGCATGATGCTTATATAGAAATATACAAGCGTCTTCGTGATGGCGATTTGGCTACACCAGAAAATGCTAAGGAGCATATTGATTCAATTATTTCTCCAGAGCGTTATGATCTTTCTCCTGTTGGACGTTTTCGTTTCAACAAGCGTTTTGGTCATTCAACTGATCAGAAAGATAAAGAGGCTCAAGTGAGAACACTTTCAAAAGAAGATATGGTGGATATTATCAACCACATGGTTGAGTTGAATAATAATCCGAATGCACAGGAGGATGATATCGACCACTTAGGTTCACGTCGTGTACGTTATGTGGGTGAAATGATGGCACAGAAAATTCGTACTGGTATGATGCAAATGAAGCGTAACATTCAAGATAAGATGTCTGTTATTGATACAGATACAACTCTTCCAATATCAATCATTAACCAAAGACCGCTTCAGGCTCGTATTAAAGAGTTCTTTACGACAAACCAACTCTCACAGTTTATGAACCAAGAGAACCTACTATCAGAAGTAGAGCATTTGCGTACTCTTTCTGCTCTTGGTCCCGGCGGTCTTACTCGTGAACGTGCTGGTTTTGAAGTTCGTGACGTGCACACATCACACTACGGTCGTGTATGTCCAATCCATACTCCAGAAGGTCCGAACATTGGTCTTATTCTTCGTCTTTCAAACTACGCTAGAATAAATGATTTCGGTATTATAGAAACTCCCTATGTAAAAGTAGTAAAAGGAAAAATTACTAAGGAAGTGGTGTATATGAACGCTCTTGAAGAAGAACGCTATGTTATCGCTCATGCTGGAAATGAATATGGAGATGATAATACATTCGTAAAATCAGAAATTGAAGTTCGTCGTGCTGGTCAACCAGGCCTTGCACCAAAGGATGATGTAGAGTTTATTGATGTAGCAACTAACCAGGCATTCTCAGTGGCAACTTCAATGATTCCTTTTCTAGAGCATGATGAGGCAACTAGAGCACTCATGGGAAGTAATATGCAGAAACAAGCTGTGCCACTTATGTGTCCAGAAGCACCGCTAGTTGCAACAGGTATGGAAGGTGAGGCGGCAAAGCATATTGGACGTTTGATTCTTGCAGAAGAGGCAGGTGAGGTTAAATATGTAGATGCAAAGAAAGTTATTATTAAGGGAGATAAGAAGGAGTTTGAATACAATCTTATTAATTTTGCACGTACAAACGCATTCAACCTTTTCCATCAGAGACCAGTTGTTTCTCTTGGTGAGAAAGTAAAGAAAGGCCAAGTGCTTGCAGATGCAGCAACTTCAGATAATGGTCAGATTGCACTCGGTCACAATATTCGTGTTGCATTCATGGCTTGGAACGGTGCGAACTATGAAGATGCGATTATTTTGTCAGAGCGTCTTGTTAAAGAAAGTAAATTTTCTTCAATTCACATTGAAGAGTTCGTATGTAATGTACGTGATACAAAATTAGGAGCAGAAGTTACAACTCATGACATTCCAAATGTTGGTGAGAACAAACTTAAGAATTTGGATGAAGACGGTATTATCCGTATCGGAGCTGAGATTCGTCCAGGAGATATCATGGTTGGAAAGATTACTCCAAAAGGTGAGACTGAACTTACACCAGAAGAAAGACTACTACGTTCTATTTTCGGTGAAAAGGTTCGTGATGTAAAAGATTCATCACTTCGTCTTGATCATGGAAAGCGTGGACGTATTATTGGAGTAAAAGTATTCTCACGTGAAAGAGGTGATAATCTTGAAAGTGGAATTATCAAGCGTGTTCATATAGAAGTAGCACAAGTTCGTAATATTTCTGTTGGAGATAAGCTAGCTGGTCGTCACGGTAACAAAGGAGTTATTTCAACTATTCTTCCAGTAGAAGAAATGCCATTCGCTGCAGACGGAACTCCAATTGATATTATTCTTACACCACTTGGTGTGCCATCACGTATGAACCTAGGACAGATTCTTGAAATGCATCTTGGACTTGCAGCTGAAACTCTTGGCTATCAAGCAATTGTTCCTTCATTCCAAGGTGCTTCTGATAAGGAAATCAAGGAGGAATTGGTGAAGGCAGGATTTAGAGAAGATGGAACTATACAGCTATATGATGGTCGTACAGGTGAGGCATTCAATCAGAAAACTGCTGTTGGTGTTATGTATATTATGAAACTTCATCACATGGTTGAAGATAAGATACACATGCGTTCAATCGGTCCTTACTCTCTTATCACTCAGCAACCACTTGGTGGAAAGGCACAAGGAGGAGGTCAGAGATTCGGGGAAATGGAAGTATGGGCACTCGAAGGTTATGGAGCGTCACATATTTTACGTGAAATGTTAACAGTTAAGTCAGATGATATAGTAGGACGCTCACAAGCATTCGACAGTATTATTAAAGGTGAAGATGTTAAGGAACCTAATACACCAGCATCATTTACAGTTATGTTAAATACATTAAGAGGATTATCGCTTGATGTTGAGCCAAGAAAAATTATTAGCAATGAAGCACCAGTACTAGGTGAATCATCTCTGAATTAGAAATAAACAAATCAACTACTATGAAAACAATCGACACAAATAATTTTGACGGTTTGTCAATCAAGATTGCTTCCCCAGAAGCGATTCGTGCTTGGTCATTTGGTGAAGTTACAAAACCAGAGACGATTAACTATCGTACAGGACGCAGTGAACGTTACGGACTCTTCGATGAGCGTATTTTTGGTCCAGAAAAGGACTATGAATGTTATTGTGGAAAGTATCGCCGTATTCGTTTTAAGGATATTATCTGTGAGAAGTGTGGAGTTGAAGTAACAAAGTCTATTGTTCGTCGTGAACGAATGGGACATATTGAACTTGCTTCACCAGTGGCTCATATTTGGTTCCTAAGAACAGTTCCATCTCGTATCGCCCTTATTCTTGCTCAGCCAGTAGGGGATGTAGAAAAAGTTGTATACTTTGCAGGATATGTTGTGAAGTCAGTTAATCAGGCTGCTAAAGAAGAAATTCTTGCTAACCTAGATAGTGAATTCAAAGCAAAAGTAAAGTCAGCAAATGATGAGAAGACACAAGACAAACTTCGTGATTTATTATCTGCAACAAAGAAAGAAATTGAAGAAATCAAACCAAATAAAATATTTGATGAGTTAACATATCATCGTTACTCAATGAAGTATGGAACTTGTTTTGAGGCTGGTATTGGAGCAGATGCACTTTATGAAATCTTCAAAAAGATGGATCTTAAGGAAATTGAAGGACAAATCGTTCAACAGCTTGTAAAGTGTGGAGCGCTTGAGCGTGAAAAAGCAGAGAAGAGACTTTCTCTTATTCGTGCATTCCAAATTGCTGGTATTCGTCCAGAATGGATGTTCCTAACAACTATTCCAGTTATACCTCCAGGAATTCGTCCTATGGTGGCACTTGAAGGAGGACGTTATGCTGCGTCAGATGTTAACGATCTTTATCGTCGTGTAATTAATCGTAACAATCGTCTAAAGAAGTTGATGGAGATTGGTGCACCAGATGTTATTTTGCGTAACGAAAAGCGTATTCTACAAGAAGCCGTTGATGCTCTTATAGATAACTCTGCTCGTCATGGACAAGATGCTGTAATGAGTCAGTCACAGAAGCGTCAGCTTAAATCACTTTCAGACAATCTTAAAGGAAAGCAAGGTCTTCTACGTGGAAACCTTCTAGGAAAGCGTGTTGACTACTCAGCTCGTTCAGTTATTGTGGTTGGTCCTTCACTCGCACTTAATGAGTGTGGTCTTCCAAAGCATATGGCTCTTGAATTATTTAAGCCATTTATTATTTCTAAAATTCTTGAACGCGAATTAGCATTCAACATTCGTGGAGCTAATAAATTAATTGAAGATGCAATTCCAGAAGTGTGGGCAATCCTTGAAGAGTGTATTGAAGGAAAATATGTTCTTCTAAACCGCGCACCAACACTTCATAGACTAGGTATTCAGGCGTTCAACCCTCGTCTTATTGAAGGTAATGCTATTCAGCTTCACCCGCTAGTATGTCAGGCTTTCAACGCTGACTTCGATGGTGACCAAATGGCTGTTCACTTACCACTTTCAGTAGCGGCACAGGAAGAGGCTCGCACACTTATGGCTGCGAATCGTAACCTACTTCGTCCTGG
Source organism: Candidatus Altimarinota bacterium (assembly GCA_021734745.1). Lineage (GTDB taxonomy): Bacteria > Patescibacteriota > Minisyncoccia > Phycocordibacterales > UBA5272 > UBA11704. The sequence continues at coordinate 10,111 of JAIPIK010000012.1, read as the reverse complement.
TTCTGGAGATTCAATTGTTAACCCTAGAATGGACATGGTACTCGGTGTATATTGGATGACTAAAATGATTGAAGGTGAAAAAGGTGAAGGAAAATATTTCCCATCACCGAACGAAGCTATCACTGCATATGACTTCGATATCGTATCATTCCGTGCAAAGGTTATTATTATGCCATCTGATAAAGAAAAGTATGCACAATTCGAAGGTAAGCCATTTGAAACAACAATTGGACGCCTTCTCTTTAACTCAGTGTTCCCAAGTGACTTCCCATACATGAATGATGAAGTTGGTATAAAGAAAATGAACTCAATTGTTGATAGTGTTATTCTTACCTACGGGCTAGATCTTGCTCCTGGTATTATTGATAAAATTAAAACTTTCGGATACAAGTATGCAACTGTTTCAGGTACAACTTGGAGTATTGATGCAGTTACTGTACCAAAAGAAAAAGATGGTCTTGTACAAGATGGTTGGTCACAAGCAGGACGTGTAGAGGCAGATTATGAAGAAGGTCTTCTTTCTGCTGAAGAACGTTATGAGCGTACTATTGATGTGTGGCAAGGTGTTCGTTCAAAGATTGAAAAGCTTATTCCTGATTCATTCGAAAAGCATGGTTCAGTGTATGACTTGATTAATTCAGGTGCCAGAGGTTCTGTTGCTCAGATTATTCAGATGTCAGGTATGAAGGGTATTATTGTTAACAACTCAGGACGTAACTTGGACTTCCCAGTTATTTCATCATATAAAGAAGGTCTAACACCTCTTGAATACTTCATTACTACATATGGTGCACGTAAAGGTAACTCCGACACCGCTCTTAAGACAGCTCAAGCGGGATATCTTACACGTCGTCTAGTGGACGTTGCACAAGATGCTATTATCACCGAAATCGACTGTGGAACAAAAGAAAGTAAAATCGTTAGAAAAGAAAATGCTTTAGGAATAGAAGTTCCAATTTCTAAGAATATTCGTGGACGTATTATTGCAGAAGATATTGTTGTAGATGGTAATACTCTATTTAAGAAAAATCATCTTATATCAAAGGACGATGCAATTGTAATTGAAAATGCTGGTGTGACAGAAGCTCGTGTATTTTCACCACTTATGTGTCAGTCGCTTCATGGTATTTGTCAGAAATGTTATGGACTAGATATGGGACGTAATAAGAAAGTAGACTTAGGTGAAGCTGTTGGTATTGTGGCTGCTCAAGCTATTGGTGAGCCAGGAACACAGCTTACTATGCGTACATTCCATGCTGGAGGTGTGTCAGGTGTCGACATTACACAAGGTCTACCTCGTGTCGAAGAAATCTTCGAACGTCGTATGCCTAAGAATCCTGCAATTATTGCTCATGAATCTGGTTCTATTGTTGGTATGCGTGATGAAGGAAAAGAAAAGATTATTGTTCTTCTTGCAGATGATGATGGAGCAAAGGGTAATAAGAGTGGAAAGCAAATTGAATATACAGTACCATATCGCCGTCAACCAATTGTAAAAGTTGGAGATAGTGTAAAACAAGGTCAAATGATAACTGATGGTTCATGTGATATTGATGAGCTATTCACACAAGCTGGTAAGGAAGTAACTGAAGAATATATTGTAAATGAAATCAACAAAGTTTATGAACTACAAGGTGCAGCTATTTCACGTAAGCACGTTGAAGTTATCATTAAGCAAATGCTTGGACGTGTGAAGATTGTGAGCCCAGGTGACACTCGCTTTACACAAAGTGATGTTGTTGAGGTTTCAAATTTCCGTTCAGAAAATATGCGTACAAAGGCTCGTGGTGGAGTTGAAGCAAAGGGACGTTATCTAGTACTAGGTATTACTGATGTTGCCCTCTCTACTGATTCATGGCTATCAAGTGCATCATTCCAGAATACTACTCGTGTGCTTATTACAGCATCAACTCGTGGTCAGATGGATGAATTAAGAGGTCTTAAGGAAAACGTAATTATCGGACGTTTGATTCCAGCTGGAACAGGTCTTCGAGAAAAAAGCGGTATCAACTAGTCTTAGATACTAATTATAAAATAAAAAAACATCTAAATTGTAAAGTTTAGATGTTTTTTTGTTAAGGTGTATTTTGCTATATTCTGTTATATACTATAGTAATATGAAAATACTAGTGGTTCTTAAGCACATATTCATTCCTCATAGTGAGAATGATTTTAAACCACATTTTTTTCGAGAGCTTGGGGTATCTGTAGTTCTATTTACTAGTGTGTTTTTGTTGGGGTCTTCATTCGGTAGCTCCTTCTTGATACATAAAACTGTACTAGGAGCAGAAATCGCAACAGATGTTCTTATTGATCTTACAAATGAGAGTAGGTTAGCATATAATTATAAGCCACTAGTTAGAAACACAGTTCTTGACCAAGCAGCTGAATTAAAAGGAAAAGATATGGCAAGTAAACAGTACTTTTCTCATAATAGCCCAGATGGAGTTACTCCATGGTATTGGTTAAGACAAGTTGGTTATAATTTTCTTTATGCGGGTGAAAATCTAGCGATAAATTTTACTGACGCAACTGAAGTAGAAGAAGCCTGGCTAGGGTCTCCTACACATAGGGCAAATATTATGAACGCTCAATTTCATGAAATAGGTATTGCCACCGTTCAGGGTTTTTATAATAGTTATCCTACAATATATATTGTTCAGATGTTTGGCACACCAGCTAGTGCTAAAAGTAAATCAATAGAATTGGAAAAACTTCAAGATGTCAAAACTGCAACAGATGCAAAAAATACATCTGTAGATAATAGTGAGTTACCTATAGTTGGAGCTACAACATCGTTAGTTGGAGATGTTAAAGGTGAGTCGGTTGAGGCTACTAGCTCCGTTGTTTCTAACCTAGAAGAAATTGTTTCTTCAGGATCTCTAATTATTGTAAAAAATAATGATGCAATAGAAGAACCAAGGGTTACAGTCGAGAGTATTCCAGTATATTCAACTTGGTACGAGAAAATCCTTTTCAAGTTTTCATATTATTTAGATTATATTTATAAAGCGTTATTAATTATTATTGCATTTGCTCTTGTTACTATGGTACTTGTTGAGATTAGAAAACAACACTATATACACATACTGTATGGAGTATCGCTATTGTTACTACTGACGATATTTATCTATATTAATCAGAGTTTCTTTTAGATTAAAACTAAAAACCCGCAGTGAGCGGGTTTTTCTTTTACATGTTAAAATGTATATAATGAACCCGAAGGACCAGATTAAAGAAAATCTATCAATTACAGATGTTGTTTCTACATATATTAGACTAGAAAAATCTGGTAGTCAGTTTCGAGCACGCTGCCCATTTCATAATGAAAAAACACCGTCATTTTATGTTTCACCTGAACGAAAATCATTTCACTGCTTCGGATGTCAGGCTCATGGTGATATTTTTTCATTTGTTGAAAAAATTGAGAACATTCCTTTTTTTGAGTCACTTAAAATTTTGGCTGATAGAGCTGGAGTACAATTATTGGACTCACAAAAAAACAAAGAAGATACTAGGCTAATTACATTACTAAAAGATGCTACAGAACATTTTGAAAAAAACTTGAAGAATAGTCCAGAAGGAATGCAATATTTATTGGAGCGTGGTTTTACTGAGGAGACAATAAAAACATTTCATGTGGGATATGCGAAGAATGAGTGGAGGGATTTGTTTATTTTTTTGGTGTCGAAAGGTTATAGTCCAGAGGAAGTGGAGCAGGCAGGATTATCAATAAAGGCACAGGATGATTTTGGTAATACAAAAGGTTGGTATGACAGATTCCGTGGACGTATCATGTTTCCTATACGAAATGTATCTGGTGCAACAGTGGGGTATTCTGGACGAATACTACCGTCTCTTGTTGATCCAACCGTGGCACAAGGTAAGTATGTGAACACTCCAGAGACATCTCTATATCACAAGTCAAAAATTTTATTTGGATACGACACAGCAAAGAAAAAAATGTCAGAACTAAAATCTGCGGTTGTGGTAGAAGGTCAGATGGATTTATGTATGAGTTATCAAGCTGGTATTCATAATACTGTAGCTGTATCTGGGACTGCGTTTACAGATGAGCATATTCATATTATAAAACGATTTTGTGACACTGTTATTCTTTCATTTGATATGGACAGTGCAGGGCAGAATGCCTTAAAAAAGACCGCATTGTTATGCCTCTTAGGAGGTTTAGATGTTTATGTAGTTGATGACATTGGTAAAAAAGATCCAGCAGATTTAATTAAAGAAAACCCAGCACTTTGGATTAAAGCAGTAGAAAAGAAACGTCATGTGGTAGAAGTAATGCTGGCACATATAATTTCGAGTGGAGAGGATGAACGTATTATGGGTCAAAGGATTGTTACAGAAGTTTTACCATTTATACGAGCGATACAATCACCAATAGATAGAGCGCACTTCGTACGTGTGGTGTCACAAAAGTCTCACATACCAGAAGCAACATTAGTTGAAGAACTTAGTCGTGGGGCTATTTCACAACCTGAAATTATTAAAGAAGAGATTGCTACCATGCCTAGCAAGGAAAGATTGCTTCGCGAGATAATTGCTTTTTCAACCCTAACCGGAATACATAAGGATGAAAGAGTGACTTCTCTATCGATTGATTTTCAGCAATTTCCTGAGACAATTATAGAAGAAGAAATGTTTAAATTAGAAGAAAGAATAATAGGGGATAAGGATAAATATTTTAATGACTTAGTAAAAAGTTTCAAAAAAGAACAACACAAAGATCAGTTAATAATACTTCAACAAAAAATGCGAATAGACGGGGCCGATAAAGAGGCTATTCTTAAAGAGATTTATGATCATGTAAAAAAAGGACCTGGGGAAATATACGGCCTATAGTATGAACTTTCTAATTGATTAGTGGATAACTTATCTAGACTTTTTAGTCATTATGTAGTATAATCCACGTTACACGTCATATGGCGAAAAAAGTATCTTCACAAAAAAAGAGTGTACAGAAAAAAACTACATCTAAACCTGTAGTTAAAAAATCAAATACGAGTAAGGTAGTTAAAACCAGTTCACGTAAAGTACGTGAATCTGCTGGCACAAAGAAAACTCCTACAGTTAAAAAGTCTATAATAAAGACAAAAAAATCACCCAAGAAGACAACGAAGAAAGTCATACCTTCAAAAAAAGTAGTTAAGAAATTAGTAACTAGTAAAAATAAAAAGCTTTCAACTTTGAAAGTTTCAAAGAAACCTACTTCAAAAAAAGTAGTAGATAAAAGTGTACCAAAAAAGAAGGTGTCAAAACCTTCACAGGTAAGTACTGTTGACGTGAAGCCAAAGTACAAACCAAAGGCATTCACAATAAAAACAGGTCCATCAAAACCAAAAATTGTTGAGAAACCTAAGAAGGTTACGACTCGTGATCAAAATGAAGAAGAGCTTCTAAAGAAAGGTAAGGAGCGAGGTTTCATCACATATGATGAGATTATTCGTTATTTCCCAACTATAGAGACAGATATTCTTTATCTAGAAGATTTGTATGAAAAAATAAGTGCGGCAGGTATCGATATTCTTGAAGGTGGAAATCTTCTCGATATGGATGACGATCTACTGAAGTTAGAGGGTCGTGATAGTACTCATGACAGTATACAGATGTATTTACGTGAGATTGGCCAGTATCCACTTATTTCTGGTGATAATGAGCGTGAGCTTGCTATTAGAATAGAGAAGGGTGATATGGAAGCTGGAGCCTTGCTTGCAAAAGCTAACCTTCGTCTTGTTGTATCTATCGCTAAGAAATATGTAGGTCGCTCGTCTGACCTCACACTCCTTGACCTTATTCAAGAGGGGAATCTCGGCCTTTTCAAAGCAGTTGAGAAGTTTGATTGGAATAAAGGTTTTAAGTTTTCTACATATGCTACATGGTGGATTAGACAAGCAATTACACGTGCGTTAGCTGATCAATCTAGGACTATTCGTATTCCAGTTCACATGGTTGAAACAATTGCTAAGTATAAACAAGTCGTTAGACGTCTATCACAAGACCTTGGCCGTGACCCACTTGCAGAAGAAATTGCAGTTGAGATGAATGTTGATGTAGAAAAAATTCATGTCATTGAAAACATTAATCAAGATACTGTTTCTCTAGAGAAGCCTATCGGAGATGATGATGATAAATCTACACTTGGTGAGTTTATCGCAGATGATAAAATTCTTTCTCCTGATCAAGAGGCTTCACATAGAATTCTTGCTGATCAGATTAATGAGATATTAGATGACCTTTCTCCAAAAGAAAGAAAAATTGTCGAAATGAGAAATGGACTAGGGGAATTCGACGGTGTCATGCATACACTTGAAGAAGTAGGAGCAGAGTTCGGTGTTACTCGTGAACGTATTCGTCAGATTGAAGCAAAGGTTCATGAGAAGATTCGCTCTCATGATAAGAGTGAAAGACTTAGAAATTATTAGTTACATATAAATAATATCAACGTAATGCTAAAGATATCTAGGCAAGGCCTAGATATTTTTATAGGAATTAGTAGTTGAGGTATAGATAAAAGAAAAAACACTTCTTGCGAAGTGTTTTTTCTTTTGTGACTTTCTAATCGAAATTAGAAAGTACGACGTGGACGATCCTCGCGAGGTGCGAGTGGACGAGCTACATTTACTGTAAGACGACGTCCTTGGAATTCCTGATCGTGGAACATGGCGATAGCTTTTTCTGCTTCTTCGTCAGATGACATTTCAACGAAGCCGAAGCCCTTTGAACGATTTGTCATCTTGTCGATTATGATTTGAGCTGAAACAACAGTTCCGGCTGCGCCGAAGTGTTCTTTTAGATCATCGTTAGTAGAAGTGTAAGGTATACCACCTATGTAAAGTTTTGAATTCATTTATGTTTAGAAACTAATTGTTAAGCTAAGCCCTAGCGCACATTAACACAAGTGTAAAACGTGGAGTTGCTTATCTCTTTATACTACCATATTTAGTACGTAAAAGTCAATAGCAAAAGGTAATTCCTAAGGCCTAATTTCTAATTAACCTAATGAAATTGAGCACTATCTTCAGTTAGACCTTAGAAATTAGGTTAATTAGACCTTTTTAATCTACAGTTTTCCTAAATCAAGAGTTTGAGTTACTCCTATATCTTTAACAAATTCATGAACGTGAGAAACTATAATCATAGGACCTTCATATTTTTTTAAAGCTTCAGCAATAACAGGAATATGTCTAAAGTTGATATGGTTAGTTGGTTCATCAAGTATAAGTAGTCCTGGTTGTAATAGACGTAAATATGCGAACATGAGCAATCCTTTTTGACCTTCCGAGAGTAGTCCAATTTTTGTAGCTAACTGTTCAGCGCCAAGTAACATACTCGCAGCTACTCTTCTTAAAAGTTGGTCATCCAATCTTTTTAATACTTTTGCCAGTTCTTGATAAGACGACTTTTCGAAATCTAATGTTGAAAAATCTTGACGATAGTATCCAACAATAATTCCATCTTGTATTTCTACACCTTTCTCAGCTCGCTTTGCCATCTTTTCCAATAGGGTAGTCTTACCAATTCCATTTGGTCCAGTTATATGTAGCTTATCTCCTTTACGAAGCTCTATGTTAACTTTTCTTTTTACAGGTTTTCCGTCATGTAGAACTTCAACAGAGTTGAAAGTAACAATAACACTACCAATATCCTCCTGACACTTAATATCAAATGGTTTAATTGTCCTGTCTTCTTTTCTTACATCTACTTTACTATCTTCTAGCTCCTCAACTTCATCACGTAACTTCGAAGCAAGCTTACGCATCTTACCTCCTTTAAGTGCGAAGAAGTTTACTTTATCTTTGTTACTTTGTATTTCTTTTTCAAGTTGTGCATTTGCTCTTTCCGCTCTTTCAACTTGTCTTTTTATATCTTCTACTACTTTAAAATAGTTACCAACATACTGTTCAAGTTGATATGTCTGAGTATTAATATATACAACACCATGCGTGAATGCGTTCAGGAAATTTGCATCATGGGAAATAACAATTACAGTTTTGTCATATGACTTCATGAAGTCAGTGAGAAGTTGTATACCTGCTTTATCTAAATTGTTAGTTGGCTCATCAAGTAAAAGTATATCTGGTTCTTGGATGAGTGCTTGAGCAATGAGTAGTCTACCTTTTTGACCACCTGATAAGTCCTTAATAACTTTATCAAGAGGAACATTTAATTCAACTGTCTTAAAAACGTTTTGTGCTCTTTTATCTATATCATAAATTTTTTCATCAAAAGCCAATTCCAAAAATTCTCGAACAGTAAGACTCCATTGTGTATGAGAAATAAATTGCTTCGCAAGAGCGATACGAAGACCTTGACCCACAATCACTCTACCTTCTTCAGTATGACGCTCACCCATGATTAATGAAAAGAGTGTAGACTTACCAGCACCGTTTGGACCCATCAAAGTTAATTTTATTCCTTTACGTACGACAAAATTAGTCTCGAAGAGTATCGGTTTATTTTCACTATAATTGAAGGTAACATCTTCAAAACGAAGAACGACTTCACCTCCAGCTGGGATTTGTTTTTCTACTGCCATATATTATATTCGTCAGGGTAGGACATCATTATTGATTAAGTTTGCTATCCAATAATAAATGGCCCTACGGCCAGATGTTTACAGAATAACATATAAATCGAACTTTGTCATATTTTATGTTTTGTTTTGAATGTTACTAGAGAATCATATACATTATTATATTTTTCAATTACTCAAGTGCGGAAAAACTTCACCAGAAGGCTTCTGTTATCAGTTTTGGACTACCTTTAAATTTAAACGCATTCAAAGTATTTCCCAATACAGATAGTTTAATATATGTGCAGTTATAACTCATAGTAAGTTAGATAACCATTGTAAAATAAAGGTTATCCACACTTCCATATGTATATATACTAGTATAATTACTAGTATGAATACGGCTGTATCAGGGAAAACTCTTTTGAGTAAATTAATGAGAAGGGTTGTGTGTCTACATTTTATTTTTTTGTATTTTTTGTTAAATTTTGCATTTGTTTCGGCGACCACAACTCTCACATATACTTCAGATTCTTCCTTCGTTGTACCTAGTGGTGTTACTAGTATTACAGTTAAAGCTTGGGGAGCGGGTGGAGGTAGTAACACCTACACTCCATTTGGAGGAACTGCAGCCGGCGGCGGCGGTTATGTTAAAGCAGATGTTTCTGTAACTGCTGGTAATACTTTACAAATTAAAGTTGGTACAGGTGGAGCAGCTGGAACACCAGCCACTTCAGGTGGTTTAACGGGAATATTTTTGGGTTCAGTTACACACGGCAACTCTCTGGTCGTCGTTGGTTCAGGGGGTTCAGGTGGGACATGGAATAATGGTAATGGTGGTGCAGGAGGAGGTTCAACTGGTGCCGCCGCTACAAGTGGAGGTGGTGGTGGAACACAGGTTGCGGGTGGAGCAGGTGGAGTATATGGCGGCGCAGCTGGAAGTGCTTTGACCGGTGGAGCTCCAGGAGGTAGTTACTCTCAAGGAGGTGGTTATGGTGGTGCTGGATATTACGGTGGAGGTGGAGGAGGAACTGTTAACGGTGGAAGCTTTTACCAAGGAGGAGGTGGAGGCTCAAGTTATATTATTTCTGGTTCGACAAATATAACCAATACTCAAGCCTCAGGTCAGACACCACCGAACACTGGAGATTCGGATTATCCAGGAAGTAGTGTTGCTTATGGTGGTGGAGTTAACGCCTCTGGCTATCGAGGTCATGTAGTTATCTCTTACGTCAATCCATATCCAATTGTTTCAACATCAACAGTGGTCTCCATTGCGAGTACCGGGGCAACTCTTGGTGCCACACTAGAATCAATAGGTAGTTCATCCGTAACTGCCCGTGGTATCTGCTACGGAATATCCCCATCTCCTACTACTAACTGTACAGCAGAAGGTGGTACAGCCACAGGAACATACACTCAATCTATAACAGGGCTAGCTACTTCTACTACATACTACTTCAGAGGTTATGCAACTAACTCATACGGTACTGCATACTCAGAAGACAGTACATTCACCACTGAGGGTCTTACGAACTCCCTCATGTTCGATAGCTCTCAGAGTCAGTATTTGAGCAG
>JAIPIK010000011.1 GCA_021734745.1 Candidatus Altimarinota bacterium | reverse complement strand
TCTGCCACAACTGCGTTCAGGGTGGCGAACTCTGTGGGGACGGACGCGTTGGAAATTAAAGACAACGGAATATCCACGTTTAACAACAGGGTATACCAAACAGGGTTGGGCGAAAGTACCTTCTTTGGTTTTGAGGCTGGCTTAAATGATGATTTAACGAGTAACCGTAATTCTGCTTTTGGGTATACAGCCCTCTACTCCAACACCACGGGGGCTTACAACACAGCAAATGGGTATCAATCCCTCTACTCCAACACCACGGGGGCTTACAACACAGCTAACGGGTATGAAGCCCTCTTCTCAAACACCACGGGAGTTTACAACACAGCAAACGGGTATCAAGCAGGTAGATTTATTGCCGACGGCACAACTGCTAACACGACAGGAGACTACAATGTATTTTTGGGAGCCGACACAAAGGCTCTTGCAGATAACGACCAAAACGAAATAGTAATAGGGTACAATGCGACTGGGCTTGGAAGTAATTCTGTTGTATTGGGAAATAGTTCAATAGCACTTACAAGACTTCGCGGACAAGTGGGGATTGGGACAGATACTCCAGATCGTCTACTCCACGCAGAAGTATCTGACGCCGTCACCAACGCCGTCACCTATGCACAAAGACTTTCACATATAACATCTGGCACAGTCGCCGCATCTTTTGGTACAGGCACAGAGTACGAACTTGAAAATGCATCAAACACAAACAGGGTAGCAGGTACACAAGAGATTACTTGGAGTGATGCAACGGATGCGACAGAAGATGCGACATATACTTTGAAATTGATTAAAGCGGGGACATTGACAGCAGGACTCACAGTGTTAAGTACAGGAGAAGCTACTTTCGCAGGAGATGTCTCTGTACCAGACGAAGTCTACGGAGTAGGCTGGGATGCTTCACTAGAAGTACCTACAAAGAATGCACTTTATGACAAAATACAAACATTAGCATCAGGCACAGCATACACACTAGCCGGAGTATCTGCACTATCAGACGATGCGACGAAATCACTCTACACGATGTCAGCAGGAGTACCAGTAGAATTTGAAAGTTCAGATAACAATACATTGCTTTATCTTGATGAGACGAATGAGAGGGTGGGCATCGGGACGACGGCTCCGGGGGCGAAGTTGGAGGTTAAATCTGGGGGAACAAGTTCTTATTTTTCTAACTTTATACCTAGCACGGGAAGTGGATTTATTAAAATATATCAAGATACAAATAGTCACTTATCAATATATGGAGCGAACTCAGCTGGAACTACAAATTTAGTTTTGAATACAAACGGGGTTTCTTACTTGAAAGGAGGAAATGTCTTAATTGGAAGCTCTTCTGATAATGGGAATACCCTTCAAGTTGCAGGAACAGGATATTTCTCTGGCCTCGTCGGCATCGGTACCACAGCTCCAGACCGCTTACTCCACGCAGAAGTATCTGACTCAGGTACAAATTCCGTCACTTATGCACAACGCTTATCACACATCACAAGCGGAGCAGCAACAACTAACTTTGGAATAGGAGTAGAATACGAGCTTGAAAATGCATCAGGTACAAACAGGGTAGCAGGGACTGAGGAATTTACTTGGACTACAGCAACAGCTTCAAGTGAGTCAGCTCAATATGTTATACAACTTACGAGAAGTGGCACTCTAACAGACGCTCTTACTTTGTCAGCAAATGCAGAACTATCAACTGTTAGATATTTAGTAGAAGCAAATACAGCAGTGTCAGCTTCACCTAACATAATCACAGCAGCAGAATCAAGAAAAGTATTCACAAATGAAGGAGCGACAGCACAAAACTATCACACTTTACCCACAGCAGTAGCAGGACTTACTTATACATTTTATGTAGATGATGCAGATGGTATTCGTATAACAGCTAATACAAGTGATATAATACAAATAAATGGGGTAGCTTCTTCATCAGCAGGATATGCAGAATCAATAACAATAGGCTCGTCAATAACATTAACAGCAATTAACTCAACAGACTGGGTGGCTACTTCTTTAGTAGGAACTTGGAATGTAGCATAATATGGAATACGAAATACTAAACAATAAAATAAGAATAACAAAATCAGTGCCAAACGTAGTAAAAGACTATGAGCCAGAAGATATAAAAGGCATAATAGAAAACATAGAGAGAGAATACATAGAATTACAATCAAGGATAGATGATAATCGTGCAAGATATGCAATTTATTCTGTAATGCTCCCAAGCGTAGAAGAAGCAATTATAAATAAGAGAAAATAAAATGGCTATAAATAGAGTAATAAGTACAATCAACATAGACGACAGTGCAGACAATGGTAAAATACCAGTGTTTAATTCTACGACTAAGGTTTTTGATATGACTACTCCTAGTGCTGGTTCTCAAACCCCCTGGACTTCTGAAATTGATGCAGACGGAAATAACCTTATTGATTTAGGAGATGTAACATTTAAAACAGGGGCTACAGGTGGAACAGAAAGACCAAATATTACTGGGCTAGGTGGAGGATTTGCAACATCGGCGAATGATGGATATTTCCAAAATTTTACTTTTAATGGATTTCAGTCTTCTCAAACAAATGTAACTTCATTAACTTTATTACTGGACGGTGGAACAAATGCAAACATCAGAATATGGGTATTAAAACCAAACACAGCCTAACCCCCTTACAAACTAACTATGCAAAACTTAACAACCATATAATTTATCAACTAATGAACGAAGCACAGACAAAACATTTTGAAGACATAATAGCCAAAGCAGTTCAGTCAGGTAAACAAGAAACCTCTGGGCTTGTAGATATGATACTTCATAAAATGGAAGAACCTATTGAAAAGGCAATAAACAAACACGTCAATGGGAAGATAAAAAACCTAGACATAAAAATAGATGCTTACATCGTAGAAGATTTAAAATGGAAAGAAAAAGCAATACCAGTCTTAGACGCAGGGACAAAAGCTATGAACTTTGGTACAGTAGGTATAGTGGTATTAAAAGCAGTTAGTACTATAGGAGTCGCTATAGGTATGGTATACGCTTTCTTTAAATGGATAAAATGAAACAAATAAAATGGGACAATGTTAAAAAAGAGTTTTATGTCGTTGAAAGGTTAGAAGACGGCGAATTATTAGTAAGACCTTTGACTCAAGAAGAAAAAGAGCAAGGGGGATGGAATTAAATAATGGATACAAAAAGAGATTTGTGTGATAAGTTTTTTGAAGAGTGCGACCAAAAGTGTGGATATAATAACCACGTTTCAAAAGAAGCTGGTGAAGATAATGTTTGCTTAAGTTGTGAAGGATAATGAAAATACTTGCAATAAACATACCCCAGTTAAATCTTAAGTGGTTTACTGATAAGGGATTAAATATAGAAATAGAACACGCTTCATTGGATGTGAAGTTTCCGTTAAAGTTCTTATACAAAAATGAGAACGGAGAGTTCCACACTCCAGACATACACAATTATTTAAATGCAAATTACAAAAAATACGAGTACACTTTTATACTCTATGGCTACTACCCTGGCTACTATCCTGAAATGAAAAATACAGGTGGCTATGCACACCACACTCCACTTAATAGTAAAACATTTTGGGCTTCTGTTAGGCTAGATGGCAACGAAAACCACTACGCAGGACACGAGCTTATGCACCTTATAGGACATTACATAAACCTAATCATAGGCGACAGAACTCCTAAAGATTTTATGGATTATACCCCAGTAGGGAATCCCCCATTTTGGTTACCTTACCATTTAAATAACTTCCCTGACAATCCAGAGAGTAATTGGATGCGTACTTGGGAGAACTATAAGAAGTTTTTACCACAACTAAACGCCATTAAGTACGACTCAGATATACCTGTGGTTGTCCTAAAACGAGCCTACAGCGATAGTAATCAGCAATTAGGGGATATTATAGCAGATGGCTTTACTTGCAAGACTTTAGAAAGAGCTTGGAAAGATAACGCAAAAAATATAAGTTGTATACCAAAAGGACGCTATGAGTGTCGCTGGACTTTTTCTCCTAGATTTATGAAATATACCTATGAAGTTATGAACGTGCCTAATAGGTCAGGAATACGCTTTCACGGAGCTAATATGTTTTTTCAATTAAATGGCTGTATTGCATTAGGCACACATTATGGAGATTTAAATCACGACAAATCAGCAGATATTTTTAATTCTCAAACTACAATAAATAGATTTAATGCAGTTATGGGTAAAAAACCTTTCATACTTGACATACAATAGTTATCCACATAACCCCCTATCTTATCCCCTAAAAATGGTATAATGGACTTAGTCGCAAGACGATTATAATTAACGAGCTACGGCTCATTAAAACTAAATATGAAGATTTTTAAATCACGTACTTTTTGGACTATATTTGTAATGTTTATCGCAAGTGGTATGCAAGCGCTAGAACCATTTTTAGCACCAGACGCTTTTATTGCTCTGCAAGCTATCTTAAGTGTGTTTGCTTCTTACTTTAAAGCAAATCCAAGTCAAACGTACGGAAAGTAAAAGCTCGCCCTAGCTTAGTAGGGGCATAATATGACTTATAAAAAAATAGTATTAGTACACTTGCTTTTAATAGCAATTCTACTTATAGTCTTTCTGTTTCCTAAAGATTTAATAGCAGAAGACATAGTCACAAGTCCGACTATCTCAAATAAGGACTTATCTGTTATTGAAATGATAGAAAACATAGCACCGACTTTCAACCAAGACCCGAACTTGATTAAAAAGATAATATGGTGCGAAAGTGGAGGTAAAGATTTACAACACGACGGAGGACACGGACAAGGCGTAACAGGCATACATAAGAAGACATTTGACTACTGGCTCATAGCATACGAAAAGGAATATAATGAAACCTTGAACTATGTTTCGACCTATGACCAAATTAAGATGATGTCGTTCGCTTTCTCTAAAGGTTATGCAAATCAATGGACAACATTTGTGGCTCATAAGAAAGGTGGAGAATATACTTTCTACTCTCGTCTTATGGGTAAAACATACACAGCTAAATGTAAATAGCAATAAGCTCGCTAGAAATAGTGGGCTTTTGTTTTGCTTAGTATATAATATAAATATGATAAAACTAAAACTAGATAAACACGGAGGCGGTTATTACTTATGGTTCAATGATGGAACTTACATCACGCTTAGAAATGAGTGGAAACAATTAAGTAGAAAAGTAAAATGGAATTGGTACTCTTTCACTTTCATAAATATATACTTTGAAAACTCCAAGATGACAGGTGGTTTTGAAGCTGAGATTACTATCTTAGGTCTAGGACTTTTCTTTAGGCACAATTATGATGAAAGTATCATAGAAGACTTAATAAAAAAAAGTAAATACGAATAGTTATCCACAGTTGTTCTAAAGAATGTGTTGTATAATTTATTTAGGTAGCCAAGAAGTTGCCAAGTACTACAAAATATGTACTTTGTTTGCTCTACCATCGCAAGATGTGAAAGAATTAAATAATACAATAAATATTTTCATACAGAATACACTCAAACTTCTAGACAACCAAAATATAGCTCTATCGACAGGGGCTACTTTTTGTGATAAACTTTCAATAATGCGGCTTTATATTTTTCACCGCAGTTTCAAACTAATTGAGCGGACTACTCAATCCACAGGCACACTTTCCCTAAGGTGTGTCTTTTTGGTATAATTAAATAGATAAACTTTTTGCTCATTTAAAACCTAATGCGATGAAAACTGCGAAAATTGGGAAAGTTCGTCCACGAGAAGGTATTTGCCCTAAATGCAAAGAACACACTCTCCTCACTCGGCATCATTACAGACCTGTCCGTTTTTTCGGCAGGCAAAATAACAAACAAATCTTGTTAATCTGTAGCGATTGTCACAGTATGCTTGAAAGGCTAATTCCTCAAAGGGAACAAATGCCTGTAACTTTTTACTTTAGTATAGTAGAACTGTTTTTAAAGTGAGGTCATCCCAACCGAAGAAGCTAAGTTAGGCTTGGCTTCTTTTTTATGGTATAATAAAACTATTATTAGTCTTGTAATCAAAGTGGAGTTCCTACTTACAAGGCGGGGATTCCACTTTTATATTTATGAATAAAATTAAGTGGAAAGTTTAGTGTAAATAAGTTTTCAATGATAGATGATGAGGATTTAGAATTAGTAAGTAAGAAAAATTGGAGACTTCAAAAAAACGGATATGTTTCAGAGTCAAAAAGCGATGGTGTTTACTTGCATAGGTATGTTATGAATGCACAAAAAGGAGAGTATGTTGACCACATAAATCACAATCCTTTAGATAACAGAAAAAGTAATTTAAGGATTTGCACTAATGCAGAAAATAGTTGGAATAAAAATCATAAAAGATTAGTTGGAGTAGCTAAAACAACAAGAATGAGGAGTAAGACTTGGAGAGCATATATCACAGTAAATAAAAAATGGATACATTTAGGATATTTTAAAACCAAAGAGGAAGGAGCTATAGCATATAATATTGCTGTTAAAGAATATAGAGATAGTTATTCTTCTGTAAATACTTTCTAGAGGCTATCCCAAAGCCATTGAAGCTCTTTTCGGAGAGCTTCTTTTTATCGGAGTTATCCACAGTTTGATAGACTTGCATTGTTTTTTGGAAGTGCGATAATTAAAGTATGGAGATAGCGAGATTAACAATATTGTTAGCAACAGGGAGTTACCTATTTAGCCGTCAAAAGCTATCTCCAGTAGGTAGCTCCCTTTTGCTTGCATTTTTATGGCAAACCCTCAATTAGAAAATGGCTACTTAAGGATAGCTAACGAAATAGCACAACACCTAGTTAAGACACCTTTACTAGGTGCAGAGTTTCAGATTTTATTATTTATAGTCACAAAAACATACGGATTTAACAAAAAGAAAGATTGGATAAGTCTTTCACAATTTGAAAAAGGGACAGGCTTATCAAGACCAACAGTCGTAAAGTCCTTGAAAAATCTAGTTATTAAGAAATTAGTGTATAAATCAGAAAAGTTTGAATTTTGGTTGAATAAAGACTGGGAGCAGTGGGTAGTAAAGACACCTTTACTAGTTAAATATAAAGACACTACTAGTAAAGACACCTTAACCAATATCGGTAAAGACACCTTAACACACAAAAGACACAAGACATATACAAAAGACAAACCCACTTTTTCTAAAGAAAAAGGTTTACCATTAAAAACTAATAAAAAAGATATGAAAACAATCAATTATGATACACAAGAAGAAATAGAAGAAAGACCTAAATCTAATAAGCGAGATGATGTAATTAAGCTAGCTTTATTGTTCGATAAAATGGCTACCGAAGAGTTAGGAGTAAAGATAACCACACCTAAAAGCTATTTTATAGTTCTAAATGCAATAAACACTCACAAATTAAAACCTAAAGGAATTGAAAAAATATACCAAGACTGGTTTGCAAACGAAAAAACAAAAAAAGAAGACAAGTCTAAACTATCTTGGTGTTTAGGGAAAGATAACATTAACAGCTTTAAAGTAAAATATAAATAAAATGGATATAGAACAACTAATTAAAAAACTAGAGAACGAGATACGAACTACTCAAAAAGCACAAGAGCAGGTTGAAAGTCTTGATAGATTAAAAGAAATAGCTAGTGTGTATCGTGGAGAAGACCAAGTCATCTCTTTCGATAAAATTGCCGAGAAAATAAAACTACGAAAAGATGAGCCAAAGTTTATGTCAGGATTTTCTGGACTAGATGAACTCTTAAAAGGTTTTCGCCAACAACAACTCGTAGTTATTTCTGCTTTGACTAAATCTGGTAAAACACAGTTCTGTATGGACTTAACTTGTCGTATGAAAGAACTAAATCCTTTATGGTTTCCTTTTGAGGAAAGTGCCGAAGAACTTATTACAAAGTTTCTAGAGAGAGGCGAAGAAACACCTAAAGCATTTGCACCAGAAAATATGAAAGGCAGTGCGATAGACTGGATAGAAAGTAAAATAGTAGAAAGTATAGCGAAGTATGATTCTAAAATTGTTTTCATAGACCAGCTCGACTTCATTGTAAAAATGTCGTCTGACGACCACCACTTGAGAATAGGACAAACAATGCGAGATTTGAAAGCCATAGCTAAAAAATGGAATATAGTTATCTTTCTTATCTGTCACCTTACAAAAGCAAAAATGGATACACAACCAACTTTAGAAGATTTGAAAGGTAGCTCATCTATTGCTCAAGAAGCAGATACAGTTATTCTTCTTTGGAGAGAAACCAAAAGACAAAAAGGAGAGGTCGTAATTACAAATAATGTAAATGTTTCAGTTCAAGCGAATAGAAGGACAGGAAAGACAGGAAATGTTAAAATGATATATGAGAACGGACACTTCCTAGAGCAAGAGTGGAAAACTGATGCAGAACAAGATTTAGAAAACGATGAATACTTTTCAGATAAATAAAGAAAAAGAATCACTACTTTTTTGGAAAGAACAAACTTTAGTTTTAGCTAAAAGAAGTTTGGAACTTTATTTGAAATTTAAAGACGACTCTTTTAAAGACCACGCAAGATTTTTCATTGGGAGTTCAAATAGATTAAAAGATAAATTAAAAAGACTATGAAAATAAACCCACAAAGACTCTCAAAAATAATAATGAACCGAGAAGTAAAAAGCTCACAAGACTTTATGCTAAAACTTTACAATCAGATGACACCAGACCAAAGAACAGAAATACGAGAAATGTTTAAAAGAAACGCAAGATTATTAGATAGTAAGAAAGCAAAATGAAAGAAAGCGAAATAATACAAAAAGTAATAGACGGCGAACTGATACTAGAAAAAACATATCTAGGTAAACGCCACAAAAGAAAATATATTTGGAATGAAGACTACTCTAAAATCACAGAAGTAAAAAGAATAGAATTTGATGGCTGGTCGCATAGGGCAGTATATAAAAATGACCAAGCTAAAGGTTATAGAATAAGTAAGAAAACTTACAATAATTTACTTAAATAGTTATCCACATAATTCCTTGACTCTCACATACGCATTTGTTAAGATATAAATATAAGTTCGCTAGTCACGAACAAAGTAATTAAAAAAAAGTATGACAAAAGATTACAACGAAGATTATTTATTAGATATGCAATTAGAGGGAAATGAGTCGGATTTCTCTCTACCAGAAGAAGAAACTAACGAAGACCAAGATGATGAATAATAAACTTTGGGAAATGTTTGCTCCCGTAATAGCAGACTGGATAAGAAACAAATCAAAAGAATTAGAAGCACAAGGTTTTATTCCAAGCATAGATTTATTATTAGAAGAATTAGAAAAATAAAATGAAAACACTTTACAAAAACAAATGGATAATAGCAGAAGTATTCGCTTATGTCGGAGCAGGATACTTGTTTATAAAAATAATAATTGATTTATGGAATTAAAAAATATAACCGAAGCTATACTGAAAGTTTCAAAAGAAATTACAGCAATAGAAAAATCAATGAGTGTAGGAACTGGTGGCTCATCTTACAAAGCAGTTTCAGATAGTGTTGTAAGAAACACACTACGCCCTGAAATGATAAAACAAGGTTTAGTAATTTTACCTGTAAGTGTAGAAGCTAAAACTCAAGTAGATAGATGGGAAGAAGCAGACGCTTACAAAGGTGGAATGAAATCTAAACAATCTATCTTCACAGAAGCAACAACTAAATATTTATTAGTGCATCAAGAAAGTGGAGAAAGTATTGAGTTAGCAGGTTATGGACACGGAGTAGACAGTCAAGACAAAGGAGCAGGTAAAGCTACAACATACGCCCTTAAAAATACTTTACTAGATTTATTCTTAATCACTAAAGGAGAAGACTTTGATACAGACTCAACTCATTCAAGTGATATGCCAGTACTAAAAAAGGTCAGCAAGACAGCGTCATACCAAGCAAAAAACAAAGCAGATTTTGAAGCAGGTCGTGACCCTTTAGCAGATAACGAAGAAGTATAATTATGAAAGCAATAAGAAATTTTACAATAACAATAAACCAAAATAAAAAATCAGACAAAGCCCCTGACAGAAGAATATCAGCAAGGTTAGGCGAAGAATGGATAGAAGTAGCTAGTGGTTGGAAGAAACAAGATAAAAACGGTCGAGATTATGTTTCTTGTCAAATGTCTAAAAGTTGGGTAGATGCAAACGATAACTCAAAGACTAGAAAAGGTTGGGTAATTGTAGCCGAAGAAGATTTAAAAGAAGTAGGTATAGAATTGGAGTTAGAATAGACCTGTAGATAGCTTTATTTGGGGCAAAATTGAGCTATAAGCCACTTTAACCCCCCAAGAACGATATAACTATCATTATGCCAAAATTAACCACAAATAACTTCACATTTAAGATAGCCATAGTACAAGGAATTAAAACCCTAGTATTAAGCTCAAGAGCCTACTATCAGCACTACCTTAACAAACACACGAAAGACGGAGACATAGGCACAATAGAAGTAAAGTTAAAAAAGCCAACAAGGTCAGAACAGCAACTTAGATACTACTTTGTCTTGATAGGACTCCTAGCCGAACACACAGACTACGATGATGAAGAATTACACGACGCAATAATGAGATTGAAATTTGGCACAAAAAAGTTAAAATTAGGTAAAGACATAATTGAAGTAAGAAAAAGCGTAGCAAATAATGCAAGGCTACCGAAACAAGAAATGTCCGAGCTTATTTCATACACCTTAGAAAAATGTGCAGAAATGGAAGTGGTAGTACCTTCAAAATTCGAACTTGGGTATATCTCAAATTAGATTATTAATTAATTAAAACAAAAATGTTTAACAAAAAATTACTAAGTGAGCTAATAATAACTACCCAAAAAGAATTTGATACAATTCCATTAAATTATAAAGGTAGAGTAGAAATTAAAAATACAAAAGAAGCTATAAGTATTAAGTATTCTTTTATAGAAGCGTATATAGTTGTCTCTGACAACGCAACAATTAAGTCTGTCTCTGGCAACGCAACAATTAAGTCTGTCTCTGACAACGCAACAATTAAGTCTGTCTCTGACAACGCAACAATTAAGTCTGTCTATGACAACGCAACAATTAAGTCTGTCTCTGGCAACGCAACAATTAAGTCTGTCTATGACAACGCAACAATTGAGTCTGTCTATGACAACGCAACAATTCTTCTGATGACTGGTCTTGCTTCACTTGTATTACTTTATTCAGCAAAAAAAGTCATAGCAAAAGGTATGAACTTAATAAGACAAATTGGTACAGGTAAAATTGATTTAGAATTAGGAGCAGATGTAACTTTTGTGCAAATCAAAAAAACAATCAAAGAAGATACAACATTCAAAATGTACTCTAAACTTTATCCAGTAGAAACTAAAGGTAAAAAAGCAATTCTATACAAAGCAGTACACAAAAGAGATGACGTATATTTTTCAGACTATAACAATTCTTTTACTTATACAATAGGAGAAACAAAAGAAGAAAATTGCGACAAAAACAAATCAGAGTCCTGTTCAGCAGGAATACATTTATCACATCTTAATTGGGCTAGATTATTTGGTAAAAACTGGGAAGACTTAGCAATCCTAGAATGTGAAACTGACATAAAAGATATAGTAGTTTCAGAAGATTGCGACGGTAGAATTAGAACAAGTAAAATTAAAGTATTAAGAGAATTACCAAAAGATGAATATTAAAACTTTAAAAGAAAATCAGATATTTGTCTTCGGTAGCAATATGGCAGGTAAACATTTAGGTGGTAGTGCCAGACAAGCAGTAGAAAGTTTCGGAGCAATAGAAAATCAAGGTCAAGGTTTACAAGGTCAAAGTTATGCAATAGCAACACTAGATGAGAATTTTAAAAAAGTTTCTTTATCTTTTATCCAGCAACAACTTTATACCTTAAGCGAAGAAGCAAAACAAAACCCAGACAAAGAATATCTTTTGACTCCAATAGGAACAGGAATTGCAGGATTCACTTTAGAAGAAATAAAAGAAATTTTACCAAAAGAAAGTTTAGCAAAAAATATAAAATTAGTAGGAGATTGGAATTAACAAATTAAGAGCCACCCAGTAGCTCAATAAATAAGACTAGGGGATAAAGATGTTAGAAATATTAGGTTTAGCAATGTTATATTCTTGGGGACATTTAGTTTATTTAAACTGGACTAAATTAAAAGACTTAACAAATTATGAAAAAGGAGTAGCAGTATTTGCGTGGGTAGCATTTGTTTTATTTGTAATTGGAACTTTAAGTTAAATGCGTCGCACAGGATTTAAACGCAAGCCAATATCAGAACAAAAACCTATGAAGAGAACTAAGCTCAAAAAGGTAAGCAAAAAACCTATCTCAAAAATACAAAGAGAGTTATGGATTGAATGCAGACGTATAGCTTCACTCTGGTATAAGAAAGATTGTTACACTTGCCAAGCTAAAAAACTTGAAGGAAGTAATTGTCAGCTCGGACACGTTCCATATCCAAAATCAGTACTCGGAGCAAATCTAAAATACTCTATGAAAGTTTTAAGGTGGCAATGTTTCGCCTGTAATATCCACAGAGGTGGAGCAGGAGCAGAAGCCTATAAAAGAATGTTGCGAGAAGAAGGCAAAGCATTTATGGAAGAGTTAGAATTAGAAAAACAAAAAACAGTAAATGCTTATGATGAGTATGTCGCTTTACTTGAATATTACAAATCAATCACAGAATAGTTATGACAGATAAAAAACTTAAAAAAAACTTAAAAGAAACAGTAGCACTAAATATCTTTGAAGGTAATTTAACTCCAAGTGCTATGGCAAAATTAAGCCACAAAGCACAAAGAGAAAAATACGGTAAAGATGTATTCGCAGAAAGGCTAGTATTAGCAAGGGCTAAAAGGTGGGCTAAAAAGGATAAATAGTTATCCCCAGTTATCACTTGCGTATGTTATAGAAAAGAATATAATATAGATGTAGGAAGTTAGCCCTAGTCAGGCAATTAACAAAAGGCTTCTTATGAAAAAAGTATATGGAACGAGGTAGCAACTGCTTACAAAAACCCTACAATATCCACAGAAATCGGTTAAAAACACTTGCTTTTTATTATTAAATAACTTATAATTAAGGAGTGATATATTATGAAAATCACAAACATTACAAAAGAGTATTACGAGGTCGAAGGCGAAAAAGTTTACTTTTTTGAGCCATTAGAAAAAGTCATATCCATAAAAGAATTACAGAAGATTATGGATACGGCAGAGGAAGTAGTTAATAAATTAAGAGATAAAAAAGTATGAACAGAACAATTAAATTCAAGTTTTGGGATTGGAATAAAAAAGAAATGCTTGAGGGCGTTCCTGCGATGAACCTTACTATCGGTCATCTAAATGTAAACGCATATATTCCATTACAATCAACTGGGTTACAAGACAAGAATGGTGTTGCCGTTTTTGAGGGTGATATTTTAGAAACAGAACAAACATCGGTAAGAGATATGGCTGACGAAGACCCATATCATAGAGTAGTTAAGTGGGACAACGAAGAAGGCGGATTCACTTTTTATTGGAATGATAACAAGACTAAACAAACAAGTGGGTGGAAGTTTTGTAAAAATACACTAAAAAGTAATTTTAAGATTATTGGAAATGTTTTTGAGGATATTAAATTTTTAAGATAAAACTATGAAACACCAAAAAGATTGCAATATAAATTCAAATGTTGGTATTCCTAAAATCCAAAAAGATGAGAGTTATTGCACTTGTGGAATCACAATATCTTCTATAAACCCATTGGTTGAAAAATTGGTGGACTGGAACCCACCGTTAAAAGAAGATAGAAGCGAAATAGAAAAACTATACGCAAATGCGATTATGAATGTGATTCGTTTTGAAATTAAAAGTTATGTGAACAATTTGAGTTTAGAGTTAGATGAGAATATAAGAGGGGCGGCACAGAATGTTCTTGACCACGAAAATCCGAGAAACAAAGGATATTATGATGGTCTTGGCGCTGGTTATAAAGATATTAAAGAAAAATTACAATATGTTAAAAACTAAAAAAAGACACAGAGACGAGAACGAAACAATAGTGGAGTTTTCAGACAAGATAGTTGTTCCACGACCAGAAGTAGAGGAGTTTATTGAAGCGTTGGAAAAACTTATAAGCGAATTTGCCGTATGAAATACAAGACAATTTTAGCAGACCCCCCCTTGGAATTTGGGAGAGATGAGAATGAAAAAGGCAAGACCAAACGCCATATTACCATATCCTAAAATGAAAACAGAGGCTATATGTGCGTTGCCAGTGGCTGGACTTGCTGACGATAACTGTAATCTATTCCTTTGGACGACACATACTTTTTTGCCTGATGCCTTTGAAGTTATGAAGGCGTGGGGATTCCGCTATCATTGTTTACTTACTTGGGACAAAACTAACGGGATTCCTTGCTGGGGATTTAAGAGAAAGACAGAGTTTGTTTTATATGGTTATAAAGGAAGAATTACAGTCAATCAAACAGGAAAATTTATTCACACATTATTTACTGAAAAACTAACAGAACATTCTAAAAAACCAAACATTTTTTATGAGATTTTAGAAAGCAATACGCCAGAACCTAGAATAGAATTATTTGCCAGAAAAAAAAGAGACGGCTGGGATGTCTGGGGTAATGAAGTAGAAAATGACATAACCCTATGAAAATTTATAAAATAACAGAAGCAAGCAAATATCTCGGCATAAGCATAAATTCGTTAAAGACATTAGCAAATAACGGCAAGCTAAATTCTTTCAAAACAAGCGGTGAACACAGACGATTCAGGGAAGATGACCTTGACGCTTATATGGGAGTTAAGAAAGAAAAGCAAGAACGGCTAACCGTAATTTACGCCAGATGTTCTACCGCCAAACAAAAAGAAAACCTTGAAAGACAAAAAGACAGATTAAGAAAACACGCCGAAGAAAAAGGATACAAGTATTTGATGATAGATGAAATAGCCAGCGGAATAAACGAAAAACGAAAAGGAATACATAAGCTGATTAAGATGTGTTTTGAGGGGAAAGTTGAACGGATTTTAATCGAATATAAAGATAGGCTGGCAAGATTTGGATATGAATACTTGGACGCAATTTTTAGAAATTTAGAGATTATTGTTGAGATAGTGGAAATTAAAGAAAAGAAGTATGAAGAGGAATTAGCCGAAGATATTATGAAGATTCTTACTTGCTACTCTGCCCGATATTACGGGGCAAGAGGCGGTCGAAAGAAGAAAATTGAACCCATAAATGAACCCAACGAATCTAATGGAATTTAAAAAGGAGGAACTAAAGAAGTAGAAAAAAGATTAAAGGATATTAAGCCATTATAAATTAACTCAGCTATAAGCTGGAATAGAGTATGAGAAAAATTAAAACAATTTTTGAGAGACAAAATGGAAAGGTTATAAATGTGTTTGTAGAACCATTGCAATTTGAATTGCAAAGAGCAAAAGCTACTGAAAAGCTAGATGGTATGAATGTACGAGTAACTGTGCGTAATGGTACTTGTGTTCGCCTAGAAAAAAGACGAAACCCCGACAAGATACAGAAACATAAAGGAATTATAGAGCCGTGGTATGTAGATACAGCTATAAGCTCCGAGGATAAGTGGCTAAATGATGCCCTGGTAAATACAGATTTATCTCAATTACCTGACGGAGAATGGTCTGGCGAGGCTCTAGGAACTAATATACAAGGGAATCCACTTAATCTACCTACTAACCGAATTGTATTTTTCACTCTTAACCAAGCTCCAGTATTTGAAAATGTGCCTACAACTTACGAGGAACTAAAAGTCTGGCTACCTGCACAGAAATCAAAATATGGCAACGACTGTGGAATAGAGGGGATAGTCTGGCACTGCGAAAATGGAGAAATGTATAAAATTAAAACTAAAGATTTTTAGTAACTATGAAAAAAATATCACAAAAGAAGAGTAAGGAAGTGAAGGTAAATTTCCTAGTGTTAAAAAATAAGCGATGTGATACCCCTTGGACTTCTCATTTATTTTATTCAGAAAATCAAGCCAAAGAGTATTTTGACCAAACCTGTTATGAACATAAGTGGAATTTTAATTGGACTGATTTTGAATTAGTCCCTTGTGTTGTCTCTTATAAACTTAACCCAAATAAATAAAACATATGACAAACGAAGAAGAAATTTTAACCCTACTAAAGAATAAATAACTATGAAACACATAATAAAACTAAAAGAAGACCAAGAATTTAAAAGTGTAGACGCTTCTAAAATAAACGAAGGGTTATTATCATTTGAGTTGAATGAAGAAGTAGATTACTGTATAATGTGTAAAGCAGATGAATAAAAGATGCTTAAATTGTAAAATAGAATACACTCCAATAACTATATACAGCCAATTTTGTGATAAAATATGCAAAAAAGGATATAGAAAGAAATGGCTCACAGATTTATATCAAAATAATGGTCAATTATTAAGTAGCTTAATAGAAAAAGACTTGCGTGCTTATTAAGAATATAATATAATATACTTATGAATAAAGAAAAACTAGACGAATTTAATCAAAAAATAACTGAATTGTGTAAAGAATATAATTGCACTTTACAAGTAGCTCAAACAATACAAATTGTACCAAACAAAGAAGAAGCACCAGTAGAAGAAAAGAAAGAAGATGAGCAAAAATCTGACAATTAAAGATAATATCAAATTCTTAAAGGATTTCTTAAAAAACTCCGCTGTAGGTTTAACATCTACAAAAGAACTAAGTAAGAAACTCTACATCATAGATAAGAAAGAAGAACAGTCAGTAAAAGAAACTATTACACTCTTAGAAGATTTTATATAATGGAAGAAAAAAAAGAAAAAGCAACTTGGAAAGAATTAAACCCACAACAGGAGGCTTTTTTAAAGAACTTTCTTGACCCAAAAAGCGATTCATTTGGTAACTACACCCAATCAGGGGTAAAAGCAGGATTCAGTAAGGACTATTCAGAAAGCATATCTTCACAACTCCCAAAGTGGTTAGATGAAGCATTAGAAGACTCAGTTTTAGTGCAAAAAGCTCTTGACAATTTATCAGAATTCCTCGGGGACAGAGAAAACACAAGTATAAGGGCAGATATGACAAAATTCACACTAAAAAACCTAGCAAGTGGTAAATTTAGTGAAAGACAAGAAGTAACTGGTAAAGGAGGTAAAGACTTAATCCCTGAAACAATATCTAAGGAAGAACAAATAGAATTATTAGGACTATTGGGTAAATAATATGGCTTTTAAAAAAGGATATATCCCTTGGAATAAAAACAAAACAGGAATAAAAACAGGTCTTAAAGGTTACAAGCATACAAAGGAAGCTCGTGAGAGTATGAGTAAAACTCGTAAAGCAAAGGGCATATTCCCACCAAATAGAAAAGGTATACCTCATACAGAAGAACATAAAAAGAAGATAGGACAATCAAATAAAAAAGCATATTCTTCGATAGAACTCCGAAAACAAATAAGTGATAGACAAAAAGGTGATTTATCACATCTTTGGAGAGGAGGTAGAACAAAGTTAAGACCAACAATAAGACAATCATTTCAATATAGACAATGGCGTTCTGATATATTTACTAGAGATAGCTTTACTTGTATTTGGTGCTTAAAGAAAGGAGGTAAATTAAATGCTGACCACTATCCAAAAAGTTTTGTATCTATTCTAATTGAATATAAAATAGATACTTTAGAAAAATCTGAAAGTTGTGAAGAATTATGGAATATAAATAATGGCAGGACTTTATGTTACGATTGCCATTTAAAAACAGATAACTATGGAGGAAAATCAAGGCAAAATAAATAAAAGAGCGTTATTAAAGATGATTGAAGGAGTAAAAAAAGAAAGACTATTTCTTTCAGAGAATAGTTTTGGTTTGTTCGCTTTATATTACTTCCAAAGTTATTTTAAGTATGAATTGGCTGATTACCACTATGCTTTTTTTAAAGATTGTTTTGATTTATCAGAGTCTAAAATAAGAGAAGTTGTTTGGATTGCTTTCAGAGAATCAGGAAAAACCTCTATTGCTAAAATATTTGTTATTTGGCTTATTGCTACCAAGAAAAGAAAATATTTAAATATAGATTCTTTCGACCGTGAAAATTCTGAACGAATATTGTTTGATGTAGCTTATGAGATGGTTAACAACAAACGCTTACAAGCCGATTTTGGTGTTCTATTCAGTAAAGAAAGGAGTATTAATGATATAAAGCAAAACAGAATTAACAATTTCGTTTGTGAAAATGGAGTTAGAGTTGAAGCTCACAGCACACAAGAATCAGTTAGAGGTCGGTTACACTTAAACCAAAGACCAGACTGTTTAATACTTGATGATATAGAAACTAATAAAACAAAGGATAGTGAGGCTTACACAAAGCAGGTTCGTGAACATATTACAGAAGCTATGGCTGGTTTAGCTCCGAATGGTTTTCTTTTATATCTAGGAAATTATATTACAGAATATGGAAATATAAACTTTCTTATAGATAGAGCAAAGACTGACAAAGGAATAAGAGTAAGAAACATTCCAGTAATACTAGAGAATGGTAAACCTGCTTGGGAGTCTAAATATGCCCTCACAGACGAAGAAGCTAATAAAACAGGTAAAGTATCAATAGAGGACAAACAACGTCAGCTAGGCTCTCTAGTGTTCTCATACGAAATGATGAACAAACCTATTGACGAAATGTCAGCAGAGTTTAAGCGAGAATATGCTCAACCAATAACCGAACATGAAGTATCTCAAAAAGAAACTAACTGTTATATAACGATTGACAGTGCTGTAAGTGAAAAAGAAAGTGCTGACTTTACCGGTGTAACTATAAACCGAGTAGACAGGGGGAACAAATGGTATATAAAGACTTATAAATTAAAGGTAAATAGTAAAGATTTGATTGACCATCTATTCTTTGTTTATAAAACTTATAGCCCACAGTTCATAGGGATAGAAGAAACAACCTTTACAATGGCTATTCAACCCTTTTTAGAAGATGAAATGAGAAAAAGAAATATCTTTATATCAATCACCCCAGTAAAACATAGAGGTATACAGAAAGAATTAAGAATAAGAGGTTTGATTCCTAGATGGGAAAGTAAATCTATTTTCTTAGTTGGGGATAACTTTGATTTACTAGATGAAATGAGAGTGTTTCCAAATGGACAACACGATGATGTGATTGATAGTTTATCTATGCAACTACACCACGCAAAGCCACCATACTTTCAACCAGTAGACCACGAAGAAGAACAAACAAGCAATCCTGCTGTATAAAACTTGCTTGACAAAAATAAAAGTTATATAATTAAATTGTGGAAACTAAAACGACTCGTAAAACAAAAAAATATAAACTAACAATGCTATTTAATGGCTTGTCTTTTATCAAACAGACTGATGACATTACCAAAACAATATTAGAATTAGCACCTGAAGTTCTTTATACAGAGGTTTTTATCATTGTCAGAAACAACAAAACAAAGGAAGTAACCGATAGAAGGTTAAGTTTAATGCAAGGTAAGAAGTTATTTTTAAGCGAAACACACCTAGAGATATTTATTAACAATTTATTACTTGAATAAATGGATAATTTATCCGATAATGAAAAAGACATAATTAAATTTCTACGAGAAACCAAACCTTACGAAAAAATAGAAATACAAAAAGATAGTAGTGGTAAGCCAGACTATTACATTATACATAGAAGCCAAAAGATAATTTTAACAAAATAATTATATGCCTTACAGAAAGACTGGGGGAAAACAAAACCCCAAATGGATAACACACAAAATGTATTTGATTATATAAAGACCCAAGAGAATAAATGGAAAACAGACCGTATTCCTTTGACTGGCTCTAAGTCGTGGAATATGTATGAACATCTTGAAAGATGTTACAACGTAGCAAATGGCTATTTCCATAAAGGAAACAATGAAGACGATAATAGACCTTATGACGATTTAGTAACCCCTATAGTAGATTTTGCTTTTAGAGCTGAAGGCTTTGATGTAAAAGATATTGTGCCTTATGTAGATGACGCAAAACAACACTACAAATCAACCTTAGTAAAGAAATTCCACCCTGACTGGGCTGTAACTAATCAACTTAATGATTTTATAGATGAGTTTGTAGAGTCTTCTATCATCTATGACCTAGTAATAGTAAAAGACGTAAACGAAGTAAAACCTGAGGTATTAGACCTTAGGACTTTAGCGTTCTGCGACCAAACAGATGCTTCACAAGGGCCGCTTTGTATTAGGCATCAATTCACACCCCAAGACTTACAAGAGATGAAAGGTAAATGGGATTCTGACGCTATTGATATGGCTATTGTGATGGCTAATGAAGAAAAGAAAGTAAGCCTTGCAAATGACCAAGAAGCAAAAACACCTAGTAAATATATAGAAGTTTACGAGCTTGTAGGAAGTTTGCCTGAATACTGGCTAGATGAAGAAGGAAAAATGTATAAATATACTCCACAAAGGCATTATGTTTCTTATTACACAACATCAGAAGGTGGCAGAAATGGTATCACCCTATACAAAGGAGAAGATAAACCTTTAAATGAGAGCTTCTTCTTCTTTAAGGTAGACAATGTCCGTTCAAAAGGTAGAGCTTGTGGGCGTTCAATCGTAGAAAGACTATTCCAGCCACAAGTATGGAATAACTACTCTGCTATAAAGTTAAAGAAAATGATGGACGGTGTAGTAAATCTATTACAAACAGACAGCTCAACAATCCTTAATCAAAAAGTAAATGGACTTTCAGAGTTTACTATCCTTAAAACTGACCAAGGTAAATCTCTTAATCGTGTAGATATGGGCTTACAAAATGTCCAAGTGTTTACAAACAACCAAGAGAAACAAGGTGCAAACGCTCGTATGCTTGGCTCTGCTTCAGAAGGTGCTTTAGGTGTAAATCCATCATCAGGTACACCTTTCGCACTAGAGAACTTAATCGTTCAAAACTCTGAAGGCACACATCAATACAGACAAGGTAAAATCGCCATATTCTTTGCTGATACTTTATACCCTAAACTTATCTTACCTTACTTAATGAAAGAGATGTCTAATAACAAGAAATTCTCTGCCGAGCTTTCACTTGATGAAATAACAGAAATAGCTGAAACAATCGCTACTAATCAAGCTGAAAACAAAGTCAAAGATATGATATTAGATGGTAAAATAGTAACCGAAGAAGACAAGCAAACTCTTATAGAATTCTACAAAGGTAATATCGTAAATGGTAAAACAGAAATGTTTAAAAATGGGCTTGGATTCTTTGAAGTCTTTAAAGGAGAAATAAAAAATATTCCTATCAAAGTTAAAATCAACGTAGCAGGTAAGCAGAAGTATCTAGCTAAAGAAGCTGATAAATTATCTAAACTTATCTCAATGGTTATCGCTAATCCTCAAGCATTTGCTCAAATCCCTGGACTTGGAAAAGCATTTAATCAGTTAATAGAAGCATCAGGAATGAACCCAATAGACTTTAGTCAGATTATTAAAAGTGTAGAGCAATCACCTGAAGCAAAAGGTGGTAAAATAACTTCTCCTGTCGGGGAGAAAGAATTAGCAGAAGAGCAAAATATTAAAAGTTAATTAAAATAAAATGGAAAATTTAAACGAATTAGAAATTACAAAAATAGAACAGTTTTGTGCAGATAAAGAGATGTATAACGCAGTTAAGAAGATAATTCTTGCAAGCGTATACACTCACGGAACAGTTCAAAAAGGATTTATACCAAATCCTTTGCAAAATGGTGCTTTTAGTTTAGCTTCACTTGCAACGAATAACCCAATACCAGACAATGTTTTAGGAGAACATATCAGAGGAATGTGGGCAGGGGTAAACGCACTAGAAAATGGCTTCAATGAATTAAGTAAAATCACAAGTGGTAAGGAAATTATAGAAAGTCCTTACAATGAGGCAGTCTAGGTCGTAATTATTAGTAATTAAAATAACAAAATGCAAACAAAAAGAATAACCGAAAGTGGAATAATAACGAGAGGATTTGGAAAACTTGGAAAAGTAACTATCAACTCTCACTCATCAGGAACATTAGCTCTCTATGATGCAGTAGAAGCAGGTGTTCAGGCAACAGGAACTCTAACAAGTTCAGGTGCTTGTGTTCCAGCTTCACATGGACAAACAGAATTAACTTCATCAGGTGCTATGGTAGCAGGAACTCACGCAGTATCTGTCTTTACAAGCTCTGGTGTAGTAGTAGACGGAGAAACTATTACAATTGGCACAACAGTTTATCGTGCAAAGGCTATCCCTTCACAACCTTATGACGTTGCTATGGGAGAAGACGCAGAAGCCTTTTTAACAAACCTCTACAACGCTATCAATGGTAGTGGTGCAGGTGCTTATATTGGCACAGCAGCACACCCAGACGTAGTAGCAGTAGCAAAAGATGCAACTACTATTACAGTTCGTGGACGAGTGCCTGGAACTTCACTAAACGCAACAGCAACCACAGAAACATTTACTAATGGTTCTTGGGCTGACACTACTCTAGGAGGCGGTACAGGTGCATCAGATGCTGGTGTAACAACAGGTGCAGCAACAGTAACCCTTGGCTCAATAACTTACACAGTCGTAGACGAACTCTCAGAAACTTATGGAGCAGATGCTATAGCTTACCAAGTAAAGAAAGGTACAGCAGAAGCTAATATGCTTGATAACTTGAAACTAGCAGTTAATGGTGGAACAGGAGAAGGTACATTGTATTCAACAGGTACAGTAGCTCACCCTTATCTTATCGCTACAACCAACACAGACACAGTACAGACATTTGTTTCAAGGACAGTAGGAACAGCAGCAGAAGTAGCAGTTATAAACGCACTTGCTACAACTGAAACAATGGCTAACACAGCTTTTGCTGATACAACATTCGGAGGTGGTACAGGAAACTCTAACCCAGTAGTCACAAGTGATGCAGCGACTATTACAATAGGTGACATTACTTATACAGCAGTTATAGAACTCTCTGAAACATCAGGTGCGACAGCAGTACCTTACCAAATCCTTTGGGTAACAAGTGAAGCGGTATTCCTAGACAACGTTAAGAAAGCAATAAATGCTTCTGGTGTGGCTGGAACTGACTACTCAACTGGAACTTACGAACACCCACAAGTTTATGCAACTACAAACACTAACACTACTCAAGTAGTTGTATCTAAAACAACTGGTACAAGTGGAAATAGTATCGCAACTACCGAAACTCTAGGAAACTATGCTTGGGGTGCAGCAACATTAGCCTCTGGCTCAGGTGCTGACGGAAAACTTATGCACAACACTATGACTTTCTCAGCAGTAGCAACTACAGGAGAGAGAATACTAGACTTTACAGAAGAAACTTTCTCAAATGGACTCTACGCAGTGATAGGTGGAACAGCAGATTTGACTATCAGCTACGAATAGATTTGACAAGATTATTATTAAAAAGTTATAATTAACTTAATCAAGAACCCGCAACTTTGTAAAATAGCGGACTAACTAGAACATCACTATGGAAAACGATGAAAAAACAGCTGACTTGGAACAGCTTGACACTCAAGACCAAGAGGTAGAATCAACAGAAGAAACTTCTGAAGAAACTACAAACCAAGATTTAGAAACTTCTCAGGAAGATGACAAAGATTGGAAAGCAGAAGCTCTTAAATATAAAGCTATCCTTGATAGAAACAAGAATAAGCCAGAAAAAAAGAGTGAAAGC
Source organism: Candidatus Altimarinota bacterium (assembly GCA_021734745.1). GTDB lineage: Bacteria > Patescibacteriota > Minisyncoccia > Phycocordibacterales > UBA5272 > UBA11704. The sequence continues at coordinate 12,157 of JAIPIK010000011.1, read as the reverse complement.
AAAAAATCAGACGACTTAGATTATGGTGCTAAGGCATATTTAACAGCTAATGGCATTAAAGGTTCTAAAGAATTTGACTTTGTTAAAGATGAACTAAAAAAATCAGGCGAAGACTTAGATAGCTTGTTAGAAAATGATTATTTTAAAGCAAGACTAGAAAAGTTTAGAAACTTGAATAAAACTACTGAAGCTATCCCTAAAGGCAGCAAGCGTTCAGGTGTTACAACAGACTCTGTTGAATACTGGATGTCTAAACCAATAGAGGAAGTGCCTCAAGAAATGAGAATTAAAGTAGTAAATGCTCGCCTTAAAAAAGACGAATCTAAAGGACAATTCTATAATCAAAAGTAATCTGGTAATTACTAAAGATTAACCAGGTGGTATCAGAAGTTCATTTACAATTAAATATGTTATAATGGTGTTAATATGCCATCAGGAGTCTATCAAAGAACAGACAAGCACAGGTCTATAAACATAGGCAGGAAACACCCTAAAAGGAAAAGACCATTCAAAAAAGGATTAACTCCTATACCTAAAGTCTGTTTATTCTGCGAGAAAGATTTTGTCACTAATTGCTTTATGCCTAAAAAGAAGTTTTGCTCTAAATCTTGTAGTTCAAAAAGCCATCCTGAAATAAATCTTGCTAATCTTGAAAAACGAGATAAAGAAAAACAAAAAGCAGTAATGAGAAGGAGGACAGGAGAAAAACACCACGCTTGGATTAAAGATAGAACAATAGCACTTGAAAACCATAGGATAAGGGGACTTATCAAAGTTAAAGAATGGAGAACTGCAATATTTCACAGAGATGACTTTACTTGCCAAGAATGTGGTATAAGGGGTGGGTATTTAGAAGCTCACCACATAAAGCCTTGGAGAAACTTTAAAGCATTAAGACATGATATAAATAATGGAATCACTTTATGTAGACCTTGTCACATTAAAACTATGCAGAAAGAGGAATTGTTTGAAGAAAGATATACTCAAATAATATTAACAAAATTATAACATATTTAATTGTAGCGATATAATGATACTGCACTAAATTTTACGGCTATCATACCTAAGATAGAATATGAGACCAAATTGCAGGAGCGTTTATCTGCTCCAACAGTTTGGAAAGAAGTGTGTTTAGTTAAATACACAGACACAGGTATTTGGAGAAATCCTTACCTAACAGATGCAACAGTAGGTACAGGAACTCGTGGCACAGGCTACACTCCTTACGCAGTTGAAACAACAGATGACACAGTATCTATCACAGATTATGTGTACTCTGCTCCAGTTATAGATGATGCTGACCTTGCACAAAAGACTTTCTCCGATTGGATGGAAGTTGCTGACAACGTAGGTGTTATGCTTAACGAAAAAATGGAAACAGCTATGTTAGCAGAACACGCACAATGGACAAATTTTGACAATGCGTCTATTGGTGGTTCAGCAGGAAACATCACTGTTGCTACAACTAACATTAAGAAAATCATCACAGGTATCAAAAGAGAAATCCGCGAAGCTGGTGGTGGAGATATGTTAGCTCGTAACGGTGGATTTATAGTATGGCGTGAAGCTGACTATGAATTAGTTGAAACTCTTGCTTCAGCAGAAGGATTCAACACAGCAGATATGGTTCTTAAGGATGGTATCTCACAAGTAAATGGTGGATTCAAGTGGATGGGTATGTATCACTACAGTTCTTCAAAACACGCTTCAGGACACGTTCTTGCAGGTGTTAAGAAAGCATTTGCAGTAGGTATCTGTAAGTCTACTTATGGTAAAGTGAAAACTCTTATCAACCCAGTAGTATCTGGTGCTCAAATTTCAGGTATTGGACTAGAGTCAAGAATAGACTCAAAATACAAGGCTTGGAGTAAAATGGTTCCTTGTTTATTTGATATATTAGTTTCATAATTGTCAAGAGTAATCATAAAATAACCCTGTGAATATAAAGCTAAAAATAAATAAAAATTGTTTCAACTGTGATAACATTTTTAGTATTATTCCTTCCAGAGCTAATAGGGCAAAGTATTGTTCAAAACAATGCAAAGCTATAAAAGAAAAAGGCGACAATAATTTAGTTTGTATCTGTGGAGTTTCTTTTAGGAGAAACAAAAATAAATTACTTCTAAATAATTATTGCTCTCGTTCTTGTAAAGCAAAGGAACAAGCTCGTATAACAGGTCAAAGGCCACCAAGTAGATTAGGTATTCCAGTTTCTTTAGAACAACGATTAAAAATCAGTACTAACTTAAAAGGAAAACCTAAAAATCCTGAAGTGGTTAAGAGAAGTGCAGAAACTAACAAAGCAAGAGGACACAAGAGGTCAGTAGAGTTCTGTGAAAATAGACGAAAAGTTATGACTGGGAAATATGTAGGAGAAAATTCTCCAAGTTGGAAAGGTGGAATTACCCCTTACTATCGTGTAATGAGAGTCGCTAGACTTAAAACAGTAGGTGGCTCACATACCACAACAGAATGGGAAACACTACAAGCACAATATAATTGGACTTGCCCTTGTTGTAAGAAATCTGAAGTTAAATTAACTAAAGACCACATAATCCCAGTGATAAAAGGCGGTAGCGACAACATAGAAAACATACAACCTCTTTGTGGCTCTTGTAACAGTAAAAAGCATATAAAAGTTATCAAATATGACTACAACATTATCAACTAAACGAATAAATAAATTATGGCAATTCCATCAAACATAAAAACAAATCTGATTGAACCAGTATTAGATAATCCAAAGTTAAATCACACTTCTACCGCTGCAATAAATGCAACAGCAACAGCTACAGTAGAAGAAGTATTGACTGGATATATCACTTCAACTTCAGCAGCCGCTACTACAATAACACTCCCAACAGGTACATTATTGGGTGCAGCGTTGAATGCGACAAAAGGTACAGTCTTTGATTTGTTCATAGACAACACAGGTGGAGCAAACACTGTAACAATCGCAGTAGCAACTAATGGTATTCTCTCAACAGCAGCGGCTGATACAGCTGGCTCATTTGGAGACCTAACAGTAGCTTCTGGTGTAACAGGACTAGCTCAATACAGACTTATGTTCTCAAGTGCAACAGCTTATGTGTTTACACGTGTAGCTTAGTGTCTTAACTCAATCCCTATAAAGGGATTGAGATTAGGACATTATAAATAATAAATAAAAAATGATATACAACGGAAGTTCTACAAACCAAGATATAGTAAGCGATACACTTTTTGAAGCAAGTGCTAATCTTAATTCTTATCCAATTGCAGACATAACTCGCAACTCCAACACAGCCCTTGATACAGCAGTTTCACTCATACTATTCGCAGATGAAAAATGGGACTTTGACTCTACTAATGCAACAGACTTCCCAATCGGTACAACAGATATTCTTTCAGGTCAAAATGACTATGAATTTGATGATGATTTTCTTGTTATCAAGGCAATAGAAGTACAAGACTCTAATGGAAACTGGAAAAAATTAAAACCAATAGACAACCTTACCCTAGAAGAACAAGAAGCTATGTCTACTCTTACTGAAAATACAGGTACACCAGAATACTACGACAAAGTAGGTGGCTCATTCTTTCTTATTCCAACACCTAATTACAACAGACGTTTAGTAGAAGAAACCGAAGCTGGACTTAAAGTATATTTCCAAAGAAACATAGATTACTTCACTACTTCTGACACAACTAAAGAGCCAGGCTTTGCTAAACATTTACATAAATACATCCCTTTATACAACGCTTATGTTTATGCTTGTGCAAAAGAACTTCCTAAAGCAAACAAGCTAGAGAAAAGATTAGAATTTTACGAAGGCAACAGATTAAGAGGTGGAAATGTAGACGGAGCATTTATATCTCATTACAGAAAACGAGAAAGAGATAACCAACAACAAATTACTAGCGAAGACATATCTTTTATATAATTATGGCAACAATTTGGACATTATTAAAAAAATACGCATCACAGATAGGTCTTACTTACAACGAGTCGGGTAAGACCTACAACCAAGCAAATATAACTTACTCAGGTAAGATTAAAACTGTTTGGACATTGCAGGATAAAAGCTAGAATATGAAATTTTCAGAAGAAACAAGAAAAAAGATGAGTTTGGCTAGGTTAGGAAAACCCAATATGGCTTGGCTTGGTAAAAAACATTCTGATGAGACTCGTAAAAAAATGAGTATAGCAAAGAAAGGAATAAAATTTTCAGAAACGCATATAATAAATATGGGTAAAGCACAAAAAGGTAAGAAAAGAAGTGAAATAACTCGAATGAGATTAAGTCTAAGTAAAAGACTCGAAAAACATCCTAGATGGAAAGGAGGTCAAGCGACATTAAAACAGAGAAGGGTTATAAACGAAACTAACCGAAATATAAGAAAAAAAGGTAATGGTGGTTCACATACCCTAACAGAGTGGGAAACACTACAAGCACAATATAATTGGACTTGCCCTTGTTGTAAGACACTAGAACCAAAAATTAAATTGACAAGAGACCACATTATTCCAATTTCTAAGGGTGGAAGTAATAACATAGAAAATATACAACCCCTATGTCAAAGCTGTAACTCAAAGAAACATAAGCAAATTATTAGATTTAATTAAAATTATATGGCGATTAACTTCCCCGTTTCATTAGATACATTATCAAACCCAACAGGTTCAGACCTTTTGGAAAACGCAACAGCGGCACTTGACCACGATGTGCAACACTCTAACGCAAACGATGCTATAGAAGCCTTAGAAGCGAAGGTAGGGGCTAATAGCAGTGCAGTAACAACCTCTCACGACTATAAACTTTCAGGCGTAACTGGAAGTGATAAAGCAGTATCAAAAACAGGTACAGAAACCTTAACAAACAAAACCCTAACAGCTCCCCAAATCAATATGGGAAGTGACGCTAACGGTGATTTACTCTATCGTAATGGTTCAGGAGTAACTTCAAGACTTGCAATAGGCTCTACAGACCAAATCCTTGCAGTACAGGCAGGCTTACCAGCTTGGATAGCTAACCCTAGTGCAACCGCAGCTTCGGCAACAGTAGCAGGTATCGTAGAACTCGCTACTACAGCAGAAACAGAAACTGGCACAGACGCAACACGTGCAGTAACCCCAGACGGGCTACATGATATGACAACTCTTGCAGGTGCAGCTTGGTTCTTAGATGAAGATACTATGTCATCAGATAGTGCTACTAAAACAGCTTCTCAACAAAGCATTAAGGCATATACAGATTCAAAAGTACCTGGGTTTGGAACTTGGGGGAACGCTAATGCTGATGGGTCAGCTTATCAGGTAACAAAAGATTCGCTTTTGATAGTTACGAATGCAGATTCAGGAAGTATCTCAGTTTTATCTGATGCTGCAAATCCTCCGACAGTTCAAAGAGCAAGAATTACTCCAGGGGCATCAGGAGTTTACGGAACAGTGACTGTTCCAATCAGAAAGAATGATTATTACAAGATAACAGGGTCAGCTCCGTTTGCATTTCTTATTTCAGTGGGAGCATAAATTATGTATAAAGAAGGACGACTAACAATCTCAGAATGGTATCAAGGAATGACCAAACATCCACTTATGGGATTTGGTCTAATTGAAAATGCCGAAGTATTTGAAAACAAAGGGTTAGTAGTACCGAAAAAAGGACTTGCAACAAGTAGTGCGACTGCAGACGGTCTACCACTCGCTTATGTCCTAGATATTTATGGTAACACCTATCACGCCACAGCAACAACAGTCTATAAAAACAATACTTCTGCAATAATAACCAGTTTAACCCTTTTAAGAGACATAAAGATATACAAGAACTACCTTTGGGTGCGTTATGGGGCTAATATAGGAGCTTATGGTCCACTAGACAGTGGCTCTGCTACTTGGTTTCCAGCTCTTTTAACTACATTTAACGCAGATTATCAAGGTCAATTAGTAGTAGGGCAAGATGACTACCTGTACACAACAAACGGAAATCTAATATCAAAACTAGAAGTAACAGCTAGTGGAACAGTAGGCGTAGCACCAACAATAATAATAAACACTTCACTAGACTTACCAGACGGACAATACACTACTTGCATAACAGAATATGGAACTAAAATCGCGGTAGGAACTGACAAAGGTAGAATTTACACTTGGAACAGGCAAGCAGGAACGCTAGGCAACCCTGGACTTGCTGATTTACCAGTAGTATTTAATGAAAACGCTATTTACCAACTCTACTCATACCAAAACAGACTTTATGTGACAGCAGGTAGAAATGGAAATGTTTACATATCAGACGGCACGAATTACAGAAAACTAGCTACCATTCCTTTTAATGAAAGATACGAGACTGGTAGTGGTCAAGTAGCTTACATAAAACCTTTTGTATCATACAACCCAAACGCAATAGCTATATCAGGTAATGGTAATTTGTTAATAGGGAATGTTTCAACTAACACAGTAGCAGAAGCAGGAGTGTGGGAAATCACAGACACAGGCGAAGTAGTTTTAGCCTACAAACTAGCAACAGGTAAAACAAGTGCCACAGCCATAGGTATAGGATTTATAAATATCAACCCAAGCGACAATTCTATCCGAGTAGGCTGGTTTAATGGAGCTTCTGACGGCATAGACGAGGACACAACAACTTTCGCTAACGTAACAATAGAAAGTCCTTTAATCAGAGTAGGCACATATAATAAAAAGAAATCTTTTGAACATATAGAATTCACTTTAGCTGATACTCTAGCAACAGGAGATGAAATAACAATATCTTACAGGAAAAATACTAGCGAAGACTACACAGAAATAAATACTTGGACTTATACAGATTTAGGAGCTATTGCTTCTTTTGAAGATATTGCAGGTATAGCAGACTGTGAGTTTATACAATTAAAAGTAGAAACAATCGGAGGGGTAAATTTAATAGACATCAATTTAAGATAATGGAAAATTTAAAGGCACATTCACATAATGGTACAGATAGTCAAAAACTCGTAATGAAAGAGTCTTTTGAAAATGTCCCACAAGAAGCCATAGACGAAGTTACAGGCACAGCAAGTGGCACTTACGGAGCAACTGAACAAACTTTAATAAATAATTTAAAAACCACAGTAAACGAACTATTAACAAAATTAGAAAACATAGGTATAATAAATTAAGAAAATGGACACTAATATAAACATACCAAAAAAAGAAATAGCACCAGGAGTATTCTCAACAGGAGGAACTGCTACAATGCCGACTGTAAATCCTATCAAAGGACAGACAAATGTAATCACTCCACAGTCTTTACAACCTCAAACACCAATACAACTTCCACAGACTCCTGAAATAACAACTCCACCACAACCAACACCCAACCTAGCAAGTCCGTATTTAGAAGAACTTAAACTAAACGAGTCCGAACAAAAAGCACAACAATATCAAACTGCTGGTATAGACCAACTCATCAAAGATACTCTAGCTTTAGAAGGCGAAGCACAAACTCGTTCAGAAGAAATGGCTAAAGCAGGCGTAGGAACTCTTAAGCAAGACTTACAAAACATAAACTCTCAAATCTTAAAGAAACAAGCCGAAGTTCAGCAAGACGATATAACTTTAGTAGCAAATATGCGTGCAGAAGAAAGACGAGATACATTACTACCCTTCGCAGAAATGGGTAAAGCAAAACTAGCAGGCGACGCTGCGATTATGAGAGCATTAAAGAACGCTGAAATAGGTGTTTTAAACGCCACAGCAATAGCAAAACAAGGAGATATAGCATTAGCTCAACAAACAGCAGAAGAAGCCGTAGCGGTCAAATATGCCCCTTATAAAGCTCGTATAGAACGCTATGACACTATTGTTAAAGCAATAGAGCCATATCTAAGTAGTGCAGAGAAGAAAGAGGTAGCTAAACAACAATTCAAAGGTCAAATGGCTTTGAAAGAAATTGAAAAAGCAGAGGAGAATGAGAAGGCGATACAAAAAATGATAGTAGAAGCTACTCCAAACGCTCCAGCTAACATAATTGCAAACGCTAAGGCTATTGCTGATAAAGGCGGTAGCTCTTTAGAGGTAGCTCAAGCTCTAGGTCAATATGGAGGGGATTACCTTGGGAATAAAGTTAAACTTGCTTCTATTGCTAGAGATAACGCATCTATTAGAAAAACAAATGCAGAGATAGATAAAATAAATAAAGAGATTAAAGCTATGGAAACACCTATCTCAACAACAAATCTGCCAAATACTCCAAACGGGATAGCACAAAGGCTAATGGCTTCTGCTCAAAACGATAAACAACTAGACGCGACAGAAAGACAACAACTTACAAAAGCACGAACTGTCCTAAGTCAATTAGAACTACTACAAGAAAATATATCCAAACAAAATAAAACTGGCTTTATTAAAGGTAAAGTAGGAAACTTTTTAGAAAAGTTTGGTCTTGATACAGATGTTGGTGTTATAAACGCACAACTACAAGCTATCACCCCAAACCTTGCAAGGGGTGTTTACGGTGAAGTTGGCGTTTTGACAGATAATGACATAAGACTTTACAGAACAACCTTACCTAGATTAGACAGACAAGAAGACCAAAATGATGCGATATTAGCGTTAACAATGAAAACTGTACAAAAAGCTATAGAAAACACACTTACAGGAGCTTCTAACTCTGGTATAGATGTTTCAGGCTGGACACAAGACTATATAGCAGTAACTAGAAAAATAAACGAAATAGAAGACAGAATTGGCGTGTCAAAACAAGCAGTAAATCAGATAATCCGCGAAGACGCAAACACAGCTCAAGCAATTAAAGAACTCTATCAGGCGGGTCTTACTGATGGGGAGATATTAGACGCACTTAACGCAAGATAATATGGATAAACAACAATTAGCACAAGAAATATTAAAAAAATACAACATACAAGGGTATATACCACCAAGCAAACAATCAGTAGATTTAAATAGTAGATTTGCTGAAATAGATGCTTTGGCGAGTGGACAAACAACAGAAAAACCTAAAAGAACTTTCACAGAAAAAGTAGCAGATTTCACAGGCGGTAAAGAGATTGCTCAAGGTTTAGGTCAAGCAATCGCACGACCCAAAGTAGTCAAACAAATAGAAGAAACGCAAGCTAGCCAAATAAAAATACAATCAGACTTACTTGAAAGAACAAAACAAAACAAAGCACAAGGTATTGATACTTCAAGACTAGAAAATGCTTTAGCTATGATAACTGAAGATATAGGAGCAACAGGCGAAGGAGCAGAAGGATTGCTTAACCCAAACGAACTTACAACTAAACAAGTTTTAGGAGATGCTTTGCAATTAGGAACTTTAGCAGGAGCTGGAACAATTTTTAAAGGAGCAAGTGCTTTGGCTGGTAAAACTGGAATGGCAGGGATTGGCGTTGGTTCAGGAGCTTTGAAGGGTGCTACAACAGGTGCTATAACTGGGGCAGGCACAGGTGGATTATTAGGAGCTTCACAGGGCTTACAAGAGGACAAAGACTTAGAGGGTGTATTAAAAGATGCAGGAACAGGTGCTTTACTTGGTGGTGCAACAGGTGGTGTGCTTGGTGCAGTTACAGGTGGTGTTTCTGGTGGTATAAAACAAGCTAAAATTACAAAACAAAATAAGTATTTAGATGCAATCACTCCAAACACAAAAGATTTAACACCAACAGAATACGAAGACTTACTAAATCGTGGTAAAATTACTCCAAAAACAGCAACTCAACCATCAAAATATATTCTTTCTCTAGAAGAAAAAGCTATCGCTCAAAAATACAAGAGTATATTTACTAATGACCCAGTTAAAAATACAGAAAATATCATAAATGAAATAGCTAAAAAAGATAAAGAAGTAGGCACTTTCTTAAAGAAGAATAATGGAATATTTAATACAGGCGAACTTAAAAATAGTCTAACTAAAAAATTAGCAGATATTGATGACTTGACTATTGACGAAGCTAGATTATCTAAACTAAAACAAAACACAGTAAACAACTTCTTAAAGAGTCTTAAAAAGAACGATATGGAAACTCTTTGGAAATCAAGAAAAGAATTTGACAGAACAATAGAGAAAGCATTTTCAGGTTCTCCAAGTCTACAAAACACCATTAAGAAAGAGTTTAGAAATGCTATACAAGACTTCATAGCCGAAAGAACACCAGATGGTGTTTATAAAACATCTATGAAAGAAATGAGCCAATTATTCAACCTTAAGGACATAACAAACCAAAAGGCTATCAAAGAAAAAGGAAGAAACGCTATCCAGTTATGGATTAAAAAACACCCAACTAGAACAAAGATAATAGGAGGTGTCGCAGGCACAGGGATACTCACAGGAATAGGTGCGAGCTTATTAAAAGACTAATTTAGTGATTGTATATATAAATCAGTTAATATCCAACCACATACACCACCAATAATTGCTAATATAATCATACCTAACTAATACCATAAATAACAAAAAATAACAAATGGATAAACTACAAGAGCTTAAAAAAAGAATAGAAGAAGTCCAAGCAAAATCAGCCGTATCAGGAGAGATTAGAGCGTTTATTACCCTTGTTCTCAAAATAATCAAAGAAACAAAGGATAATTTCGACACTCTATCTAAAGAAAATCTTGCAACTATCTCCGAAGCTCTAAAATACATAGAACAAGAACACGAAAAAGTTATCAACAGTGTTTCACATGAAACCAAAGAAGTTAAACTAGATTTCGCTAAACAAGTCAAAGAGCTTAAAGACCTTGCCGAACAAGTGAAAGCCATCAAACCTAAAGACGGAGCTGACGGGAAAGACGCTGACGAAGCAGTAATCGTAGAAAATGTTTTAGCAAAGATAAAGTTACCAGAATATGAAGTCTTTACTTTAGAAGATAAAGGTGCAGAAATTGTAGATGAGATAAACGCTCTACCTTTAGAAGACGCATATAAGATAGACGCTTCGCACATAAAAAATTTACCTCCAACTATAATACAAGGTGGTAATATTTCAAAAGCGGTCTATCAACTATCTGATGTTGTTTTAACTAACCTTACTAATGACGAAGTATTAAAATGGGATGCAACTAATCAAGTATGGATAAATGGAACTGGCGGAGGAGGTGGCACTTGGGGTTCTATCACAGGCACACTTTCCGACCAAACAGACTTACAAAGTGCTTTAGATGCTAAACAAGCAACACTAGTATCAGCTACAAATATAAAGACTATAAATGGGAATTCCCTTTTAGGAAGTGGAGATTTGGTAATTACTGGAACAATAGATGGTTCAGGAACTACAAATGAATTAACTTATTGGGTAGATTCTGATACTGTAGGTTCTTTAGCTGTCGCTACTTATCCCTCTCTCACCGAGCTAACTTATATAAAAGGTGTAACAAGTGCAATCCAAACTCAATTAAATGCAAAAGCAAGTTCCACTGCATACACACTAGCCGGAGTATCTGCATTATCAGATGATGCGACGAAATCTCTCTACACGATGTCAGCAGGAGTACCAGTAGAATTTGAAAGTTCAGATAACAATACATTGCTTTATCTTGATGAGACGAATGAGAGGGTGGGTATCGGAACCACATCTCCCACCGCCAGAACGCACATCGTAGGCTCCGGCAGCACGTCATCAACTACGGCTCTGCTGGTGGAGAACTCAATCGGCACGGATGGATTGGTTGTAACGGGTGATTCATACGTTACTGTTCCTAATGGCAGATTGGGGGTCGGCACATCTTCTCCAGACGGTAGGATGCACATAGCAGAAAGTATCGTGTCTGGGGGAGCGTCCGCATTTAATTCTACAATCACCATTGAGAATAATGATAGTCATGGTATAAATATTATTTCTCCTACCAGCAGGAGTGGAAATATTTATTTTAGCGACAACGTGGCAAGTAGAGGGCAAATAGGGTATAACCACAACGGTGATTATATGTATTTTCACACAGCTGGAAGTGAAAGAATTAGAATCGACGGGGCGGGTGCCGTGGGTATTGGTACTACCACCCCCACCGCCAAACTTGACGTAGTAGGCTCCGGCTCTACGTCTGCCACAACTGCGTTCAGGGTGGCGAACTCTGTGGGGACGGACGCGTTGGAAATTAAAGACAACGGAATATCCACGTTTAACAACAGGGTATACCAAACAGGGTTGGGCGAAAGTACCTTCTTTGGTTTTGAGGCTG
>JAIPIK010000030.1 GCA_021734745.1 Candidatus Altimarinota bacterium | reverse complement strand
CATTCAACAACATAACTAATCCTATTGTTCTAAATGATGGTGAATATACAGAAATAGAATATCTAATACGTTCTACAGCTGATATCATACCTGACATACCATATTGTTTCAGAGTAACAAACAATGGAGATGCTTCTGACTTTACATATACAAACACTCCAAGTATTACATCTCTATCATCTGTACATAGACGACAAGGAGGAGGTGGAGGTGGAGGTGGAGCTGCTATTAGATCTGTTGTAGAAGCCCCAGATACAGTAGCTACTACAACCATAACAGGTGGTGGTGCTGACGGTTCAGTATTAGCCACAAGTACTACAGTAGAAACAACAGTCACTCCTGACGCACAACAATCAACTACAACTCCTACTAGAAAAAGAGGAAGTAGTGGTAATGTTGGCCTGTTAGACAATAACATTAACCTTGCATACAATAATCCTAACTCAGGACTAGTACTAGGAGAAACTACAGCTCCCATGTGTACAGATATGAAGCATCATATGGAGTACGGAGATAGTGACATGACCACTTTTGGAGAAGTATCACAACTACAATACTTCCTAAAACTAAACGGCTACTTCAACTACAAAGTAACAGGGTATTATTTCAGAATAACTAAAGAAGCCGTTAAAGCCTTCCAAAGAGACAATAACCTAATCATCTCAGGTATTGCAGGCAAAGTAACCAGAGAGAAGATGAGGGAGGTGGGGTGTGTGAGGTAACAAAATTCATTAGTTGATAGTGTAGTTGTTAGTAAAAATGGTACAATTGTTGGAATATTATTAATTTTTGAATTCGTCTCTCAATATTTTGTTGTATATATTTGGATTATATTAGCAACATTTATAAATATTATTACCCTCTTTCTGGCTCAACAGTTGTCAATCCTGTAATTGTTTTTTTACTGACACACAACGAGCAATTGGTATTGCAGCATGCGTTGTATTTTTTTATTTTACTGGAATATATAAGGTATTCCTTTTTCGTAAATATATCATTTCTTGTGAGAAAAGTGTAAAAGTACTCACTTTAATGTTGTCATTTTCTATTATTAAAGCAATAGGTAGATGATTATTAATTTCGTATATTAGTATAAACTTTCAATGTTTATTGTAGGGGTCAGGAATACTTGGTTCAGACACCAGAAATAATTACTTAAGAACGATTATTCTCAAGTTCTCTGTGCGGTGTGTTACTTCTGCTATGTGACATGTAAATTTTTTTATTAGTGGAAGTATCTTGTTGCTTCATAATAAACTTACTTATAAAAATTTTATTGTAGATGAAGTTATGGTAGAAGGTGAAGGGGAAATGCAAAAGAGCGACCACGGAGTGGTCGCTCTTTTTCATGTATTTACCCGCGTGTCCTGCGTGGACGCAGGAATGCCCCATGGCGTCAGCCTGTGGGATGAACGCGCCAATCACACCTTAGGTGTGAGCAAACAGCGAAGCTGTTTGAAACCTTAATATGAAAGATTAAGGGGCGATAATGCCATGTGGCATGAGCCCGTGGTGCTTTACTACTGTCTACTATTCACTTTCTACTCTCTACCTAAAACTCGGGAACTGAAACATTTGGTAAAGAAAAATCACCGAACTCACTTTTTTCAACTGAAAGGAAGGAAGTTTTCTTATCGTCGAAGAATAATTCAACTACTCCAGTTGGTCCGTTACGGTGCTTTTCAATTAATATCTCCACTACATTTTTCTTGTCAGTGTTTTCGCCATATTTGTCTTCACGATGAATAAACATAACAACATCTGCATCTTGCTCAATAGAACCAGAGTCACGAAGGTCAGAGAGACGAGGGCGTCCTCCACGAGATTCTACGGCACGAGAGAGCTGAGATAGTGCGATGACAGGAGCATTGAATTCCTTTGCAAGAGCTTTCAAAGAACGAGAAATTTCTGTAACTTGATTCACCATATTGTCATAACTCTTCGATGTTCCCATAAGCTGAAGGTAGTCCACGATGATAAGTCCAATTGGTTTATCAGTATTAAGACGTCGCAGCGTACTTCGCATATTTAAAATAGAATTAGCCGCTTTATCGTCAACATAAATCGGAGCCTTCATTAGTTCATGCATACCAGTTTGCAAACGTGCGAATTCTTCATCGAGCGATAATCGTGATGTGCGAAGTTTCCAGCCATCAACTTGTGACTGAGCTGAGAGCATACGATCCACAAGTTGTTCTTTACTCATTTCTAGAGAAAATATTGCAGTTGGTACACCGTACTTCACCGCAGCATTACGAGCAAAGTCTAGTGCAAGAGATGTCTTTCCAACAGAAGGTCGAGCAGCAAGAATGATGAGGTCGGATTTTTGGAATCCAGATAATTTGTGATCAAGGTCTTTGAATCCACTCGGAACACCACGTAGCTCTCCTGTATTTTCTGAAAGTTTTTCAATGCGAGTCCAAGTTTCCTCAATCATTTCATGGAAGGCGATTAATCTGTCCGAGGAACCACCTTTAGTGGTGATTTCATAAATTTTTTTCTCTGACTCTTCAAGAATATTTTCTAGTGGGTCATTTTCATCATATGAAATTTCTGCAATGTGATTACTAGCTTCAATAAGTCTGCGAAGTAGTTCCTTCTTACGTACAATTTGTGCATAGTATTTTATATTTGCAGATGAACCAACGAGCCCGAGCAGGTCAGAAAGGTAAGACGCTCCTCCAATCTGATCGAACTCCTTCTTGGCACGTAATGCAGCTGACACAGTTAGGATATCAACTGGTTCTTTTCTGGAAACAAGTTCTTCAATTGTATCGTAAATAATTTGATGCTTTGCTGCATAAAAACTATTAACATGTATGATTTCAGAAATTTCAAAAAGTGCATCTGATGAAAGAAGTAATGAGCCGAGTAGTGCTTTCTCAGATTCTAAATCTTGGGGAGGAATACGGCTACCACGAAGTGGGTCCTCTGCAACAGGCTTACGGTCATAACTCTCGTAATTACCTTTTTTGAATTTTCCTTTACCTTTGGATTGTGATGATAGTTGGTCAAGTGGAATCATAGTATTCCTAAGTGTACATTAATATGTATACCTTGCACAAAAGAAATTGATGTTGTGTAAGGATAAAAAACAGTGGATAGTGGGGACAATGGATAGCTGATAGCTAAATTCTAAATACAGATAGGTTGACGTCTTTGACGTCGACCTAGACACTTTTGCATAAGGTTATCCAATATACTAAAATAGTGCCCATAAATATGGATACCTTTTGCGGCTAATGACCGAAGTCGATAAATGTCTGGTAAAAATCTAATAAAATTTTCCAGGTATTTTATTTTTTGTATATTTTTTGACTAACGACTAACGGATATTTCCTGTCCTTCTTTTCCATCTTTTACAATATAACCAAGGGAGAGTATTTCATCACGGAGGCGGTCGGATTCTTGATAATTGGAATTGGTGCGCGCTAATGCGCGCGCCTCTAATAGCACTTTTATTTCCTCACTGATTACCAGTTCTTCTTTTACACTATTTTTCAAGTTTAGTCCAAGTATTTCATCAAAAGAAATAATAGTTGAGTACTTATCATCATCAGAAATAGCTTCGTCTTTTAACAATATCCAAATGAGAGCAATTGCTTGTGGAGTATTCAAATCATTGAATATTACTTCTTCAAATTTATTTTTGTATTCATTATTTATTTTTCCAGCACTTGATATATTAGATGAACACCAAGTTGTAAGTTTATTATAAGCATGAATAGATCCGTCTAAACCATCAAAAGAAAATGAAATTTCTGATTTGTAATGCGTAGTGAGAAGATAATATCTATACGCGAGAGGACTGTATCCTTTTTCTTTTAACACGTCCAATGTAAGAAAATCATCATTAGACTTAGACATCTTACCAGTTGTATCATTGAGAAAATTCACATGCATCCAATAATTCGCATAAGTTTTACCAGTTGCACATTCACTTTGAGCAATTTCATTTGTATGATGTACAGGAATATGGTCTATACCACCAGTATGAATATCAAATGTCTCCCCTAGATATTTCATCGACATCGCAGAACATTCTATATGCCATCCTGGAAAACCTTTACCCCACGGGCTATCCCATTCCATTTGACGCTCCTCATCTGCTGGAGAGAGTTTCCATAGTGCGAAGTCAGTAATATTTCTTTTCTCAGTATTCTCTTCTACTCTGGCGCCAGAACGCAACCCTTCTATATCTAAATGTGCAAAGTCAGCATATTTTTTGTATTTTGAAGTATCAAAATAAATACCATCAGATATTCTATATGCATAACCTTCAATTTCAAGTGCAGATATTAAACCGATTTGTTCACGAATATGATCTGTTGCGCGAGGAAAGGTATATGCACTAGTTGGAATATTGAGCGCCTCAATATCTTTCATAAATGCATCAGTATACATCTTGGCAACCTCCCAAACATTTTTTCCTTCACGTGCTGCACCTTTTTCTAATTTATCTTGACCATCATCACCATCACCAACCATATGTCCAACATCTGTAATATTAATAATATGATTAACTTTATATCCAGCATAAACAAAAGTTCTTCTTAGTATATCTGCAAAGACGTATGAACGAAGATTCCCAATATGAGCATAATGATAAACAGTCGGACCACAAGAATATATACCAACTTCTTTTTCAATTATTGGTATAAAATTATCTACAGATTTTGATTTCGTATTGTATAGCTTAATATCTTGTGGCATAGGTTTCCTTTATATGGTTATTCCTTTTATTTTAACACAAGAACACGATATACTAGATTCATATGTCTATTACTTTAAAATTCACACCAGGTTTACCAAAATACTTTAGCAAAAGAGCTGTTGTTAAAAGTGTTGGTATCGGTACATTTATTTTCGCACTTTTTGCTGTTGGTTTTTTACTTGGTAATGCTACTGCTACAAAAACTTATGCAGAAGATGTACAGCTAGATAGTGAACTTCTAAGTAAAGTGCGTGACACAGTCGCAGAGAAGTTTATTTTTTGGAAATCATCATCAACTCTCCCAACTGCCAAAGAAATGGAATATGGCATGATAAGTGGAATGGTTGCAAGCTACAAAGACCCATACACAGTTTTCTTTCCACCAAAAGAAGCTAAGAACTTCGCAGAGAATGTTAAAGGGTCATTTGCTGGAGTCGGCATGAATGTTGGAATGAAAGACGGTAATATTGTTGTCATAGCACCACTAAAGGATAGTCCAGCAATGAAGGCAGGTATAAAGGCTGGTGATATTATCACTGCTGTTGATGGTAAGAATATGTTGGGTATGCAGTCTGACGAAGCAGTCTCACTTATTCGCGGAGAGTTAGATGTTCCTGTTAAAATTACAGTATTACATCAAGGTGATAAAGCTGTTACAGATATTACTATTATTCGTAAAGAAATAAAGATACCAACACTTGATACTGAGCAGAAAGATGGCGTGTTTGTCATAAGACTTTATAATTTTTCTGCAGAGTCTCCTGATTTATTTAAGACAGCATTAATTGAATTTGTAAATTCAAAACTTAGATATCTTGTTATTGATTTACGCGGAAACCCTGGTGGATATTTGGAAGCATCAATTAATATGTCTAGTTATTTTTTGAAGGAAGGACAAGTTGTGGTGAGTGAGAAAAAGGGTAAGAATCAAGATGTTGTTAATCATAGAAGTACAGGGATTACAGGTTTACCATTCGGTATTAAAGTCGTCGTAATGGTTGACGGTGGTTCTGCGTCAGCGTCAGAGATTTTAGCAGGAGCTCTTAAAGATCACGGGATTGCAAAGGTCGTTGGTGTAAAGTCTTTTGGTAAAGGTTCAGTACAGGAATTAGTCAATTTTGAAGATGGGTCGTCATTGAAAGTTACAGTAGCAAAGTGGTATACACCAAGTGGAGTTAACATTTCTGAACACGGGATAGTTCCTGACTTTGAGGTTGCTGTTGCAACAACAACACCAAAGGGCTATAAAGGAACATATGATGCTCAACTGTTGAAAGCAATACAGGTAGTGAGGTCTGTAAAGTAGAAAGTTTACGATGAAATAGAGATTGATTTACGGCCAAGCCGCGAATCTGCTGATTCGAAAGTCTATAAAAAAGTAAATACTTAAAGTGTGACCGAAGGTCAGGCTTTAAGTATTTTGTTTCTGCTTTTTACTCGCGTGTCCTGCGTGGACGCAGGAATGCCCCATGGCGTAAGCCTGTGGGATGAACGCGCCACTCACACCTTAGGTGTGAGCAAACAGCAAAGCTGTTTGAAACCTTAATCTGAAAGATTAAGGGGCGATAA
>JAIPIK010000010.1 GCA_021734745.1 Candidatus Altimarinota bacterium | reverse complement strand
ATGCCGATAGATAGGCTCATAGGTGACAGTTTTTAGGGACTAGGGACTAGTAAATATAAAATACATACTACCATGAAAACTCTTAACTCATAAATCATAATGGGAAAAGAACCAATTTTATGATAGTATCCAAATACCCGCAGTAAATCAAAAATCCCACAATTTGTAAGGAGAAATTTCCATGAATCAAGCTGTGAAAAGAGGCGGTTTCAATGCTGGAGATATCGTGACCATAATCAACGAACACGATATCATGCACGGATTACAAGGTGAAGTTGTTCGGACTTACATTGATGATGACAACACCTGCGAACTCATGGTAGTTGTAAAATTCCATGTAAATGTATCTGGTTACCGCAATGACTTGCGACGAATCGGAGAATATTATGAAGGTATACATTCTTCGTCTGGAAAAGGGACCTTCACGTATCAAGATAGAAGTCCAAACCAATCATCCATTCGTCTTGATAGTGGATACACAGAAGAAAACAGACAAAAGATTGGATCACAGTAGCTCTTGTTTTGTCAGGAGAAACGGGTGACACAGAGATGTGTGCCCGTTTTTTGTTTTTAACAAACAATTAAATTAACTAATCTTATACAAAAAATAAAATAACTAAGAAACCTTACCCAAAAATGGTACAACTAATTTTTTAGATTTATATGTCAGGCTTTTGCGTTTTTTTGTTGAAGTAAATGATGAATTAGCAAAAAGTTTATTCATCTCTTTATAAGTCGCAACACTTCTTAATTTTTTGCTTTGATTCTTTGCTTCCAAAAATAAATCTAGAGTCACAACATCTACTGTACAAAAAATTCCAATCTCCCTCTTAATGTCATTTACAATATTCTCTGCCATCTCCTTGTAAGTCATCTTCAAAAAAGTTCTAAGACCAGTAAGATCTGCAAAACACTCGTTGTGTTTACCTTCTACAACCTCTGGTGTGTAGCGTCTTATGATTGCATACATACGTCGACTATAATTTATTTTTGAAAAATTTTTGCCAGATGATGTTATTTTGATGATTGCTTGTTTGGTAGAAATAGTCATGATAGATAGTTAGGAGTTATTCGTTAGGAAGTAAGGAGTAGATACATTAAAATAAATTACTAGATCATTTCAGAGAGTTGAGAGAGTCTGGAAATAAAATCACTTCTTCGGCTCATATATGTCGACTCGATATTTCTTGATGTGTTTACTATTTCAATTGATAGGTTTAATATTTTCATATTTTGTAGTTTTGTTTTTGTTCTTTTTGTTTATTTTTGTAATTGTACTTTCTAGTCCCTAGTCCCTATCACCTATCATCTGTATTTCCTTATTACTGCCTTTAATACGGCTTCGATTCTTAATTTGTTTGGGTTGGGATAAATTTTCTTGAATAGTTTATTTGCTGGGACTAGTACCGGCTTACCATTTTCTGTTTCTAAATACTTGAGGGTATACTCATTATCTACAAGAGCGAGAACTATATCTCCTCGCCGAGGCGTCTTCCCTCTTTCTACTAAAACCAAGTCTCCTTCCATAATTCCAGCATCTATCATTGATTCACCCATTACTTCAAGCATGTAGGTTGAGTTTTTTTTCTCTACTAAAAAATCATCGAGTGACATTAATTCGGTTTCTACATCCTCATCTGCGGCTGTTGGGAATCCAGCTTGTACTGTTCCTAATCTCATTATGTATCCAGTATCAGTAAGTGATAGTTTGTTACCAGATTTAAAAAGAAAACCACTTTCTATTAATTTATTAACTCTGTATGCTACAGTGTTTTTAGATGCAACTCCAAAGAGTTCTTTCATCTCTTCGTATGTAGGCATACGTTTATTCTCTGCAAAGTATGTTGATAAAATTTGTTCGTAATTCATATATATATAATAGTAGAACAAATGTTCTACTGCAATAGAACAACTGTGGATAACTTGTATTCATATATAAAACACTTATGATGTTTGACTTTTAGATGACTACTATGATAATTTGTACTTGTATCGACAACGCTGTCGAATTGTTCATAATGAGGAGGATACAACTGTGAATGCCTTAACAAATACGGAGCACTCCCTGCATAAAAATGACTGTACCCAAAACTGTTTAAACCTTGCAGTAGCACTATCTGTATACGAGAAATATCTTTCAGAGAATAGCTACCTCTTTAGATATCAGAATCATATTATTGCTATATTCATGGTGGCAATACCAATTCTTGGAGTAATTGTGTTAGGAAACATGAAGCCATCAATACTCTCGGTAATATCAGCTATGTTTTACGCAGTTGCTTCAGCAAACAAAAGTGAAAAGCTTTGGGAATCGTTCAAACATAAACACCGCGATGTGGCTTGTGTTATATCTCCTGAACTGAAAAGAAAGAAATAAATATCTTACTTAAAGGCACGTACAACTTGTACGGCCTTTTTTATATTATATGTTCAATCTAAAATTGTAATGTTTACTTAAAATATGATTACAAAATCTTACGAAAGTAATTCATCAATTAATTCCTCCATTCCAGTACCATTCTTTGAAGAAATCTGAAACAGTGGCAGGTTACAAGTTATTTTTACTATCTCTTTCATATTGTGATGAAAATCTTTCTGAGTTATTTTATCCACTTTACTTAGTACAAGCACAATGTTTTTGTTTGCCTTTTTAAGATTTTCAAACATTTCGATATCTTTACTGGTCATACCAACATTGATATCAATGATAAGTACTACCCTCTTTTGAACATATACCTTATTAAACAAATATGAATTAATAAGATTTGTAAGTTTGTCTCTTTGCGCATTAGAAACTTTTGCGAAACCATACCCTGGTAAGTCTACAAAATAAGTATCTTGGTTTATGAGAAAAAAATTAATTTCTGCAGTTCTTCCTGGTGTTGAGCTGGTACGAGAAACTGAACTCTTGGTTAGAGCGTTAACGAGACTAGACTTACCGACATTTGAACGTCCAATGAAAGCCACCTGTGGTATTCCATCATCCATGATTGGGTCATCTTTTACTAGTCCCTTCATAAATTTTACTGAGTTTATATTCATGGGTCTATACTAGCAAATATAATATGATATTGCGATTATTTAACTCTTATTTAATTTATATAACAAAAATAAACTATCCCAAAATATACTCCAAAAGTTCAGGAAATTTTTCTGTCTTCATGTCACCAAATGTAAAATGTCCCTTACCTTCAAACCTCTTAACTTCTACTTGTGGTAATTGTTTCGTAATTATTTCTACACTATCTAATACTGTTTTCTCATCATCAGAAGAAACAAAAATACTCATTACTTCTACTCGCTGTAATATATCTCTGTCTATTTCAAAATCAAAAAAATTATTTTGAATTTCTTTTACTGGATCAAACCATGGAGCAACTAAAACAACCTTCCCGACTTCAATTTTATTTTCACTTAACCAGCGCAAAAGAAAACCTGCACCACAACTGTGACCAACAAGAGTTGTATCTTCATCGATTGTAAACTGTTCAAATACTTTGCACCATTCCTCATATACAGGTAAGTATGGTTCTGGTAGTTCAGGTGTTTGAGTTAATACACCATTTACAATAAGCTGTTGTTGTAACCATGGCAACCAATGACTATTAGATTGTGATGACCTATCGCAGTTAAAATATTCTTCTTTTGATGGCATCCCATGGAGTATGATTGCGGATTTCATAACTATTATTCTAACATAACAAACGGCAAAGCGAAGGTAATTTAAAAACGAGGAAAAGGCCTTAGGTACGAGGAGTAAGCGATTTTTAGGAGGAGGTGTACGAGTAGTACATTGACGACTAAAAATCGCTTATGACAAAGTAGATGAGGTCTTTTAGTCGTTTTTAAAAAGACTCTGTAACTCCTTCTGATACTTCTTCATAACGTCGAGTGCTGCATACATTTCTGGCTTACCTGATTTCTTGAGCACATCAATTTCTTTTGCAATTTTTTCAAAAAGTTTTGGGTCTTTTTCTACTGCTTTCGAAAGCATCTCCTGCTGATCCTTCGGAAGATTCTTTGTACCGTGCTTTACTGCTTGTTTTAGGAAAAATTCTTTTATCATAATGTATAGTTAGTCGTTTGGATGTTATTCGTTAGGTAATGCAATGCTACTTAGGAAGATTCGCTGCTGTTTCTAGAATAAGTCTATTAAAAGACTCAAGTGATGTTGGACTTTCTAACTTCTTTCCATTCAAAAAGAAAGTTGGAGTACCTTGAACACCTAATCTTACACCTTCCTTATACTCTGCAAAAATTTTATCTTCGATTTCTTTATTGTTTAAATCCTCTTTAAATTTATTTGTGTCAAGTCCTAAAGTAGTGGCATAGGTTAGAAGAACATCGTATGCATTTATACCAAGAGACCAATCCTTTTGTTTTTCATATAACAAATCATGCATTTCCCAGAACTTACCTTGTAGAGCGGCTGCTTCTGAGGCCTTTGCTGCTATCATTGCATTCTGATGAATTTGAGTAAGTGGAAAATGTTTGTACACAGATTTTACAATTGTTTTGTTGTCCTCAACAACTTGTTGAACAAGTGGCTCATATGCCGCACATGCTGGACATTGAAAATCACCAAATACCACTAAAGTTAAAATACCGTCTTGTGCTCCACGAACGTGGTCTGTTTTTGAAATTGTAATTTCTTCTGTTGTATTAGAAATAACATCCGCTGGTTTCGCAAAAAAGTAATATGCAAACAAAAGAACTATTACTAAAAGAACTCCTGCAATGAATTTACCTTCTATTGTTTGTAGCTGATGATGTATTTTTTTCATAACTTAGATTATAACATAACCCCAAGCTTATTGTCTTTAGCTGATAGCTTATAGAAAAATACGACACTTCACTGTTTATTAATTTTATAGTTATAAGATACTACTGACTATAAACTATTAACTTTACTTTCAATACACATAAATAATGGTATTTCTTTGCGAGCTTTATCTTCTGCTTTCTTACGTGACCCACGTTCACTTTCTCTATGACTAACCCATTCTTCTAATCGTGTTATTCCAAGCCCTGACTTTGCAAGTGCTTTTACATACACTTGAAGTGGTCTATGGAAAGATACGGTAAATTTTTTATCATGAGGACTACCTGGTGTCATATCAATTCTCACATGAGATTCTGACATATATTCATCAACTCTTCTATATTGCATATCATCATTTTCATTGTACCCCCAATAGGTTTGTTTTGGATTTCTAAAACTTGGATGATTAAGAACTAAAAATAACTTTCCGTTTGATGTTAATACACGTTTTGCTTCTGAAATTGTTTTTTGTAAATTTTCCATATTTTGAAGAGCTAAAATACAAACAACTATATCAAAAGTACTATCCTTAAGAATAGACATATCCTCTGCTGAAGATACATGGTAAATAACTTTATGTGTGCCTTTTTGTTTAATTGTCTGACTATTCTCCTCAGCTAATTTAATTAATTCCTTTGCAACATCAACACCTGTTACAAATGCACCTTTGTCACGTAGTTGTTCTGCAAATATTCCTTGGCCACATGCCATGTCTAAAATTTTCTTACCAGTTACATCGCCAAGCATTCTTAAAATATTCGGGAATATTACTTTTGTATGGTATGTGTCATCTCCTTTTTCTAAATGCTTATTATACCAATCTGCAACACCTCCCCATGAAGTATCCACAGCAGTTACTGGTTTATGGTTTATAGTTTGTATCTCTTTTGAATTAATTGTAGGTTTGGAATAAGAGCGAGGAGTATGTGCACTGTATCCAGAATATACTCTAGTTTCATTTCTAGTCTTTCCTCCAGCTAAACGATCCTCCTTTCCTTTATATACAGGTTTATCTTTGCGTACTCCATATGGTGCCTTTGCTGCGTATGATGAAGAACTTTTTTTATTATTATATGGGCGACTAGAAATGGTTTTGTCACCACGAATAGGTCTACCAAACTTACTATTAACACTTCCTTTACTTTTGTAAGCGTATGGTTTTTTTGAATCAGTTTTTTTCATTTTTAGAGTATAATATTATTGATTCTAATTATACCATATTTTGCAAAAAAGTACAGACTAATATAAAATGGAGTTTTATTAATAAAACAAAAAGTCAGACATCTCTGTCTGACTCATAAAATTTTTTGTATGTGAACTAAGTGCTTAAATTAAAATCACCATCTTTTGAGCACCTTGTAGATGAGATTAGTCAACCAACCTAAAAGGTCAAAGTGCATACGATACGACTCTTGAATTGTTTCTACTGGGTTATATCGTTGAAAATTAATACGAAGCCACATGTCCAACGACATAGGATGCTTGCTTTGTTTCAATTTTTTAGGAAACATACCATCACCACTGATTTGAATTTTCATAATTCCCCCTTTTTTAAATCGGTAACTTTTAATATTATATAATAAAAATAACTAAGTGTCTACCTGTCTGGTGGAATTTCGTAGTAAGATATTAGAAACTTAACTAATTTAAAAAATGGATCAGTAAGTGTGGCTGATGCATACTCAGCCCCTTTCGGATATGTATGAAAAAGGAAAATAATATATCGTGGTTCGTACGCAGGAAAGTATCCAAAGAATGAGTGGAGGTATCTGTCATCATAATATCCTGCACCAGGCTTTACCATTTGAGCTGTTCCTGTTTTTGCAGCTATCGTATATCTATCCATTTTATAATCCCCATTCTTTAGGGCATTATCAACCACGTGTACGAGCATGCGTGATATACGCTCACTAGTATCTGCTGAAATAACTTGCTCAGGAGTATCCAAATCTATTTTTTTTATGTCACCGTTCTGATAAATAATACTGTCAACAATATGCGGTGTAACTAACTTTCCTCCATTACCTAAAGCTGCAAGTGCTCTGACTGTTTGTATGGGCGTTATGGCAATACCTTGTCCAAATCCAGCAGTTGCACTATCAACAAAAACTTTACTATCTAGGTTTTTTGTTAAACCGCTCGCTTCTCCTGGAACATCAATCCCTGTTTCTGTTCCAATCCCAAACTTTTTAAAATAATCCTGAAATTGCTTATACCCTAATTTCTCAACAAGAAAAACTATTCCAACGTTTAGAGATTTATCTAAAATAGTCTGCATTTTTGTATTTTTTCCTCTTGGTTTTCCATCATAATTACTAACTTTATAACCATTCAAATCTCTAAAGCCTGTATCATTATAGGTAGTACTTGCTTCATTTATTACCCCCGCATCGATTGCTGAGGCCATGGTTATTGGTTTAATAATACTCCCCATCTCATATACACCAGAAACATTTTGATTAATATAAATAGTTGAATCTTTTACATTCTGAAAATTATTTGGATCAAAAGATGGTAATGAGTCCATGGCGATAATTGCTCCTGTCTTTGGGTCCATAATAATCCCTCCAATAATATCAGAATTCCATGTTGCTTTTGTTTCGAGTAATAGACTATGCAAAACCCTTTCTGCTTCTGCATCAATGGTTAAAATAATATCTCCTTCTTGTGTATCAACATTTGAAACAATTGTTTTCTCAATGTCGGTAAATAACTCAGCAAAAAAATTTATGGTTTTGTCACTACTACTTCGTGATAGAACATCGTCATAATATCTCTCAAGTCCATACTGACCTTTAACACGAATTCCGTCGTTACCGACAAATCCAATTATTTTGGAACCAACATCCTCTTGTGTATATGATCGCTCATTATCCTTATAAAATGAGACTCCCTTTAATTTTTGTGCCTTTATCAGAGCGACTAGGTCAGCATTCACTCCTTTTGCCACTTCCTCATATGGGTCGTCTAATTTATTTGCCTTCTTTAAAAATGCCTCTTCATCAAGTGGAATGTATTTATCCAGCACAACATAAAGGGCTTCTGCGTCTTTAATTTGAGTAGGATCAATTGCTATACGATATGTTGTCTTTAGTTGTGCTGCAGGAACAGGAGATCCTTTATATCTTGAAAAGAAAATTGTACCCCTGTCAAAATTAATTGGGACAGATGAAACATATTGTTTGTTGCCTAATTTTGTATAGTAATTATGTTGTACTATTTGAACATAGAAAGCGCGAGCCACAATAACAATTGAAACTAGCAACAACATAATTAGGACTAAGTGGCCCCTGTCAATAGATCGCCTTATTTGCTCTTCAGTTATTTCAGAATAATGACTATCGCGCATAGAGCACAGTATAACTTGCTATCGCGTCTTTTCGTACGGCAAAAGTTGTTCCATCTATACGTGTATACTGATGATTAATTAAAGTTGATTCATTAATTGATGCAAGTTTATTTGCATAGTTCGCCTCAAGGGCACTTAATTGTGATGTAAGGTCTCTACTAGCAATTGTATTTTGTTTTCGCTCAATTACAGAGAATACTAATGAAAGTAAAACGACACAATATACCAAAGCCAACACAGAAAGTGTTCCAATCATTGCGTGGACAGTTCTTTCATATAATGTAATGGATTGATATTTTGGTGACATAATGATGTTTAAATTCTTTCTACTATTCTCAACTGCGCACTACGGGCACGTGGGTTTTCATTAATTTCTTTTTCTTGTGGAATAATTGCTTTTTTTGTAATTGCTTTCAGTGTGTCGTTATTTGCTCTTAATCCTTGTTTTACGATCCTGTCTTCTGTGCTATGAAAAGTTATAATGCAAGCTCGTCCATTTGATGCAAGAATATTTGGCAAAGATGCAATTAAATCATTAATACTTCCGAGTTCATCATTTGCGGCCATACGTAAAGCTTGAAATGTTTTAGTCGCAAAATGAGTTTTTTTGTGGCGATAAATTGTTGGCACAGCCCCCGCAATAATATCAACCAGTTCAAAAGTAGTTTTAATTGGCTTTTCAATTCTTGCTTTAACAATTGCACTTGCGATACGTCCTCTGTATGTCTCATCTGAAAAACCATACAAAATATCTGCGATTGTTGACTCACTCCAATAATTGACTATGTCAAAGGCCGTTGTTACATCCTCAGAAGGATTAGAGTCATAAGTCATAAGTAATGGCTCATCAAATCTGAATGAAAAGCCTCTCTTAGACTCATCAAGCTCTTGTGATGATAATCCTAAGTCTGCTAGTATTCCATCAACATGACCAACTCCAAGCTCTTTAAGAATTGAGGGTAGGTGTCTAAAATTTGAATGAATAAAGTGTAAAGTAGGGACATTCTTTATTTTGGATATTTCCTGTTCTGCTTCTTTTAGCGCAACCTTATCTAGATCAATACAAATAAGTGTTCCTCCTTTTTTAAGCGCTTTGGCTATTTTTATACTGTGACCTCCTCGGTTTGTAGTACAGTCAACATAAATACCCCCTTCTTTTATATTTAAGCCTTCAATTGATTCATTTAGAAGTACAGGAATATGCATAGTAGATAATTTAATCTTTATTGGTGGACGAGATAAGAATGATATATGTGATAAAATTTTTTCCATAAGATTCCATATTACAAGATACCTAATTCATTTAACTTTCCAGCTAATGCGTCAGCCTGACCATTAACTTTTGAGATGTTTGCCTTCCAAGCATCTTCATCCCAAAGCTCAATACGTGAATACATCCCCGCGCACACTACTTTTTCAGATAAATGTGCGAAATCTTTTAGAGTATCTGGGATTACGATACGTCCGGCAGCGTCAACATCAGTTTCAAATGCACTACCTAACATAAATCGTGCGAAACTTCTTGTATCTTGACTACCGAATCCTGATTGAGATAATTGCTCTGCGAATGTTTCCCAACGTTTTACAGGGAAAACAAACAGAGAATTATCTAATCCTTTAGTTACAATCACTTTTTTACCTAAATCCGCACGCCACTTTGATGGTAGCGTAAGTCGTTTTTTTGGATCTAAGTCGTGATTGTATTGGCCGATTAGCATGTTTAAAATATATATAATGAGAAAAAGCTCCCACTTCGCCCCACTGAGACCCATTATACCCCACTTTGTATCTATTTTACTAGAAAATACATGTGGATAACGGGAATAGATAAAGAAAAGCGCGACACCGATGTGTCACGCTCATTAAATTTTTCTAATTTGCTTTATTTCTTACCCTTTTTAGACCTGAGAAGGCTCTTGTGACCATATTCTTTGTGATTTGTGGCCAAAGTGGTTTTTCTTTCCCTTTTGCTATCCAGCCAATACCAGATTCAATCACAACAAATTGTGTGTCACTACCATCAAAATCCCTGCCGACTACTCCTGCTGCATTACAACTTGTTCCTGCAGAAACTGTTGCTGTTCTTTCATTCGAATGACGTTTACTTGCAATTGCATTTGAAAGATTTTTACCAAAATTCGGATCATTCTCAATCTGGTCAAGTGCGTCGTGATGAATAAGAACGACTGAAGTAATTCCCATGATTTTATTCTCCTATTCATTCAAACTTGATTGTTTGTAATGTTCAACAACAAATCCTACTCCAATTTAAGAAGAAAGTAAACTAAACTAAAATCCAGAACAAATAAATTTTTGATTAACTACTTCGGCTTAACTAATGGAAACATCTGTATTTCACGTACTGGTTTATCAACAAAGAAAGCAAATAATCTTTCTCCAAAACCAAACCCACACGTAGGGGGCATACCATGTTCTAACATCTCTACGAATTCCCAGTCTGCCATCATCGCTTCTTCATCCCCTCCTGCCAATAATTTCTGTTGTACTTCGAATCTTTCTCTTTGATCGAGTGGGTCATTTAATTCACTATATCCTCTTCCTAATTCACTTCCAGCTATTATAGGCTGAAATACTTGAGCAGTTTTACCATCAACTCCAGCTTTTGCTAGTGGTGCAACAAGTAATGGATGATTAATTAGAAATGCCGGGCCTGTAATATTCTTCCTGCAATATTTCCAAAGTGTATCTATTAATCTTTCACGATTATTTCCGTCATACTTTACTTTAAGTTCTTGTAACTTTGAAACTATTACTTTTTCATCTGCACTGTTAATATCAAGACCTGTTTGTTTAAGAATTTCATCAGTATAATTAATATGCTTCCATTCATCATTCAAATCAAAAGTGTGACCTCTTGTAGTAAATGAAGTTGTTCCGAATACTTCAGTGGCTATTTTTCTATACAGTTCTTGTACTAATTTCATACCATCTTCATAGTTTGAGTACGCCATATAAAATTCACAATTAGTAAATTCTTGAAGATGATCTGGTGAAGAACCCTCATTTCTATAGATACGACCAATTTCAAATGTTTTAGAAAAACCAGCAGCCATAAGTCTCTTCTGCCATAACTCACCAACACAAATGCGCATGTATACGTCCAAGTCATAATCATTATGAAATGTTGAGAATGGACGAGCTTCTGCTCCACCTGTAGTGACTTCTATTGTAGGTGTTTCTACTTCCAAAAATCCTTTCTCTTTCAAAAAATTTCGTGTTACATCCCAAAACTTCGCTTTTTTTGTAAACAAATCCTTTAGTTCAGGATTCGTAAGAATATCAAGATATCTCTCACGCATACGCAACTCCTCATCTTGTAAACCATGGAATTTATCAGGCAAAGGAAGAAGTGCCTTAGAGAGCATTGAAACCTTTGTAACCAGAATACTTTGCTGACCTGATTTTGTAACAAAAACTGTTCCTGTTACTTCAACGAAATCTCCAATATCAACATAGTCACGATAAAAATCCATAACCTCTTCCGTTGATTCAGGGAGTTTGATAACAACCTGAAATCTAGCTGACCCATCATACAAATCAATAAATGAAATAGCGCCTTGTCCACGTGATGACATGACGCGACCATTTACTATAATAGTTTTAGTTGAGCTTTCTAATTCAGAAAAATTATCAACCACACTTTGTAATTCATGTGTACGAGAAGAAGAACTTGGATACGATGAAATTCCTTGCTTTTGTAAACTCTCTAATTTTTTTATTCGCTCTGCACGAAGTTCGTCGATTGATGCCATATTGGGTAGATGTTAAAGATTAGATGTTAGACATTGGATAGTACATAGCACACAAATATCATATATATAATAATAACAGATGAATTAACATTCGTCGATATTACAAAAATACAATCGCATTCGTAGGATGCAATTGTATTTATCTAAAATCTATAATCTAACACCTAACATCTAAAACCTGCTTATGCTATTGAGACAATAGAATATTCCACATCACCTTTTGGTGCATGAACAACTACTTTATCTCCTTTTTTCTTCCCGAGAATAGCTTCTCCTAAAGGTGACTCATTTGAGATTTTACCTGATACTGAATCCGCCTCTTCACTTCCAACAAGTGCAAAAGTTTTTTCTTCTTTACTTCCCTTCTTTACTACAGTAACAGTTGACCCTACACTTACAGCACTTGTAGTGTGAACTTCCATGATAACGGCATTCTTAAGAATCTGTTCAATGTGTGCGATTCTGTCTTCACAGTTTGCCTGGTCCTCACGAGCCTGATGATACTCTGCGTTTTCAGACAAGTCACCAAGGGATTTTGCATACTCAAGAGCATCTGCAATCTCCTTACGACGAACGGTTTTTAATGTCGAAAGCTCATTTTCGAGCTCTGTTTTCTTTTCAAGTGTTAAATATTCCATAAATTTGTTTATCAAATAGTATCACAAAATTGGTTTTCAGTCCATCTTTTAAGGCTCTATTAATAACTCTCAGTAATTTCGCCTTTTATAGATGTGTCTTTCGTATAGTCTGTATTATCACGCATCCATTCAATTGTCTCTCGCGCTGCAAATACTGCACCATACGGATTATGCCTATCTCCCTTTTCCATCACAACAACAAAGGCATATCGAGGATTTTCATATGGGAAATATCCGGTAATAAGTGAATTCACTAACTGCTTACTTACGCCAAGCTCTGCAGTTCCAGATTTTGCAGCAATATCCACACCTTTTATATCAAGAACTTTACCTGTTCCACCTTCATCATACACAACCATATGCATCCCCTCTTGTATTACTTTCAGGTTTTTCTTTGATAGATTTAGCGATGTACTTGCAGTTGTTACTCCACCTAATACATGTGGTCTTACTAAATAACCACCATTTGCAATTGAAGATACCGCTCTTACAAGTTCAAGTGGTGTAATTTGAAATCCATACTGACCAATTGCTGTATGATATGTATTACCGACAAGCCAATCTTCATCAAAAACTTTTTTCTTCCACTCAGGAGAAGGTATTAATCCATTTTCTTCTGCTGGTAAATCAATTCCAGTGATAGTGTCAAAACCAAAAAGTTTTGCGTATTCGTTTATTTTTACTATACCTAGACCTTTTTGATCCTTATATCCACCTCCGACTTGATAAAAGTATTCATCAGATGATTGTGAAATTGCTTTTCTCATATCAACATAACCGTGAGCCTTCCAATCCTTAAAGATAGTATCCGGTCCACCATATTTATTCTTTATAACTAGCTGTCCGGCACTATAAATGTTCTGCTCGGGAGTTATAACCCCCTCCATTAAAGCTGCGATCGCAACAAATGGTTTTACTGTTGAACCTGGAGTAAAAAGTCCACTAACGGCTCTATCTAAAAATTTTCTACGCTTATCCAGTAAATCCAATCCAATTTGTTTATTATCTTCTTTAGACCTCGCATTTGTCATCATATTATTGTCATACTCTGGATAACTAGCAAGTGCTAATATTTCTCCAGTTTTAACATCCATAATAACCCCAGCACCTGATGTGAATGATGCCTTGTGCGCGAGAGCCTCTATACGTTCATATAATTTTGCCTGCACTCCTTTATCAACAGTAAGTTGTATATTTGTTCCGTGCGTTGGATAAGCTACCACATTCTGTGCTTCTATTTTATGTAATGCATTTATCGCAATCACTCTTTCACCCTTAACTCCCTGTAAAACACTTTGATATTGTTTTTCTACTCCGTCTTTTCCAATATATTCATCTTGCCAAAAAACTCCGCTAGAGTCGCGCTTCGGATAACTAACATAACCAAGTAAATGTGAAAATCCATCTTCTTCTGTATATACACGCATAGGGATATCATCAATAGAAACTTTTTCTGAACTTGTACTGTTGTTATCTTTATAAATATAATTTCCAAGTGTGTTCCATGCGAGCATTTCACCATTTCTATCAGCAATAGTTCCACGTAATGCAAAAAGTGGTAACTTTCTCAAATGATTATTCTCTGCTTTTTTTGCATATGTGTCACCATTAATGATTTGCATACTAAAAAGGCGGTATGTATACGAACCGAAAAGTAAAACTATAACAAAAATGAAAACATAAAACACATGTTTACCAAGTGGCCTTTCAAAGTGCCCCTCCATCTGGTCAATGTTTAACGATGATAAATTCTGAGAATCCAAAAAAACATCCTCTGGGTCTATTTCATGTGAAGCAAACTTTCTAGCGCGATTTGTAGATATACGGCGAAACATATTCATATAAAAGTACTATAACACAGACGGATAAAGTAAGTATTGGATATTTTGATGTTCCTAGTGTGATGTCGAAAATAAGCACTAGCAGAACAGAGACGGCAATAATTAAAAACTTTAAATTCATATCGTTATTTGTGTGTATAAAAAATTGAAGATGTTAATGGGTTGTATGAGCCACTTACAAATACCCGCCATGAAGTATCTTGATTATTGTGCATAACATCCACTACTGTTCCCAATTTCATAGATTGATCACTTTTCAAATAAACGTCTTCACCAATTGAAATAGGCGTATCTCTTGCAACGTTACCAAGAAATGTACCTCCCCCTCTACCAGTAAGAGTAACTGCTATTGTTGAAGTAGAATTACCAACAACAGCCTCGGTCACAACTCCATCTTTAGAAATAAGTTCACATAATGATGTTGATGTATAAACTTCCTTAATAATACACACTGGTTGCAGTCCTCGAACATAGACGTACGCATCCTTCTCCACTCCATCTTTATATCCTTTTGATAAAAGTATAGTTGAATATAATCTAGTAACATCTTGCATGAGCGGGTACATAACAATAATTGTCTCAGGAGACATGCCTCCGGTCTCTTCAAGAACCAAACCCATCTCTTTTAACTCAGCCTCTTTACTAGCAATTTTATTCTCAAGATATTCAATTTCCACCTCAAGCTCTTTGTCTCTTTTTACTAATACATCTCTTGATGTTGCATATGTGTGAATAAATTCTGGAAACTCGCTAAAAGACTTTTTCACTAAACTATATTTTATAACTACTGGTTCAACTATCGGATATGTACTGCTCTTAAAAAATGACCAGAAGAAAATAACTACAATAAAAAAAGTCCCGTACGTAATGTACTCGAACGTTTTTTTTCTTTTGTTTGCTCTACCTGAAAGATATGTCATTAGTGTCTTGTATTAATACGTCTTTATATAAAGTAACATCTTCTAAAATAATTCCACAACCTCGCGCCACTGCTGTGAGTGGGTCATCCGCAACTGTAACAGGAACTTTTAATTGCATTTCTAATAGTTGTGGAAGATTTCTTATAAGAGAACCTCCCCCTGATAAAGTCATTCCTTTTTGCATGATATCTGCAAGAACCTCAGGTGGAGTAGTCTCTAAAACTTCACGTATAGCATCAACCAATTGTGATACTGAACTATACATTGCTTCTCTAATATCAACATCAGTTATAACTGCTTCACGAGGAAGTCCAGTTACTAAGTCACGTCCCTTAACACTTAACTCTTCGCCGTTCTCATCAGGAAGAGCAGAACCAAGACTCACTTTTATATGTTCTCCAGTTTTTTCTCCCACCAACATCTTGAACTCATCACGCATATAACTGATTATATCTTGTGTTAATTTATCTCCAGCAATTTTTACACTTTTTGATCTAACTATTCCAGATAAAGCAATGACAGCAACGTCAGTTGTCCCTCCACCAATATCAATCATCATACTTCCCACTGGATCGTGTATTGGCATATGAACTCCGATAGCGGCCGCCATTGGCTCTTCAACAATATATACTTCACGTGCACCGGCTGATTTTGCTGCGTCATACACTGCACGCATTTCTACATTTGTAATACCGACTGGTATACCGATAACAACTCTTGGGCGAAGAAGTTTTTTAACTGTATCATTCGCTTTGTTAATTAAATATGAAAGCATCTCTTCAGTAACTTCATAATCAGAAATAACACCATCAACAAGTGGTCGCACAATTCGAATATGATGTGGAGTGCGTCCCATCATATTTTTAGCCTCAAGGCCAACAGCGACAACACGGTCAGTTTTTGTATTAAGTGCTACAACAGATGGCTCATTAATCACAATACCACGCCCACGAAGATATACGAGAGTATTAGCAGTACCTAAATCGATACCGATATCATTAGAAAATTGTCGATAAAATCGCTCAAACATGAGGGTATTCTATCATAATTTAAAATTCATATCTTCTTTGACAAATATAGAAATAATAGTAGTATTATTGATAGTTTGTTCCGATTAAATTAATTAACAAGTAAATGAGGGAGTGCAATGAATCCTATACAACGCATAAATTTTAGGGCTAATTTTTTCAATTTTGAAGAATTAAGAACTGGTTTAATTATTAGCACTAGAGACGACATTGCTGCTATTTTGGGACATGACCCGAAAAAATCTTGGACAAATAAAAATTTAAAAGATATTCCAACAACAATCGACGAACATGGACCGTTCAGAGTTATTATCACTGACACAGAAGGTGGTGAAGTAGAAAAGACTATTGTACATTTTACAGAAGCATTAGAATTTGGATCAGGAACTTCGGATGGTACACATGCATATATATCTGATAAAGATCAAAGATCAATAGCCTCTGTTGATGCAACTTGATTTTTTAAAAACACAACCTGGTGGTTGTGTTTTTCTATCCGTATTCTATTCTTTTGTATTTATTGGCAGTATTTTACTCAAAAAATAGCAGTGTGAAATTATCTATTCTTAGCTTGCTAATAATTACGTTACATACTATAATATCAGCTATGTCTTCACAGGTTAACAAAATAACAGATTCTTGGAACTTTTCAAATTGTTTTATGTACTCAATTCATCAGTTACATGCTTCTGTGCAAAAACACTTGGAACAAACCCTATCAAAGAAAAAAACAATTTCATTTTCTCAATTTATGGTTTTAATTGGTTTTAATTGTTCTAATAGCACACCTTTGTCTCAGACTTCAATTGCTAAATATTCACAATTAACAGAGGCAACAATAAGTAGGCATATCACCACATTAGTATCACTTGGTTATCTTAGTAAAAAAGAAAATGATGAAAATAGAAGGAAGTATCACGTAAGTATAACAAAAAAAGGTATTACTGCTTTTAGAAGAGCTGAAAAAATAATCAATGACGAGTTAGTCACTATATTCGAATCAATCACTGAAAAGGATAAAAAAAATATAACAAAAAACTTTAATAATGTACTCGCCAGACTTATTAGTAAAAAATAAATTAATTACAAAACCATGAAAACTAATCTTGAAATAATTGTCAGTCGAGTAAAATCTGTATATTATCAACTTAGAAATAGGTTTTTAAGATTGTCTAAAAATCAAAAAATACTTACAGTAGTAATTTGTGTTGGTGCGATTATTCTTATTAGCATGCTTCTAAATAATAGTGAGGGGGATGAAGTGGTTAAAACTCCTCGCACTGTTCTTATGAGTACTGTAAGTGAAATCATAAACAAAGAGTCCCCTATCCCATTATTAGGAATAGTGACGTCTGTTAGCGAAGCAACAATATTAGCTGAAAGTGGAGGCAAGTTAACTCGCGTTTACAAAAAACTGGGTGATAAAGTCTATGCTGGTCAAATTATAGCTGAGTTTGAAAATAGTGCTGAGAGAGCACAAGTGCAACAAGCGGAAGGCGCTTATGAATCTGCAAAAGCTGCAAGGGATATTACTATTATAAATAATGGGACTGTTGGTTCTTCTTTAATTGAATCAAAAACAAAAGCATTAAATGCAATATCTAGTGCCTATATTACTGTTGATGATATTATTTATACTAAAACAGATTCTTCCTACTATCACCCACGCGGAGCTGATATAAAATTTCAACCATTGGTTCCAGATGTAAATCTCATATACTCTCTTGAATTTACTCGTAAAAAAATTGAAGCAAGTATTTTGGCACGTGGAGCAAGAAACAGAACTTTAACAATTGATAATGATCTTGTTACTGAATTAACTTCAGTTAAAAATGAAGTTGAGATGATTAAAAATTATCTTGATGATTTAGCTACTGCATATTCAAAAGCTGTCCCAGATAATAACTACTCACTAACTACTCTTGAAACAATGAGAGCGACTATCGGCGCAACAAGAAGTGCTATATCAGGAACTATAGGTTTGTTAACTGAAACAAGACTCTCATTGACTTCAAGTATTAATGCTGAAGCAATTACAGGCACCGAAAATGGTGGTGGCAGTACAGCTACAGCAGATGCGCAGGTTAAGCAAGCTTACGGTGCTTACAATGGAGCACTTTCTCGTTTAAATAAAACAATAATAAAAAGTCCTATCACAGGTACTTTGAACTCCCTCTCAATACAAACAGGAGATTACGTCTCTCAGTTCACAAAAGTTGCAGTTGTCTCAAATAATGGGGCTCTCGAGGTGGTAACTTATGTAAACGAAGAAGATGTGAAGCGAATTGCCATTGGTGGAAAAGTTACCATGTCATCTAATATACAAGGTGTTATTACAAGAATTGCTGGAGGTATAGACCCGAAAACAAAAAAAATTGAAGTTCGTATCGGTATTACTTCAGGAGGTTCATCTCTCATCAATGGTCAATCCATTCAAATAAAAGTATCACGTACACATTTGGAAGATAAAAAAATAAGTGGGCCAATTGCCATACCTCTTTCCGCTCTTAAAATAACTCCTAATGGTGCCTATGTATATACAACGAGTACTTCATCTACACTCATTGCTATTCCTGTTACCCTCGGGGCAATTTTGGGTGATGAGATGGAAATTACCTCTGGAATTTACCCGTCATT
This sequence comes from Candidatus Altimarinota bacterium, assembly GCA_021734745.1. Taxonomy (GTDB): domain Bacteria; phylum Patescibacteriota; class Minisyncoccia; order Phycocordibacterales; family UBA5272; genus UBA11704. Next base: position 17,304 of record JAIPIK010000010.1, on the reverse strand, counting down.
AAATATAGTACTTGATGCTAGAGGATTAAAAGAAGGACAGAAAGTTTCAATACAAGAATAATACAACATAACCACTTTTCTATTTTACCTTTATGCACTCACTCTGGATATTTTTCCTAAAAAAACGAGCATTTACATTTCTTTTAATGACGGTATTTACTCTTGCTGGTTTATATTCACTTCTAAATATTCCAAAAGAGTCTGCACCTGAAGTTATAATTCCAGTTGGAGTAGTTTCTACTGTACTTCGTGGTGCTTCTGCTGAAGATACTGAAAAATTAATCACAGATAAAATAGAAGATGAGGTTGCTAATGTCGAAAATGTAGACAAAGTTACATCCTCTTCTCGTGAAGGTATATCCATCGTTACTGCGCAGTTCAATGCATCTGCAGATATTGAAAAATCTATACAAGACTTAAAAGATGCCGTTGATCGTGCAAAGGGAGAATTGCCCGATGACGCAACTGACCCTGTTGTAATGAAAATTAACTTTGCAGATCAGCCAATGTTAATCATTTCAATTTCACAAGATGCGTCTCCAGCTGAATTAACTCAACTTGGTAAAGATTTAGAAAGAGAAATTAAAAAAGTAAAAGGTGTTTCGAAAGTTATTATTTCAGGAACGAGAGATAAAGAAGTGCAAGTTGTTGTAAGAAAAGATCAGCTCGCAAAATACGGAATATCAATTAATCAAGTTGTTATTGCACTTCAAAGTGCAAATGCATCCCTTCCTATCGGAAATATAACAGTTGCTGACATTGATTATCCAATTAAATTTTCTGGTTCAATTGAAAATGCAATTGAAGTCCCAAACATTACAATAGAAACAGGAAATGGTGCACCTGTATATTTACGTGATATTGCATTTATTGCAGATGGCTTAGAAGCTCCAAAAAATTTCTCAAGAATCTCAGTTAATGGTGAACCGAGCGAAAATGCACTCACTCTTTCTATTTATAAGAAATCTGGTGGCGATGTGACAGAAATTGTAAAAAAAGTTCATGAAAAAATTAATGATTTAAAAAGTAATAAACTTTTAGGTGCAAAAGTTGTTATTACTTTTGATGCTGGAAAAGAAGTAAAAAGGGATTTAGTCGACTTAACAACAGTTGGTTTTGAAACAGTTTTTCTTGTGATGCTTATGCTATTTTTAACAATTGGATGGCGTGAGTCTGTTGTTGCTGGACTTTCTATTCCTCTTTCCTTTGTTATAGCATTTTCTGGACTATACCTTTCTGGAAACACGATTAACTTCATGTCCCTTTTTTCATTAATACTTGCGATTGGTATTCTGGTTGATTCAGGTATTGTGGTCGCTGAGGCAATACATACGCGAATAAAAACATATGGAAATGCAGAAGGTGCAGCAGTTGCATCTATAAAAGAATACGGGTGGCCATTAATTGCTGGAACAATGACTACAGTTGCTGTATTTGCACCTCTCTTTTTCTTATCTGGCATTGTTGGGAAATTTATTTCTTCTATTCCATTTACAATAATATTTGTCCTCATGGCATCAATTGTCGTTGCTTTAGGATTTGTGCCATTACTTGCAGTATTACTTACAAAAGATCACAAGAGTGACTTCGAAGAGATGCAAGAAGAGTGGTCACTTAAAGCACAAACATGGTATAAAAAATTTCTAGGTGAGATGCTTGGAAATAGACAGCGACAAAATCGTTTTCTTGCTTCGCTTGGTATTGCTTTTATTATTTCTCTTTCACTCCCCATTACTGGATTACTTCGTGTATCATTTTTCCCACAAGATGATCAAAGTTTTGCTTTTGTATCAATCGAGAGACCTCAAGGAACACCCCTTTCGCAAACAGATTTATCGGTAAGAGAGGTAGAGGAATTGCTTTATAATAATGAACATGTTGTTTCTTTTGTGACGACAGTTGGTGCGTCTTCTGCTTTAATGGGAAATGGCAGTTCTGAAAATGGGAAATTAGCTAACATCACAGTTATGCTAAGAGATAAAGATGCCCGCAAACTCACATCAACTGAAATTGTTGAAGTTCTTCGTAAGGACCTCAGTCCAGTAACATCTGCTGAAATAAAAGTAAGTCAGGGTAATAATGGGCCACCGACTAGCGCTCCAGTTGTTATTAAGTTCTTAGGTGATGATCTTGACCAATTAACAGAAAGTGCTGACAAGGCTGAGAGAATATTACAAACAATTGATGGAACACTAGACGTTACCACATCACTTCGTGATGATGGTGCACGTTTTGAAATTAGTATAGATAGAGCAAAAGCATCTCAAGTAGGACTCTCAGCAGTGGGTGTAGCACAAATACTTCGTACTGCAGTATCTGGAGTAACCGCAACAACAATAAAAAAATCAGGGGCTGATATTGATATTATAGTAAAGGCAGATTTAAATGCAGATTTTGTAAATCCAGAAGATACAATAAAAACTACCATTGATAGCATCAAAGGATTCCCTATTGCTACCCCAAATGGCACCATACTTCTCGGTTCAATTATAAGAACTACAATTTCTCAATCACGTGCAGTAATAAATCATGAAGATAAAAAACGTTTAGCAGAAGTAACTAGCAACTTAACACCAAAAGGAAATGCGATTGAGATTGTAAATGAATTCAAAAAGCATGAAAAAGAACTAGCAATTCCAGATACAGTAGAGGTTAAATACGGTGGAGACAATGAGGAGGTCAACCGCACTTTCGGTGAAATGGCTCTTGCGCTTTTAGCTGGTATGGCTGGAATGCTCGCTATACTTGTTCTCGAATTCAATTCATTTAGATATGCATTCTATTTACTACTTACTATTCCATTTTCACTTATCGGAGTATTCGGTGGACTCACTATCACAGGACAAGCCCTATCCTTCTCATCAATGCTAGGATTGATTGCACTTGCAGGTGTTATTATCAATCATGCAATTATACTTTTAGATTCTATTCTACACAAACTAGATCATGAGGAGGAAGAAATCGCGCTCGGTCATTCTGCTCGCACATTAAAAGATGTAATTGTAGACGCATCTGCTGTTCGTCTACGTCCAATATTTCTTACGACTGTAACAACTGTTGTAGGTATGATACCTCTTGCGGGAGTATCAGCACTTTGGGGACCTCTTGCCTTTGCTATTATGTTTGGACTTGCTTTTGCTATGGTTCTCACCCTTGTTCTAATACCTGTCTTCTTTTATCGTTATCCAGGAAATAGATACAAGGATTTGAAAAAGGAATAATTAAAATGTTTCAATTTAAAACACAAATTCATAATTGTGTTTTTTTGTAACCTTATTATAAATTAAATATTAACAGTTTTCACCCGCAACATACCCAGTAGTCCAACAAAGCTGAAGACTATATCCACCAGAAGGTCTATCAATATTTAAAACATCTCCAACAATATAAAGGCCTGGTACAATTCGTGATTGCATTGTTTTAAAATCAACTTCAGTGAGAGCAACTCCACCTGACGATACAACTGCTTTATCTTTTCCTAATAATCCTTTTACATGGAATTTTAGTTCTTTCGTCTGCTTTACCAATTTTACCCTGTCTTCACTACTAACGCTGTGATTAAAAGTCTGCCCATCAATCTCTGCTAATGTAAGAATGGCTGAAGTAAGAAACGATGGCATAATTCTTCCTAATACATTTTTTAATTTTTTATTACTATCCTCAACTAGAACTGACTGAAGGCGTGACTTGAGTGTTCCATTATCAATCGAAGGAAATAAATCAAGTACGATCTCTACTTCACCATACTTAAGGAGTTCTCCTATATCTTTACTCATATTAAGAACAGCTGGCCCACTAATACCAAAATGTGTAAATAATACTTTACCTTTATACGTTTCTTGTTTTTGATTATTCTGAAATGTAGTTAACTTTATATCCTCTAGAGTGTTACCACTTAGCTTTTTTATCCATGTATCAGTTAAAGCAACAGGCACCAAGGCTACATCATTTTCTATAATTGTATGTCCCAATTTTCTAAGCCATGCGAAACCTTCACCGGTTGAGCCTGTTTCTGGGCGTGACGTTCCACCAGTTGCTAATATACACACCTTTGCATGAATATCGTTTCCACTTTTTGTATGAATAACTAATCCTTCATTATTTTTGGCAATTTTAATACCACTCACAATACTACTTTTTCGTATTGTAACACCACCTTCTTTCATATATTCATACAGAACATCATAAACAGATTGTGATGAATTAGAAACTGGAAATATTCTTCCTTCATTCTCCTCTTTTGTAGGCATTCCTCTATCGTTAAAAAATGAAAGTGTTTTAGGAACATCAAATTGTGAAAAAGCCGAGAAAAGAAATTGATCATTTCCTTTATACTTCGCAAGCATTTCTCTAGTTGTTGCTTTATTATTTGTAACATTACATCTTCCACCTCCTGTGATAAGAAGCTTTTTACCTAACACAGTATTTTTCTCAAGTAACATAACTTTTTTACCACGAGCAGCAGCACCTGCTGCTGCCATCATACCCGCTGGGCCTCCACCGATTACGACTACATCTAATATTTTATTTTCATTTAATTTATTTGGCATGTAATTTTTATTTAGCTATTAGCCAATGGTTGGGTTTTGCTTTCTAAATTCATACAGCGTTACAGCGCTAGCATTCGATGCATTAAGTGATTCACACAATACATCAGTTTCAATTGAAATTTTAAAATCACATAACTCTAATGTTCTTGTGCGAATACCCTCACTTTCTCCACCAACTACAATAACAGTATCTGTATCAAATTTTGTTTCTTGTAATTTTGTATCACCGTTGCCCGCTAAACCATAAGTCCAAAATCTATTATCCTTTAATTTTGTAAGTGTAGTGTTTACGTTTCCTATTTTAACAATTGGGATAGCAAAAGACATTCCGGATGAAGTCTTAATGACTGTTCCATTAATTAATACTTGTTCATGGTCAGGAAGCAAAATAGCATCTGCTCCGAATGCAACTGCAGTACGAATAATAGCTCCAACATTATGTGGGTCCTGAAGTTTATCTAATAACACAAATAAAGAGTTTCCGTTTTTAGTTTTAGTTTTTTCTAGAACTTCTTCAAGTGATGTATACAATAAATTATCATTAAGAAGAGCACAAACACCCTGATGTACGGCGTCACGACCCACCATACTCTCTATTTCTTGATACGTAACAACGTCGTATGTGAGTTTGTTAGTTTGAATTAGGCTAGTTAGTTTTGGGTCTTCCTCAGCCTTTTTGGTTAAAAATAGTTTTTCAATTACTGATGAACCATTGCGCTTACTAGCAAGAATTGCCTCCTTTAGAGGATTACGCCCATATAAATAAGTCTTTTCTGTCATAATCTAGACATTATACCATATTTATTGTAATTTGTTGCTATTGACAATTGTACAATATACAGTACAATGTCATGCAGACACAAACATTCAAAATTTTCTAAAAGAGGAAATAAAATGAGTAAGTTCCTTATACAAGTTGCTGCGATTCTGTCATTACTCTGCGTTGGAAGTGCTTTTGCACAACAAGTTGCGTACCGAGTAACAAGTATTGAAAGTATTAACATTTCACCAACTGTACCATTTAACATTAATGGTTATACAGAAAAAGAAGTTGGGGAAATGATTATCAACTACAGACCTGACGGTTATGATGCCATAATTGACGGAATGAAACTCACACTGAATTTTACCCACAGTCAAGCAACCATTAAAATGAATGACTTTGTTTTAGTTTTTCCTATTGATGGACCCTACTATCTGAAAGATGTCGGTGCTCGTAGAAAATCTACAATTGCAACATCTTTTGGCGATAAGGGATATGTGGAGATGACTCATCTTGGATTTATAAAGGGTGGGCGCAAGTACGTTGAGAAAACGTGGCTAAACGGAGAGCTTATAAGTGACACCTCGACCGTCATAGACAGTAACAACCAAATAGTCTGGAGTGTTTCTACAACTTCAGAAGAAGTCATAACCTTAAAAAGAATTGGTGACTAAGCCGAAGTACTTTAAACCCCGTAACGATCGGGGTTTTGTTTTTTCCATTTAAACAATTGATTTAAGTTGTTTTCTTAATTCCTTGTGATCTGGGATTGTTTTTGATACTAATGTCCAAAATTTTGATGAATGATTCATCTCGCCTAAGTGACACAACTCATGCACAATAATATAATCAGCCAATTTTTGTGGTAACAAAACTATTTTATAATTAAAATTAAGATTACCTTTCTTTGAACAGCTTCCCCATCTTGATTTCGTATTTTTTATTGTAATTTTATTATATGTAAAATTATAAAATGTATTCCAATACTCAAGTCTAGAGGATACAATATTCAAAGCTTGTGTTTTATATTCTTTTATCTCCTGCTTGGTATGTTTCTGTACTGCTACTTTTGGGTTTTTCTTAGCATTCTCCATCTTCTCAATTATCCATTTTGATTTTTGAATTATAAAATCTTCTGCTATATTTTCATTTACCAAAAATGGAATTGTCACTTTCAAAAGCCCCTCACGACTAATAACGAGTCTTATAAATTTCGCTCTTTTACTTACACTGAGTGAGTATTCTATATCCCCTCCTTCTGTTACAACGATTCCTCTCAAAAAATTATGCTGTTTTTCTTCCCTGTTCACTTTCTTCTCTTGCTTTTCCAGTCAGTTTGAATTTTTCAAGCTCAGATGCAGTGTGATCCTTGATATCGTTCATATCTTCCATGATTGGACTTTGACTATCTAGCCAATAACCGATAGCTTCTTTTGCTCCTTCAATTATTTTTTCTTTTCCCACTCGAAAAGGTTCTGCTGTCGAATAACCATTAAACACACTTTTACCATCTTTATATATTTCAACAGATAAATACCCTTTGTCACTTATATCTACAACAGGTCTAAAACTAGAATCAACTCCTTTTGATTCTAAAAAATCACCGATTGTTTTTTCTAGTACACTTCCTTCAACGCTCTCTACACTCGTTTCTGGTTCACTAAATTGTTTTTCAAAATTATTCATAAATTTATGGTTTATACTATCTGTATTTTTGTAATTACTTCAGTATACCACTATTATAAATAGAGGAAAGTTGCATAATTCTCAAAAAAGCATAGTATACGTTAGGTAATTTGTTCCTTTTAAATTTAACCAGAGGAGTAATAAACCATGGTAGCTCCAAGAAGAGACCAGCCTGTAAGATCATTAGGTAAAAAAAGATCGTCTGTCAGAGAGCTTGCAAAGATAGACGCTGTAAAACCTCCTGCTGAAGTTACAATTCCGATTGCTCAAATAAATAAACCAAAAGTAAGTAATGGAAAGAAAAACCTACCGAGGTTACACATACTTGATACTAATGTCTTAATGCATGACCCATTAGCTACAGTTAGCTTTCAGGAGCATGGCATAGCCATCCTTTCCATTGTTCTTCAGGAATTAGACAACAATAAAAAAGGTAACGGCGAGCCGAACAGATGTGCAAGAGCAACTTCCAGATTACTGAATGAAGTTTTTTCTCCAATTAACGACTCGAGAATTAACACTGGTGTTTCCCTTGTTACTGTTTCAAAAGGTAAGGCTACTGGATCTATCTTCATACACTCATGTGATGAAAGCGATACCAAAAAACCTGACGATGTAATCGTTGCTACCACAATAGCTTTAAGAGACCAATTCAAAGGGAGGAAATACTCTGAAGTAGTTTTGGTTTCAAAGGACATTAATGTTCGACTTAAAGCAAAAGCTCTTGGGATAGTAGCAGAGGACTACCTTACTGATAAAACGATTGAGGATAGTGATATTCTCCCCTCGGGAACAGTGCTGGTGAAACCAAGCTTCTTAGAAACAGTACAAAACGTATCATCTTATAAAAAAGATGGTCATGTTTTTTACCAAGCTCCCATTCGATTCAAACTTTCAGAAGTTGATATTGCTACAAATGAATTTCTGTCTGACGGAGAACAGCATCTGCAAGTTATTAGTAGAGGACATGAGGGTATACTTTTACGAGTCCCAACAGATCACTCAAAAGATAAAAATTCTGTTTATGGTATTACAGCTCGAAACAATGAACAAAATTTTGCGCTCAATCTCTTAATGAACCCAAACGTTGATTTCATTACTTTACTTGGTATGGCAGGTACTGGAAAAACATTACTTACACTTGCTGCTGCTTTGCACCAAACATTAGAGATGAAACTTTTCTCAGAAATTATTATCACACGTGTAACAATACCAATGGGGGAAGATATTGGTTTTCTTCCTGGAACAGAGGAAGAAAAGATGACTCCTTGGATGGGCGCTCTTGAAGATAATCTTGAAGTCCTTAATAAACCATGTGAAGTAGATGAAAAAAATGGTAAAACACCTAATGGTTGGGGACGAGCCGCAACTATGGACCTTATCCGTAGTCGTATCAAAATAAAATCTCTTAACTTTATGCGCGGTAGAACTTTTCACAATAAATTTCTTATCATTGATGAAGCTCAGAACCTGACTCCGAAGCAAATGAAAGCACTCATTACTCGAGCTGGCCCAGGGACCAAAGTTGTATGCATGGGGAATCTAAGTCAAATTGATTCCCCGTTTATAAGTGAAGGGTCCTCTGGTTTGACTTATGCGGTTGAAAGGTTCAGAGGGTGGCCTCACTCTGGTAATATTGCGTTACAAAAAGGTGAGCGTTCACGTCTTGCAGATCACGCAAACGAAGTGCTTTAAGTAAAAATCAATAGGGTGGTCCGCGAAGCGGACCACCCTATTTTCTTTTTTTCTTTTACTTTTGGATTAATTTTCTACAGATACTAAAAATCTATAGTCAGTATCGTAGAGTGACTTCGTTGATACTTTGTTCGGTTTAACATCTGTCAGTGTAATTGTCTTACCATCAAATACAATTGATTTACCGAGTGCAATGATTATATTTTGAGACAAACTACCTCTCTCGAATAATACACCAACTTCAGTTGTTCCTGCTTGTATACACTGAACATCAACTGGACATCTGTTGTCATAGGTTACTTTAGTTGGTGTAACATATATATCATTTAGTAATGACCGTTGACCTAATTTAATATAATTATCAGTTTGCGCCACTGGTGTGGCAGGTGTTACTGTTGTTTCTTTTTTAGGCACAACTTTTATTTCATTTTTTAATACGACTGGATTAATATTAGCTACTTCATCTGTTGTTGTTGAGACTACAACATCCACAAAGCCCTCTGTTTGCACTGTGTTATCTTTCATTCCCCAAAAATAGATAACTACTACTAAAACCACGAGAACTACTCCTATTATTATATTGTTTTTATCTTTCATATTTATCTAGTATACCACTAAAATACCTATTTTTTGACTATATACATATCCTGATTGAATCCACCAACACCAACATATTCCATACGTTCATCATTATTAATAATCCATTCATACGGTCTACAGTTCATGCACCCACCCTCTTTTGTAACTGGGTCATAGGCACCATCTGGGCAGATAAAAACCTTATTCTCGCCATCTTTTTTTGCAATTCTACGCGCCTCTTTTACTTTCATCGCAATCTCCAAAACATTTTTCTCCGCAGTTTCCAAGTCTGGAAGAATAGCTTCTACCATTTTATCACTTTCAAGATACCAATAACTTGCTTTTGTAACTTTTCTTTTTTGTAAAGCATTGCAAAGCAATAAATAAATCGGAAGTTGAAGTGACCCCTCTTTTTCCTCATGTTTTCCAGTTTTGAAATCAACAATATGGAGTGAGTCAGTTAATGGTAAATACTCGAGCCAATCAACTAAGCCATTTAAAATAATATTATGATCCTCACTTAAATAAAAATTACACGGCATGGTATCACGCTTAAGCTTGATACATTTATTAGTAAGAAATCTTGGGTCTTTAATAACATTATTTATCATATCTTTTCCGCGCAACTTAAATTCTTCTTCCTCTTCTATATTTGTAAAGCCACCCTTTTTACCAGAGACTTTTAACCAAGTTTCTTCGAATTTTGCACGTAAGTCACGATTAAGACGTTCATTTGCAGGATAATCTGCTAGACCTTCCAATACCTCATGCACAGCAATACCGAGTGACATATGAGGACTAACTATAGAAACTTTATGTCCAGTCTTTCCACTTTTATACATGTTGTGCAAATAATAAAGTCTAGGACATTTAAGAAAATCCCCCATTGATGAGTGCGATACCCAGACCGCTGTGTATTTATCTACCATAATGTTTAACAGTATAACAATTATTCTTGTTCTGGACACATAACAATAATAAATGTAGATTATAGAAAGATAGTTCCTAGAAATTTTGTGGAGGATATATGAATACTAATCAAGGTACAAATACCGCTCTTTCAGCATTTGGACCACAACATAGAAAGGTAATTGCTCCGTACAAAATAAAGGTAGACCCTAAGATTAGAAGACTAACTCTTCTATGTTTACGAAGAGTGAAAAATTTTTGTATGAGTCAAATTAATAGTAAAAATATTAGCGCCTACACAGAAAAAAATTTTTATGAAGTTATCCTGTGCGTTGATACTGCCATTACCTTTTTAAAAATGAGAGGGAGAATAAGCAATGTCCAACTAACACGCTTTAGCTCATGTCTATCAAGAAGACAGGCTCGCACACTAACTGACCATTACTTAAAAAATATTAATGATTTAACACTTCTTACAAGAGAAAATATCTCTAAATTGCTGAGATTCAAGGGAAAAACTCCTGACCCATCTTTTCTTATAATTCTTGGTAGAAGAAAATGAAACGTAAAAATAACATAGCGCGAGTGACCATGGGTCGCTCGCGTTTTTATATATAATATTCTACTTACTAATATCTAGCACTTCTTGAACATTCCAACTTTGTGATTTGAAACTATTTATTATTTCAATAATCTCATCTTGATTATCTCCATAAACTTTAAAAGTTTGCTTAGAACTATTTACCACGATTACCATCTCAAAAGTCTCTGAGTTTATTCGCTTTAACTTCACACTCTTACCTCTTGCTTTTACATTTGCTTCTATAACTCCAGGAGATACAAAAACTCCAGCTTTTTTAAATTTCTTCAATATATCTTTTGATCCTTCAATCACAGTCGTATGAGAACCTCTCTCATTAATATGCATCTTTTCCATACTCGAATTAGATATTTCCATTAATTAAATCCTCTTCGAACTCTAACAACCCTTTATAACTTTCTCCGTATTTTGAAATATCTGGAGTGATTTCCAAATTAATAATTTTTTTGTACACTGCTTCAATTAACTTCTTGGTTCTTTCTATTTCAACATCAACAATATCCAAAACAAGTTCAGTGAATTTCTCCTCTTCAACAAACCAAAGTGAAAGTCTGCTAATAGGCAAATCTTTATAGTTAATAGAATTTTCAAGTAGAAGTTTGTAGACGATTAATTGCTGACGATACTTGTGAAGTTTTATTTTATCGTTATCAGTTTTTGCTTCATCCCAAGAGATAAAGGCTTTGCCGGTTTTGAAATCAACTACCTCATATTTTTTATCAACAACTCTTAAAAGATCTATTTTACCTATCAGGTGCGCTTCCCCTATCATTACCCCTTCATCTCTCATATCAACTTCAACTAGATCGAATGGATTGAACATATCTTTAGTAATCTTGTAAATACAATCAAGTACTTTTTTACCACGCTCCCCTTGTTTTATCATTTCATTTGTCGGCAACCTTCCTCTTGATAGTTCTTTATCAAAGACGGTTAAAATATATTCAAAAGAAGCTTTTTTACCAGCGTGATATTTCGGATGCATTATTATCTCTTCAATTGCTTTATGAATAGCGGTACCATAAACTCCGGAAGGATTCATTGGTTGAGGAAAACGTAAGAGGTTTTGTTCAATAAAATAAAGAGGGCCGCCTTCGCTGATATTAACAAAATTATTCAAATGAGTTACTGGCATTTTATAATTTTTTACGAGTCTTCTTAACAATACCCACTCGTCCTCTTTGTAAGGTTTCTTGTGTAAAGCTAAAGCATTTTCATGTGCTTCTATTGGTACATCATTTTCACTTTCTTCATGAACAATGTTTTCTGCCGGTAAATATCTCACTTGAGAATCATGACTTGATATAGAGAGAGTGTGCTTTGCTCTAGTAATTGCAACATAAAGTAACCTTATGAAATCATCTTCTGTATCTCCTGCAGGTTGCATAAGTGGTATAAGCGGTGCTGGGAGTGGGGCAATATTGGTACGTGGAGATTTTGTCCAAATAGAATCGTGAGCAGATATTATATAGACGTGAGAAAACTCAAGCCCTTTAGAAGCGTGAGCAGTCATAATTTGGACGGAATTTTCATTCTTCAAAAAAGGAGACTCACTTGTCATAGAAATATCATGATCGATATGTATTTGTACAAAAGGAGCTACGTCAGACACTAACAAAATTTCATCTTCTTTCCACTCACGGAGAGCTTCAATAAATGTTTTCAAACTATTAAGAAATGCTACATAAGTCGTTGGACTCTTCTTAATTGATTCACGAGAAAAATAAAATTCTTTAAAACCACTTTCTTCCATAAACTTCTCAAGCACATGCACAAGTGGCATATGTTCACCTAAAACAACAATCTCAGATAAAATCAATCCTATCTTTTTTATCTTCTCATCATCAGTCGTAACCAATACCTCTGTCCAACTTTTATTATTCTCCTTTGCCTCTACCGCTAAAGCAAACAACTTCTGTCTATCTATAGAAAAACATGGATGAGATAGAAGATGGGGAAGAACATACTCTGCTGTCTTTTCATGCTTCAAAACAGACGAAACATACTCACACATTTGTATCAAAATTTTGACATGAGGCTCATCGAAAACATTTGATTTCTTGTTGTATTCATAAGGTATTTCTTCACGATCAAGATAAGGAAGTATTTCTTTTAATTCTCTGTGACCTCTTGCTAATATTGCTATTTCACTCGCACTTTCACCACTATCAAGTACTTTTCGAATAGACCTTGCAACGTGCGTATACTCAGCAACATCAGAGGTAGTTTGAATTATAGAAATTTCTCCTTTTTCCAATTTCTTATTCTCAGAAGAAAGAATTTTTCTGATATCGTCATATTTGTTTTCAAGGCGCCCCTTACCTTGAGTGATAAGAGATCTAGCGAGGTCAAGAACCTTTTGAGTCGAACGATAATTTTTATCCAAAACAATTGTTTCTACATTCTTGTACAAAGAATCTCTGAATCGCATAATGTGAGAAATTTCAGCCCCTTGGAATTTATAAATAGCTTGATCATCATCTCCTACCACACACACATTCGGCCTACCTTCATGAATATAACTTGATGTAATTGCCCTCACAAGTGACATTTGTGCTTCATTTGTATCTTGAAATTCATCAACGAGAATATATTGATATTGTTCCTCTAATTCATTTCGAAGTATCGCACTTTCCAAGAGAGCGTGAACTACTTCGATAATCATATCATCATAATCATACAGAGCTCTTTTATACATTTCATCACTATATTTTTTGTATAATTCACCTACTGCAATTATTTTATCCTCTTTGTAAGAATCTTTAAGTATGACCTCACCGTCTTCTTTAACTGTGAACTTAGATTTCCAATCTCCGACTGGTTCAGTTTTCCCTAGAATCATTGCTAATGAAATTGCATTACGTAATGTATTTGCTAGATAAAGTGAGGTAGTTCCTGAAAGAGAATTAAGCCCCTCAGCAATGGACTCTATTTCATCTAATTTTTTGATAGACATTCTTTCTGGCCATTTTGATAAAATTTTATTGATAGAAGAATATTCCTTTGGTAATTCTTTTATAACTGAAATATACTCGTCTGCTGTATAACCATAACTTTTAATGTGCTTTATGCGGTCAGTAACATCACGAAGATAGACAAATCCTTTCTCTGGATGATAACTTGCGAGTGGATGCCCATGCGGTAGTGAAGTAAATATATCCTGCAATATCTCAGCTCTAGTAATATCATTTGCTTGAGTAAAGTGAGTTGCTTTCCAAAAATACTCTGGATGACGAGAAATAATATGATTACAAAAAGCATGAAAAGTAAAAATGCCAACACGATATGCATCTTGACCAATTAGACTAAAGAGTCGTTCACGCATATTAACAGCACCATTATCAGTAAAAGTAAGACATAGAATATTGTGTGGGGAAACAAACCCCTTCTTCAAAATATTTCCAACACGAAGAGAAAGCAATTCAGTCTTACCAGAACCAGGTCCAGCAATAACCATCACTGGACCATCTATAGTGTCAACTGCTTTCTTTTGAGCAGTATTAAGTGCTTTATATCTTTCTTCAAATAGTGGAATTTGTGTTGATTTATTTTTAGTCATACTTTATATATTTAAGTATACTCTACATTGACAAACTACTAATGTTAATGTAGAGTTTTGTTAGACTTCCTAACTGAGAAAGGTCGAAAATGTTCGTTAAAATGTTTACCTCGATTGATATTTTTTTTATCGTCTGGACACAGTGGATCATCAGACAAATTGAGCTTATAACTCCAATAAAAAGAGCTACTATACTTATGTTTGTTTTGTCGTTAGTAAAATTGGGAATTTTCTTTGTTGCATTGTCATCTATATTAATAGTTGCAGCTGATTTGGAAATAATACCAACTGTTATATTTTTGATTTCCATAGGATACCTAAGTATTTTTTTGTTCAAAGTTTATCAAATATATTTAGTTCTTATTCTTACAGAAGAAAAAAAGGAAGATTATGCCTCTGTTAAAGGGATAATGACTAGGGAATTTTTTAGAATCAGAAATCTAAAAATGTTACCAGTACCATTACTATTACTAGTTTTTGTAACCTACAATGATCCACTTATGGGTTTTGTATTCGCGCCCCCAGTAGTAACGATTACTCTTTTTTTGTGCATCGAGTACATGCTTTGCACAACCTCTATCACCTCTCTTGAAATAGGAGTTGGAGAAGAAAAGCAAAAATAACTATTTTCAAGTAGAGGTAGTCTAAAGAAAGCAACACCGAATACATTTTTATCACGCACCCTTTTTGGGCAGCGTGATTTTATTTACTATTAGTTACTCGTACTTATTAACTAATTCTCTGAATTCTTCTGTACATAAGGTTAGACGTGATACGAGTTTATTTTCCCTTCCTAGTTTTTCTTCCACAATTAAAAGTACTTGTTCATGAAACCATAATCTATTACGTAAGCTGGAGTGAAATCTAGAGATGAATTCATCTTGTTCAGATAGAACGTCACTTATAAAACTTTCTGTGTTATGAATTTTATCACTAGTTGATACCATTGCACTTTCTGTCCCCCCGCTACGCAAATTCTCCAAATATTTTTCTTTACGTGTAAGCCATGGAAGCTGTTCTTCCTCTCCCTTATTAGCGTCAAGTGGCTCAGTAACATGACTCACAATATCAGCCACACGATTTCCAAAATTTGAAACAAGGTTATCATATGTATAATTCGGTACATCTTCAAGTGAGTCATGCATTAGTCCTGCAATGATAATATCCTCATCATCTGTTACTTCTCTTAATATCATTGCAACAGATACTAAATGACTAATATACGGAGTTTTGTTATTGTCTTTTCTTATTTGATTACGATGGAGATGTGAAGCGAGTTTAATAGCTTCATTAATACGAGATGTAAATAGCATATAGGATTAGTATAACAGAATGAACAGATATTAGCTGATAGCTGATAGCTGATAGCTGATAGCTGATAGAAAATTATATCAATTTTACATAGTTACGTTTTATATAGGTCGCCTCTATGTAAACAACAAATTATACTTTTGTCACTATTGACAGTGCTGTATAACTAATGTATAATTGATATAGGCGCCCTTTGTTTTAAAACCTATATTTTGAGGAGATTTTTATGGAGAACACTATTGTCTTCACTAACATGATTAATTCCAACAAAATAGTCACGTTCTTCGTTATTATTTTTTTTGGGACAATTTGGATTTTAACCCAAATTCCTAAGATGAAAAAAGAAGCAAAAGCTCACACTGTTCCTTCAAGTAAAAATGAGTGGGGAGATGCTTACAAAAAAAATAATTTCTTGCTGGGAACATGTTTATTTGGAGGAATTTCCCACTTGATTTTATATCTCGGTCTTAAGCCGTATGAAATGAATACAAGTTTATCTCTTCTGGGTTTCAAACTTTACGAAGTATTGTTTTATCTTCAAGTTGGAATGGTAATTACATTTTTTGGACTTCTATTGTCCATATATAGTGCAATAACCATCAAACGAAAATATCTCACCCAATCTCACTAAGGATCTCAAGATGAACGTAAACACTAATGATAGGCAAGTGGTTCATGGGAACTTTCTCATGTATGGGGTGGTGGCTGCTGCAACTATGATTTTCTGCATCTACCACTTCCTATTTTCAGCATCAAAGATGAATGTGACTGATATGTATATCATTCTCATTTTTATGATGCTATCTGGTGTGGTACTAATCACAATCCCAGCCATCGAAGTCATTCAGCAGCACAAAAAATGGACATTCGGTAAACTGGCCTATTTATTGGCCGGCCTAACAGGTGTCACAGAAGCAGTTGTTTCACTAACTGCATTGCTAACAGATAACTACTATCTGTATGACAAGTTCAATTTCATTGGATTTATTTCCTTGGTTGGACTGGCAGCGATTTCTGTATGTGTTCACTTTGCATATGAAACAAAATCTCCGGATTGAATGTTTGTGCAAATCAAAGCCCCATCCTTTCGGATAGGGCTTTTTATTTTGCGTCTAACGAATTCTACAAACTACTTTGCAACCACCTTCTTTGGTTTCTTTTTTTCACGTGTTCCATGCTGTTCTTTTTTTGCCATATTTTTATATATTATTTACATCTTGATTACTATCTAAGTATACCTAAAACATACGCATTCACAGTTGTGGATAATTATACTTGACAACATACAGTTAGAATGATATACTGTATTAGTCTTCAAATGGGTTTTCATCCACACGGGAAACAAAGAGGGTTCTGTGGAAGTTTCTGAAACTGTGAGGAGTCTTTTCACAAGCTTCTTCCCAAACAGTACCGACGAAAGTTGTCGAGCTTGCTGAATCAAAAGCAAGTAAGAAGTTACTGGAATCCGCCCGTCCCATTTGAAGATGCGTTGTGGGGGAACAACCCCACACAAAGCCAGCAACAAGCTGGCTTTTTTGTTTTACCTTTTAAACTTAACTAAAAATATCGTACTTGGCATTGACATGCTCACGATGTTCTGATATATTGAGTGTGTTCTAATCCTCCGGTGCTCAAGATCCGTTCACCCCCC
>JAIPIK010000029.1 GCA_021734745.1 Candidatus Altimarinota bacterium | reverse complement strand
ATAATTTATTTCTTCCCCCTTTTTTTTCTACTTTTCCCCCAGAGAAAGTGACCTGCGTCACTTTCGTAAGGGATCGAATACGGGTCGGGAATCTGCTTCGAGCAAAGCGAGGCAGATTTGTGACCGATCCCTTCTAAAGATTAAACTAAATACTCAGCATTATCTTCTCCAACTCCACTTTCAAATCTGCTTCACCTCGATGAGCTAATATTGGTGCACGTAATAACTTCCCTCCTATTTCCTCACATTCACTCAATGTGAATTTTGAAGGTTTACCAGCTCTTACATCTGCCCAAATAGTCTGAAACTTCCACCATAAAGCGCCATGTATTGCCTCAGGACTGTCTAAATCACGTATTCTCATCCATTCAACCCACACCTCTTTTTTATCGCGTCTTGCGAATAAATTACATAGTGTAAACACATCAACATCTTTCTTTTTTTCTTCTCTGGCGTCATACACTTTTTCTGCATACTTCGTGAGTTTTGCCACACGGTTAGCATCAGCAAAAGGTTCGTCGATAATAAATATATTTAGTGACTCTTTCATGTCAGGTAATAATCTAACTACTTCATCTCGAGAAGATGCCAAATCCATGACTTGAATAAGGTTCACTATTACACTGTCTCCAAATAAATTAGATGCTGAAATTAACGGCTCAAGTGTTGCTGTTTGTTCACTATATATATGAGCAGAGACATCGCCTAAAGAAGAAATTATCTCATAAGCCTTCTCTCTTTTATTTGTATCTGTTCCAACAATTGCGTAAATCATAATATGTTACTTAAGATTTTTAAAACCTGGATTCCCAATTATAGAGTCTCTTTGCACTTCATCTTTAATGTCTTGTACAGGCAATTCTTTTTCATCAATATCATACTTTTTAAGCTCAGTATCTATCTTCTTTAATTTTTCTATAATTTCCTCATAATTAAAATCATCACCATGATAAATACCGTATCTTATTGTTCTTAATTCCTGTGCATGTTTTTCATCTTTAAAAGCCGTTGTCTTAGCTAAAAGCGTATTTACAAAACTAAGCGCTACTTCGATTTGAATTACTGGATCATCCATGTGTAAAATATAGCATAAAAATAAAGGTCATACGACCAAGGAACTAGTTGTTAGTTAGTAGTTATTTGTTACTAGTTTAATACACATACTTATAATATGCATTCCCTGTACAATGTCTTATGAATTTCTCCTTCTTTTAATTCTTCATCAACTATTTTGAAACCAAGTTTTTCATATAGAATTTGAGCTGTTGCTTCATTGGGATCAGTAGATGTATAGAGTTTCATCACTTTATACCCCAGTTCTCTTACTCTATTCATTGTCCAAATTAATATCTCTTTTCCCAAACCTTTTCCTCTTTCTTTTGGATCAAGACAATACCACCCCAACCATACGACATCTTTATCATCAGATTTTTGTGTGTACCACCCCGTAACACCAATTATATTTTCTGATATAAAATCTTTTACAACAAAATATTTCATATAATCAATATCGTGTTTTAAAATAAAATCCTTGTGGGTATTACTATCTAAACTTGCCCTATATGCTTCGTATGGACTATCTTCACTATTAAAATCATCAGGAAAAACAGAACGAACCAAACCAGAGGCTTCTTCTAAATTTTCTTGTGAAAGCGGTAAATATGTGAGCATATAACAGTAGAATTAAATTATCTGCAAATTAGAACCCAGAGTTCTCGATGCTTTAATCGGCAAGTCAGAAAGATTTCTTTTTGATAAAACATTTTCAAGAACCTTAACCAATTCATCAGCAACACTCTCTGCTATATCTTTATCTATTTCAAACACCAACTCATCATGAATTTGTAATGCGAGCTTAACTTTGTCTCCAAGTTTTTTTTCATCAATATACTCTTCGGTGTCTAACATCGCAAGCTTTATAATATCTGCACTAGTCCCCTGCACTGGTGCATTAATTGCTATACGCTCACCGGATGCACGTAGAAATGGTAGTGGACTTTTAAGTAACGGAACTTCACGTCTGCGTCCAAGTAATGTCTCTGTATAACCATGCTTCCATGCAAAAGCTTTTACTTCTTCAAGGTAATTCATGAGTGTAGAAAAAGTGAATTTATATTGGTCATAAAATTCCTGCGCCTCCTTACGCTCAACCCCCATCCCTTCTTTCAGTGCCGTCACTCCCATGCCGTACAAAATACCGAAATTAATCGCCTTTGCTTTTCTTCTCATATCTCCAGTAACTTTTTCATCTTTTACTCCGAACACTCTAGCAGCTGTACCAGTATGAACATCAATTCCTTTTTTAAAAATTTCAACTAAATTCTCATCCCCTGATAAAATTGCTGCTGCCCTCAAATCAATCTGTGCATAATCACATGACAAAAGTACTTTTCCTTTTGAAGCAACGAATGCTGACCTAACCTTTTGACCAAGCTCACTTTTAACTGGAATGTTTTGTAAGTTCGGTTCCTCACAACTAAATCTCCCTGTACCAGAACCTGTCTGTATAAAGTGCGCATGTATTCTTCCATCTTCTTTTACATAAGTTGGCAATGAATCAATATAAGTTGAGAGTAATTTAGTGAGCTCACGATATTCTAAAATATATGCAATAGACGGATGTTCATCTTTAATTTTTTCAAGCTCACTGACATTGGTACTCTTCTGTCCTGTTTTTGTTTTTTTAATCTTTGTTCCTAGTCCAAGATTTTCATACAATACTTCACCTAATTGTTTTGGGGATGCAATATTAAATTCACTACCAACTGACTCATAAATCTTCTGTTCCAAAACTTTTACCTGAGCATGCAACTCTTCACTCATTTTTTTTAATTTTTCTACATCAAGAGTAATTCCATTTTTCTCCATTCTGTCGACACATTTAATTAATGGCCTTTCTACATTTTCAAACAAATCCCATAATTTTTCTTTCTTCAGTTCTTCCTCTAAAAATTTTCTCATCCCCTCTGCTGTCTTTTCTCCTGTTAAATTTTCAATATCTTCTACTGGAACCTTTGTCATTTCACTGTGAAGAAGGTGAGTCATGACTTGTAACTCTTTCATTTCTTCTTCTTTAATCAATTCCTTCTCCTCCAACACAATATCTGGAGTGACACCTCCTTCATCTTTCATATTATGTAAACGATTACGCATTGAACGGAATTCATACAGATCACACATGGCTTGATATTTTGTTATATCAATAGTTTCAAGCCATACTTGTTCTGGTTCTTTATATGTAACTGGGGCATCACGTCTTATTGTGGCAAGAGTTTTAGAAAAAAGTGCCTCATCCTCTCCTTCTTCAAGAAGTCCAACTATACGAACCTTGAACCCATCATCTAATAATTTCTGTCTGTCATTTTTCAAAACTTTATATACTTCTTCAACTGAACCGTAACGCTTAATTAACTCTGTTGCAGTCTTTTCCCCTATTCCTTTTATGCCAATAATATTATCTGATGAGTCACCTGCGAATCCTTTGTAGTCTGGAATATGCTCTGGGCCGAATCCAAATCTATCCATTACTGTTTTTGTGGTATACAACATTGTCTCATTTCCTTTCTTAAGAGTATAAACAGTTACTTTATCTCCATCAATAAGTTGGAATGTGTCCATATCACCACTAGCAATAATTATTCTAGTATCTTTTTGCTTCTTTAATTGTTCAGTTAATGTTCCTAGCAAATCATCCGCCTCAAACCCTTCACATGTATAAACTGGAATAGAAAGTGCTTCGCATAACTTATAGGATTCTTTTATTTGTTCAACAAGAGCATCGTCTGATTTTTGTCTTCCTGATTTATATGCGTCATAACTAATGTGGCGAAAAGTTGGCTTTGGTAAATCAAAACAAGACGCAATATAATCTGGTTTTATATCTTCATATATTCTAAGCACCATTGAAAGAAAGCCGTACAGCGCGCCCGTTGGTCTACCGTCACGTGTAGCGAATCCACCCATCGCATGATACCCACGATGTAATATTGCATGAGCATCGAGCAAGACTATTGTCTTTAGTTTACTTTTCTTCATATTTTATATCCTTATATAAATCTTCATAGGAAAGAGTAACTTCACGAGTATCATCATCTACTATTGTGAAAAAAATCTCAAGGTCTGGTTTTATGTATTTCATCTTTGTTGGCCACTCAATCGCGACAATAGTGTCAGACTCACCTAAGTCATCCTCTATTCTTAATACTCTCCCCTCTTGTGGAGTATTGAATCTGTATGCATCAATGTGAATCAACTTTTTGAATACCGCATGCTCAGCATCATATTCCTTCTTAAGAATAAATGTAGGACTGTTCACTATGTCTTTATCAACTCCAATTAAAGATGCCAATTCTTTTGTGAATGTAGTTTTACCAGAACCCAAGTCTCCATCAAGAAGAACGACCTTCGCCTTTGATGTTTCTCTTGTGTAAAGCAAGTGGACGACTTTTTGAGCAAGCGTCTCCATGTCTTTTTCCTGTACTGTGAACATCTCTTTCATCCTCCAATAATACCACAAAATAGCTGATAGTAATTAGCTTATGGCTTATAGCCAAATACAAAACAACCAGCCTTCGCTGGTTGTTTTGTTGTTGTTTGCTATTAACTATTAGCTATTGTCTATTAACTGTCTTCGTCTCACATAAGGCATTATTTTATGTTAGTGGGAACCTTCCTCGTCCTCTTTATACGAGACATATATACTACGTCCAAGAATAAAGATAATGAAGATGATTGCGATAAGTGCTAGCCATTCAACTAAATTGTTTGGCATAAAACCTCTATCACTGTTATATCCCACAACCTTCTTCGCACCAGTATCTAGATTAGAGATGTCGGTTGTTGGAACAATTGAACTTACAACATATGCAGTAACTTCATCCTGTACTTGCGTACCAGGCACTGTATATACAACATATGCTGTAGCAACTATTGATTTACCAACTGGAGCATTTTTTACAACTCTTCCTGAGATTGCGATAATTCCTTCTGAGTGAGCACCAAGTGTATCTTGATTAAGTGTTAATGTGTGAGTGCTTTCATCATAATTGCCAGATGATGCAATTGAAAACTTAATTTCTGATGGTATTACAACCTTAACTAATACACCTGTAAGTCTAGAGTCTGAAACATTTCTGTACACAATTTTGTATGAAACAAGTGCATCTGAAGATATTTCACCTTCTGATTTTTCTACTTGAAGAGTTACTAGCTTTTCTCCTTGATTAAGAATAGTCGCTTGTGTCTCATTCTTTGCGTAGAAACTTGAACCATCAGTACATGTTACAAGAGTTGGCTTCTTTACAACTGGAGTTACAACTTTCTTTGTTACAGTTACAGTCTTCTTTACTGTTGTAACTGGTTGTACATAAGCAACGGCTGTACCCTTTGTGACGAAACTAACAATTTCACCTTTTACAATTCCATACTCATTCTGCATAACAGCACGACAGTAATATCTTGTATTTGACTTAAGGCTTGCTAACACATTTGAGAATGGTGCTGATGAAGAACGACCAATCTGTGCAGAAGCTGTAGTGCGACCAAGATTAGATGTCTCACCGTATTCGAACCATCCAGTTGATGGAGAACCATTTGCAATAAGTCCAATACCGTTACAACGTCCACTATTATTTGTAATTTGTGTTACAACCGATGTTACAACATTATTAAACTTAACAGTTGGTATAGGAGTAACTGTTGGATATCTTACCACTGGTGGCTGATATACAGTTGGTTGTGTGTAATTAATTGGTTGGTAATTTACAGGACAGAGTGATGAATAAGCAACAATTGTTCCGTTCCAACATGTGTAATTTGTATTTACTGTTGTAATTGTACATACACCATTTACTAGAGTTGAACCTGACGGACAAGATGTATTTTGAACAGTACATGTACCGTTAATTAGTACTGAACCAGATGGACAAGATGTAGTTTGAACTGTACATGTATTATTAATTAGTACTGAGCCAGATGGACATGATACTGAATTAATCTGACATGTTCCATTCACAAGAGATGAACCTGATGGACAATTTACAGTATTGTTAGTATTTGTATAACTACCATAAGTGTAACCATAATTTCCAACAGTTGGCGCATAGCTACCATAATTGTAACCAGTTGAACCATAGCCGATTCCTATTTGTACAGATGGGAAAGAATAACTTGAATTACTGTATGTTACTGGCGTAACACCTGTTGAATATGTTGAGTATGTGACGCCTGTGTCATATGTTGGGTAAGTTGTTCCAGTGTTGTATGTAGGATATGTTGTACCTGTATCATATGTTGGGTAAGTTGTTCCAGTGTTGTATGTAGGATATGTTGTACCTGTATCATATGTTGGGTAAGTTGTTCCAGTGTTGT
>JAIPIK010000009.1 GCA_021734745.1 Candidatus Altimarinota bacterium | reverse complement strand
CCTGTAAAAGCAGTAAAGATTTCAGCAAAGAAGTTTGTACTTGTACTATTAGTAGAAGATGAGTTTGTTGTTATTAGATTAGCTATAGTAGCTGTAGCTGAGTTTAGGTTAGTTATAGTACCTGATGCTGAAGTTAGATCAGTAATAGTGGTCGTAGCTAAAGTAGATGAACCATTAACAATGAGCCCTCCGGCCGCCGTTAAATTACCGAATTGATCAGCAAGAAAATTAGTATTTTCCATCCAAGTAGACCCATTCCAATATACAGTTGACGATGTTGCAGAGCCACCAATAATAACACCTGAGACGTCTGTTACATATGCCCAATATGTTGATGTCCCATTTGAAGCAAGAATTTGGCCCGCGTTCCCCGCTAGATTATTAGAATCGAAAAGTGATCCAGTAATTGTTAAATTTGAAACCGTGGTCGTAGCTAGAGTAGAAGTCCCAGTCACAACAAAACTATTAGTAGTCGTAGCGTCTACAAAGATAGCCGAAGTCGCGGTTAATGTGTTTGCAGTAAGATTATAGTTAAAAAATGCATCACCATTAAATATACTCATACCACCAAAAGTTGTTTCATTTAATGTTGAGGACGAGAGCACTAAACCGCTACCAGTCCCTGAGTTGAATGTTCCTCCTGTTATCGTAGTGCTTGTAAGATTAGTAACATTACCACCAACATTATTAGAGAAAAATGGCAGATATGATACTTGATTTGATGCAGAATTATTACCAACACCATCCACCCCATCTTTACCATCTTTACCATCTTTACCACTTAAACCATCTCTACCACTTAAACCTCTTGGACCAGGAACTGGAACATATTGCGTAATATATACAGTGGTGGAAGTTGAGAATAATACAGGTGCTGGTAAATTATTTTTTTCATCTAATTTAATATCTGAACTAGTAGCATTTGATGTAATGGATGAAAGTAGGCCAGAAGCAAGAATATCATAGTTACATCTTTTTTGATTAAGTGTAGAAGAGAAGGAGGAAATTTTACAATAAAGACCTAAAGACAGCTGATCTAATAATCGAACTGTTTTCTTGTCTTGTGAATTAGATTTTGATACAAAAGCATTCACTTTTTTGTCACTAAACACTAGTGCTTGATATTGCTTAACGGGCAAAAGTTCAATCTCAGACAAACGAGGAGGTATTACATTAAATCTTTCTAACTTATCGACAAGAGCATTTTTACTAAAAATATCTGTTCTGGATAAACCTATAAAATTAGAAACTATTTCCTCCACAAAAGGTAGGCTCAGTTCCGATCCTACAATGCTTATTTCCCTAGAAACGGTTCCGCTTACTAAAATACCCTTACTTTTATGAAACTTATTATCGTCTACTTTTGCAGAAAAAATTGAGCAATTTACATCCTCACTAAAGAATAATTTACTACCCATTGCACAATGAACTTCATTATAAATATTAAACAAATTAAATTTAATATCACTATGGGTAATAGCAGAATCTGAAACTGGATTTAATGCTACATCAAAAAAAGGTTTATTATTATTGTAACCAAAATTAGGTGTAGTTGGGTTTATGGTCAAACTACTGATATTGCGCCTACTTATTATCTTAGTAATATTTGATATAAGAACATTTTTTGAAGAACTGTCTACATCACTAATTTTAGTTAAACTAGACCTATCAAAAAAAGTACGGTGACTGTAGTTACTAAAGAGTTCAGACCCGTCATTACTATTAACAACCTGTGCATAACTAGTTGAAAAAAATAATGACGAAATTACCAAAAATCCAAAGAGGAAACTAATTTTATTACCAATAAATTTTCCAAAATCTTGCATGTAGTTTTATACTTATAAGTATAGTAAAAATATTAAGAAAATGTGCTCAGAAAATAAAGATACTTGTGGATAAAGTACAAATCAGAAAAACCTTATTTTAAAAACACATATTGGAAATATTCACATAATTTTGACACACCATTTAACTCAAAAATTAACATAAAAAATACCAAATAAAAAATGAACGAAATGAGAACTAAGAGCAAAGAAACTACGTATGGAGGCACACAAAAACTATGAATTTATTATTCTGTTTTATCTAATAGTTTAAATGACTGAATTACTTACAAATTATGTAACACTGTTAGTATGTACTCTAAGCACAGAATTGTTCAGCTTAAACTAGAATGAAAAAATGCAGTAGATAGTATTTTTTGCACACATTGAGCAAGTATTCAAAATTGACCTTGTGAGGCAAGGACATATCTTGGTTTGACCCCTAACAAGACTGGTGATAAATTGATCAGTAAGCTGTAAATTAAGGTTCTATTACCACTTCTACTGAAAGTCATAATCTTGACTACTAAAGTATTCTAAAATTTTAAAAATTTCCACACTCTAAAAAATGAGGAAAGTCTAATTCGTGAGATATAACTCTGTAGCCTTGTTTAGTATCAATATCTTAGTAAATTTCGAACTGTTAATTTAAACTATCTGTTATAACTTAATATTAGATAAGTACTGACAATTAAAAGTATTTTAATAATATGCTATTATCTAATTAATTGATCTATTCCTGCTATTTTGACTAACCAGTGCCATATATTTGCATCTTATCTACAAAACTTGATTTTTTTACTTTGTGCTATTTTAATATGTTTTTTTTCTGATAAACTCTGTATACGTATGTTTATTCATCTTCGAAACCACACACATTACTCCCTACTTAAAGCTCTACCTAAGGTTGATGAACTAGTAAAACATGCTTCTTCTGTGCAGATGCCAGCAGTTGCAATTACTGACTATAGTAATATGTACGGTGTAATTGAGTTTTATAAAACATGTAAAAAGGCGAACATTAAGCCAATTATTGGTGTTGAATTCTCTATTCGTTACAATGATCGCACTTTTCAGATAATTCTTATTGCACGCACTTTTTCTGGCTATAAGAATCTAATGCACATTACTTCATGTGTTAACGTAGATAACCCCTTAAGTCCTACACTGACGGATGAAATACTACTGCGATACAGAGACGGAATTACAGTACTTTCTGGAGGATTGTGGGGTGATGTAAGTAATTTGCTCGTTATAAATAAACAAGAGGCAATGAGTAGAATTTCATTTTACAAGGAAAACTTTGGTGCATTCTTTTACTTGGAGGTAAACCCTCAAACTTCAATGGAGTACAGCGAAAGAATGCGTTCTGAGACAATATCCTGCGCGCATGAAACTAACACTCCTTTAGTTGCAACTTGGAATACTCATTATATTCACCCCTCTGATAAAAGTGCCCACAAAACACTCTTTATGATTCAAGGTGGAGAAAGTTCACTTGGCGAATACAATCACTTGTTTCAAAAAGATTCCTTTTCTTTTGTTGATGAAAAGGATGCAGTAATTCAATTCAAAGATGTCCCGGAGGCACTACTTAATACTATAAAAATATCTGACTCGTGCGATGTCGACATCCCTCTTGGGTCATGGGTTTTTCCGAATATCGAGTATAAGAAAAGTTATGATGAAGACGTAAGAGATTTAGCCTACGAAGGATTAAAAGTTAGAAAAATGGAGTTAACTGATATTGTTAAAACTCGTCTTGAGTATGAGTTAAAAGTTATTTCTGATAAAGGATATTCCCCTTACTTTTTAGTGGTATATGACCTTCTTCGTTACGCTAGAGAAAATAATATTCTTACAAATATCAGAGGGTCAGTTGCTGGATCATTAATTACCTATCTTCTTCGCATTACTAAGTGTGACCCCTTGGCATACAAATTGCCATTTGAAAGATTTTTAAACCCTGAACGCCCATCGGCTCCTGACATTGACATGGATTATGCTGATATCCGGCGTGATGAGGTGCTCGACTATGTCCGTTCAAAATATGGAATTGATAACGTTGCTCAAATTGGAACTTTTGGAACAATGATGGCAAGAGGTGCGGTACGTGATGTTGCTCGTGCTATGAAATATCCATACATTGTTGGAGATAGAATAAGCAAGATGATCCCTCCTCCAAAACAAGGGTTTCCTGTGACTATTGCTGGCGCCCTGAGAGATGTTCCTGAACTTAAGGCGATGTATGACGCTGACAGAGAAACTCAGACTATACTAGATATGGCTCAAAAAATAGAAGGGTGCGCTAGACACATTTCTGTTCATGCAGCAGGTACAGTTATTTCACCTCTCCCTTTGTGGGAATTTAGTCCTATACAAAAAGATCCAAAGGGTGGTAAGGTTATTACTCAATATGACATGTACACGGTAGAAGACGCAGGTCTTCTTAAGTTTGATTTTTTGGGAATTCGTAACCTTACCATATTAGGAGATGCAATTAAAATTGCAAAAGAAAGATATAAAGTTTATGTTGATATCGAAGAAATCCCCCTTGATGACATGAAGACATTTGATATGTTATCACGAGGAGAAACTGTTGGGCTTTTCCAGTTGAATGGCTCCGGCATGACTCGTTTCCTTAAAGAACTAAAACCTAGTACCATTTTTGATATCAATGCAATGGTTGCTCTATACCGCCCAGGTCCACTTGAAATGATTCCTGATTATATTGCACGTAAGCACAACCCATCTCTTATTACTTTTCTTGACCCAAGATTAGAACCAATCCTCGATCAATCGTTTGGAGTTATTGTATATCAAGATGACGTGATGCTTATAGCAATTCACCTTGCGGGATATTCGTGGCTTGAGGCTGACAAACTACGAAAAGCAATGGGTAAAAAAATACCAGCAGAAATGCAAGCACAAAAAGAGAAATTACTTCTTGGTTTCGTTGAGCATGGATTATCTGCAAAAAAGGGACAGCTACTCTGGTCATTAATTGAACCGTTTGCTGCTTATGGTTTTAATAAGGCTCATGCTGCAAGTTATGGTCGAGTTGCTTACCAAACTGCATATATGAAGGCAAATTTTCCTGTTGCTTATATGACTGCTATTATGACGAATGAAAGTGGTGATGTAGATAAAATTTCAGAAATCGTTGCAGAGTGTAAACGCATGAAGATAATTGTTCTACCTCCCGACATCAATATGAGTGACGGTGGATTTAGTGTTGTGAAAGATAAGGACGGTAAAGAAGAAATTCGCTTCGGTTTATATACAGTAAAAAATCTTGGTGTCGATATTTCTGATGCAATTATTGAAGAGAGAAAAATTAACGGTAAGTACACATCTTTTGAAGATTTCATTCGCAGAGTTACTCACAAAAATTTGAATAAAAAATCTCTAGAAGCCCTCACTAAATGTGGCGCGTTAGATGAATTTAGAGAACGCGGTGAAATACTTGCAAACATTGAAAGTATTCTTGATTTTCATAAGCACGTTGTAAAAGATAACATACTACAACATAGTCTATTTGGTGAGTCAGAGTCACCATCTTTTGTAATGAAAAAAGCTGAGCCAATTTCTCAAGAACAAAAATTAGTTTGGGAAAAGGATTTGCTTGGTTTATTTGTTTCTGGGTTTCCTCTAGATCCGTGGAAAGAAAAAATTGATGCAAGAAATATTGATATCGATAAGGTTCACCACAATATCCCAGACGGCAAAGAGGTATCTCTTGCAGTAATAATTGAAAATATAAAAATAACTGTAACTAAAAAAGGTGACAAGATGGCTCTTATGAGATTACGTGATTACACAGGAACTATAGAAGTCGCAGTATTCCCCGAAACATACAAGAGACAAAAGGATCTGGTCACAATAGATACCCCTCTTATTGCCAGTGGTAAGGTATCTACGAGAAATGGTGAGAAGACTATTATTGTGAATGAATTAAAAAGACTGTCTACGACATAATAATGCTGTAAGAAGCAACACAATCTCTCTCCACATCCCAATTTTGCAGAGTTTATCAGTATGTGATATAATCTACCCATGTTTCACTTGCTATCTATTGTGCAATTAATACTAGCTATTCTCCTTGTCGTACTCGTCCTAATACAGCGAGCAAACACTGACGCCTCTGGCGCTCTTGGTGCCGACGGAGGTTCGAATAATGCCGCACATGAAAAGCGTGGTACTGAGAAGTCTCTTCATCGTTTAACTATTATAGTTGCAACTTTGTTTGTGCTTTCTCATGCTTACACACTTCTCATCAACTAATGCACGTAAATAGTCCTTTGTGTACAAGATTACTATGGACATATCACAATACCAAAAACAGTGGTCTAATCTAAAATTAAATACGACAAAACTATACAAATCTCTATCTCCTGAGAGGGTTATTATTTTGTGGGTTCTTTCAATTGCATCAGTTATATTTTTTTTCTCAGCACTAATAATTTACAATAGTCGTTTTCTCATAACTACACCAATATATGGAGGGGAAGTACGGGAAGGTATTATAGGTACTCCAAGGTTTATAAACCCCGTTCTTGCCATAAGTGATCAAGACAGAGATTTAACTTCTCTTATTTACGCAGGTATTACTAAAAAGGATTCTCAAGGCAGAACGAGCTTGGACATGGCACAAACAGTGGTAGAAAGTGATGATAATTTAAAGTATACAATTACACTAAGAAAAGATGCTGAATTTCATGATGGTAAGCAAGTTACTTCTGATGATGTTATATATACTGTGGGGTTAATACAAAACCCAGCAACAAAAAGTCCCTACCGTGTAAAATGGGAAGGTATAACAATAGAAAAAATTAGTGATACCGAGCTTAGGTTTTTACTTAAAAAACCATTTCCTCTTTTTATGGATATCTTAACTCTAGGTATTCTACCAAAACATCTTTGGAAGAATCTATCTGATGAGCAAATAAGTTTAAGTGATTATAATTTACATGCAATAGGTAGCGGTCCATACAGTATTAAAAAAATAACAACAGACTCTGGCATACCAAACACTTTTACACTCACTGCCCACACAAAATATACTCTTGGGCGTCCATATGTCGACACTATAATTATTTCAACATATCAAAATGAAAAATATTTATTAAAAGCTTATGAGGACGGAGATATAGATAGAATATACGGAATTTCATCAGAAAAAATTAAAGCATTAAAAATTTCATCAACCTCTATTTATACATCATTACTCCCTAGAACTTTTGCTGTTTTCTTTAACCCAAATAAATCACAAATACTCTCAGATAAAAGTGTTCGCTCAGCACTGCAAATGTCTATCAACAAACAAGCTATAGTTGACGAGGTTTTGAATAAATATGGAAAAGTGATAAATGACCCATATCCATTCGATGAAGATGTAACTGAGTCTATATATAACGTTGAGCAAGCGCGTGCATTACTAGCTGAAAATAAGTTATTCAAAAAAGCCTCAAGTACCTTAGAAATTACTTTAGCTACTGCTAATACAGATGAAATGAAAAAAGTTGCAGAAATGATAAAAGCTGACTGGGGAAAAATTGGAGTGACGACATCCCTAGCTATTTATGAAGTGTCTGACCTTAATCAATCTATTATTAAGGAACGTGATTTTCAAGCTCTTCTTTTTGGAACAATTACACAAACCCCTTCTGACCTTTATGCATTTTGGCACTCTTCTCAACGCTCTTACCCAGGACTTAACATTTCAAATTACGTAAGTAAAAATCTTGACACTAATCTTGAAACACTGAGAACAAGTAAAGATGAATTAGCTCGCATAAGTGCTTACCAAGATGTTAAAAAAGAATTCTCAGAAGAGGTTCCTGGAATATTTCTTTTTGCCCCATCACTTATTTATATTACAAATGACAAGGTAACATCTTCTTTGCCTCGATACAGTTTTGATAACTCATCTAGATTTACGTTAATTGAAAGCTGGTACAGATATACCGATAAAGTATGGCCTAAGACGTATCACAAACCATTAACAACTTTACTTCAGAACATTATTCATTAAACATAACTTAAATCCTTTTTATAAAATAACCTTAACAATATGAACACAAACTACCCAACACAATCAAATAATGAAGCAGAAGCTGAAGTTACTAGCAACTCAAAAAACCAAGAATCAACCCAAGCAGAGACTCCAACACAGACTCCTTTTAAGAGAGCTCACGACCCACGCCCACGCACAGGAGGAGGTAACCGTATGCGCAACAACAGGCCACCAAGATCAATGGTTGGTCCAAAATTTGATACAACTGTATCGCCAAAAACAGAACTAGGGCATATTCCAAAATTGAAGGACGGAGATATTCGCATTATTCATTTTGGTGGTGTTGAAGAAATTGGACGCAACATGAGTATGGTTGAATTCAAAGATACTATAGTTATTATTGACTGTGGTGTTCAGTTTACTGAAAAGCATACCCCAGGTATCGATTTTATTTTGCCTAACTCTCGATATCTCGAAGAAAATAAACACAAGATAAAGGGAGTGGTTGTTACTCATGGTCACCTTGACCATATTGGGGCAATTCCTTATATTATGCCTCGTATAGGTAACCCCCAAATTTACGCACGTCTTTTTACATCTCTAATGATTAGAAAGCGTCAGGAAGAGTTCCCTCACCTCGCACCACTTACAATTAATGTAGTTGAGAAAGGTGATGCTATTACTTTTGGTGACCTTAAGGTGCGTTTCTTTGGTGTAACACACGCTATTCCAGACTCAATGGGTATAATAATTGAAACACCATACGGTGATATAGTTCATACAGGCGATCTTCGGCTAGAGCATAATGACAATATTCCAACAGATGATGAAGAAGAAAGATATAAAGTTTTTGATGATAGAAAAACTCTTCTTCTTATGGCTGATTCTACAAACTGTGAGAACCCTGGGTTTTCTATTTCAGACACTGTTGTTTATAAAAACATAGAAAATATTATTAAGGAAACGTCTGGACGTCTAATCATTAGTACTTTTGCCTCACAGGTGGAGCGAATGCTATTCATGTTAGAAACAGCAGAAAAATATGGCAAGAAAGTTGTTGTGGAAGGACGCAGTATGAAGACGAACGTTGAAATTTCAAAGCTTGCAAACATGTTGAAAGTTAAACCAGAGACACTTATCTCTCTTGAAGAAATGTCTAATTATCCTGAAAACAAAATTATTATTTTAGCAACAGGACAGCAAGGAGAAGAGTTTGCTGCTCTTGGTAGAATTGCCTCCAAGACTCATAAATTTATTCGTTTATCCTCACGCGATACGATTCTAATGTCATCGTCTGTTGTACCAGGAAATGAGCGCGCTGTTCAAAACTTGAAGGATAAGCTTTCACGTATGGGCGCTCATATTATTCACTATAAAACATCTGATGTGCACTCTTCTGGTCACGCTAATGCTGATGAGTTAATTTGGATTCACCGTAAAATTCATCCGAAGTTTTTCATTCCTGTTCACGGATATCATTATATGCTTCGTGTGCATGCTGACATTGAGCGAAAGCTAGGTATGATGGATGAAAATATTGTTACACCTGATAATGGAATGATTATCGAGATTCAGGATGGCGGTAGTAAAATCCTTAAATTAAAAGAACTGGCGCCAGGTGAGATGATTGTTGTGGACGGTACATCTGTTGGAAAAATTCAGGACGTTGTTATGCGTGACAGGCAGACCCTAGCTGAGGATGGTATGTTTGTTGTCATTGGAGTCATAGACAGTCATACACACACACTCAAGAAGTCTCCTGATCTTATTTCTCGTGGGTTCGTTTATCTTAAAGAATCACAAGACCTTTTATACCAGACACGACTTCTTACAAAAAAAGTTATTGATGAAGGACTCTTACGCGGAGGGTATTCCAATCTAGACCAAATGAAGCAAGATGTTGTTGAGGCAACAACAAAATTCCTTCTTCAGAAAACTGCAAAGCGCCCTGTTATTATTCCTGTAATAATTAGCGTTTAATTTATTTAGTAAATGGATGGAGAAAAGCATTATCTTATGATAATGCTTTTTGTATACAATAGTTGCCTACCACCTATTATCTATTCTTGATATACTACAAAATAATCTATGCACGCAATACTTCGCAATAAACTTCTCATTGTTACATATATACTAACGATGCTATATGCTTTGCATTATGCAATTCCTTTATACGCAACATCATCATTTTTACATATGTACTTTACCTCTGCATATGTTAGTGGCTTATACGTCGTAGCAAGTATTGCAACACTGATTGCTTCACTATCAATTGCAAAATCTATTCGACGTTTTCACACTTATGGTTTTACTTTCTTTTTAGTTATTGCTGAGATAATAGCAACTATTACTTTTGCAATCACTGATAATTTATTTGTCATAGCTTTATTTTTTGTTATACATATTATATTGCAATCATTTCTATATATATGTCTTAATATTTTTATAGAGAGTTTTAGCAAAAACGCAAATACTGGAAGTATACGTGGTCTATTTTTTACAATACTCAATTTAGGTGTACTTGTTTCTCCAATGATAGGTGGATTCATACTTGCCAATTACTCATTCAAGGCTTTATATGTTGTCGCATCCCTCTTTCTTATTCCTTTTCTTTATTTCATACATAAGTATCTCACACATGTAAAAGAGCCAGCTTACTCAAGTGTTGATATTTTTGGAGCATTAAAAAGAGTATTAAAAGATAAAAACCTCAAAGCAATATTCATTGTAGACTTAGTTGTTGAGTCATTTTATTCTACAATGATAATTTACTCTCCTATTTATCTTGCCACAATTGGAATACCTCTTACAACATATATGACTTATATTTTACCAATTGCACTTATTCCGCTTGTTATATTTCCATATGAGCTTGGACACTTAGCAGACGGTCACTATGGTGAAAAAAATATATTAGTATCAGGTTTACTTATTATGGCAGTAACTACTTTTCTGTTTGTAATCATTACGAGTTCTAATCCATTAATCTGGGCTCTGCTATTATTTGTTTCGCGCATAGGAACATCTGCTACTGAGACAATGGCGTTTACATCTTTCTTTAAAAAAATTGGCCCAGAGGACGCCTCTCTCACAGCTCTGTTTATGAATATACGCGGTGTTTCAATTATATTTGTTGGTAGTATAGGTTTTATATTTGCACCACTACTTATTGAAAGACCACAATTAATGTTTATAATCTTAGGATGCGTTATACTGTGGGGTATATCTTACGCAATTAGAATACAGTTACCAAATAATCATCACAACAAATAACTATATGAAGGAAATAAAAGTAACAACAACAGAACCCGTTCGTATTAATGCCTTTTTGCGTGATCAAGGTATTGGGTCTCGTCGTACAATTGATGATTACATTACAAAAAATTATGTAACTATTAATAAAAAGCCAGCTACTCTTGGAAGTAAAGTTTCAAAAAATGACATTGTTCAAGTTAAACATATTACAAAAGATTTAATATATGCACTTTATAATAAACCGAGAGGTGAAGTTACCGGTAGGCATGAAAGTATCCCAGGTTGTGAACCGCTTGGAAGACTAGATAAAGAGAGTGACGGTCTACTACTATACAGTAATGACTACCGTGTTGTTGATGCTCTTCTTAACCCGAAACATGGCCGCGAAAAAGAATATGAAGTTGTTATAAGAGAAAAAGCAACACCGCGTGTAATTACGTTACTTAAAAAGGGAATTCGCACTCAAGAAGCACAATATGCCCCTGTTAAATCAGTAGCAATTTATAATGAGGGTTATTCACTTCGAATTATTTTAACTGAGGGAAAGAAGCATGAAATACGTAGGATGCTAAACGCTTTGAATCTAACTGTAATTTCACTTAAGAGAGTAAGGATTATGTCATTTGTAGTGCACGGCCTAAAATCAAAAGCTGTACATATTCTAACCCCAAAACAGGTTGAAACACTACTTACCGAGTGTGGAATAAAATAAGTATTTAATCTAACTCAAATACTTTAATAAGTAATTAATAATTTTACTCTTGACTGTGCAATAATAATATTCCTAATATTGTTAGGGTGTGAATAACTACCCCTACTTTTACTTGAGTATAGTACATAAGGTTGTTACACTAGTAGTGGACAGTTGTTTCATTATCAGCTTTTAATAGAAAAAGAATGTCAAAAACGACAATCCTTGAAGTCTATAAAGACAAGAAGGGTCTGTACCAATTCAAACTTCTTTCTCGCGATGGAAAACTGATCTTCTCTTCTTCAAAGTTTGAGAAGAAGTCAGTAGCCATGGCGCAAGTAAAGAGGCTCTCTGAATGGGTGTCTAAGGCCGTTCTCGTTGATGCCGATAAAAAAGCAGATGCGGCTTCAAAAACAACTGGGAAGCAATCCAATTCTGTAAAAAGAAAAAAGGTTGCGGAAAAGGTAGTAGCATCGAAGGTAATCACGAAAAAGCCAGCTACCAAAAAAGTTGTTGGAGTGAAAGCCTAAGAAGCAACACACAAAAAACGCATCAAACAAAGACGTCACTTTTTAGTAAAAAAGTAACAAGTAAAAACCGCCGTACTTACCAGAGGGGCGGTTTTTACTTTTGCAATATTTATTATTTAAAAAACTAACTAAGTAAAAAATATATAATAATAAGAATTATCGGTAGTCCTAATATAATACTCAATAATCGCCTATCTCTCGAATTCATTTTGTATATGTGAATGAATATAATGCCCAGCATCTACTCCAGTTGTTTCTAATGCTTGCATGAACCTACCTTCTTTTCTTAACGACGGTGCAGTATCCACATTCACAACGATATGATTATTATTATAACTAATAACATCTACGGTAGCTGGTCCTTTTAGATCTAAAGCTTTGTATACTTTTGTTGCGAGTTCCTTCATCTTATCTTTTTTTATCTGAGGTGCTTGTAGATGTGGGCGCACAACTGAGTCTTTATGAGGAAGCTCATTATTAACATTAAAAGTTTCGACGAATACTGGTATGTATAAATCTTGATTACGAAAATTAGGTAGTAACGCGACCGAAACTGTTGATGCTTTACGATATGTAAGGACGTGTGTATCTATACCTTTACTATGATAATCACGAATTGTTTTTTCTAAGTCAGAAAAAAGTTTTATAAGTCTTGATGGTGCACTTTCATTTTTTGTAAGAGGTCGCACAAGAAGTGGGGTGTGATACTTTGACCACAAATCTCGAAACAAGCTATCTTTAAGAGGTGCTTTTGCTCTCACAACAACAGTGTCTGGAACTTTAACCCCTTGTTGTCTTAAAAGTCTGTACATATCTTCCCTGTCTAAAGTTACATCATGTGCTTGAGAAAACAACAAAGGTATTTTCATCTTCTTAGCTAGATCTTGATACTTTTCTCCTTTTGTTCTTGTTGTGTCTACGACTGTATGTGCGGTTGCAAAAACCATATGAGCATCTGTTGGTTTGCCTTTAGTTGTCCAATTTCCATCAGTATCTATTAATACATCTAGTGGATGATATCCTAGCTTTGTGAGTGACGTCAAAACTTCAGCCCCTTCTAATAGTGACTGTTTAAAATCTTTTTTACCTCCACGAAGCACTGCAATATCTGGAAGACTACGAGATCCTTTTATCATTAATATAGTATATCAGATACCTCTTTTAGCTAGTAGTTTTAACTTAAAAAAGCATGCTAATTATATTGACTCTATAATATATATTGAATATAATTAAATTCTACGCAATACTTCCCGTCGACAATGCGTCCGTTTCGGGGGCTTGGTAAGGGTATATACGTTTTTTGATTCGTAGATCAAAGTATAGGTACCCGACTGTGGCAGAGCAAAACTGACTACAGCGTTAAATCTACACCTCCTTCCCGTCGGCAATGCGTCCGTTTCGGGGGGATGAGATAAGGTAAGCTGATTTTTTGGTTTGTAGCCAAAATGCTTATCTGGTCCGGGACATGTTCATGTCCCGGATTTTGTTTTTATACATAATATTTAACTAAAATTAAATTAAAAATACTGCAAGGCTTTGCCTTGCAGTATTTTTAATTTATAGTTTTATAACTAAATATTACTTTCCTGTACTAAGTAATTCTACTTCGAATATTAGGTCAGAATTGGCTGGTATAACCCCTCCAACAGCCTGATTTCCATACGCCATTGCAGATGGAATACTTAGTTTACGTTTACCACCAACTTTCATACCAGCGACCCCTACATCCCATCCTTTGATTACTTGACCAGCACCAAGAGTAAATGTAAATCCTTGATCACCACGTGGCTTAGAAGCATCAAAAACAGTACCATCTAATAATGTCCCAACATAATGTACCGTTACATTATCCCCTGCCTTTGCCTCTGCTCCAGTTCCCACCACACTATCCTCCATTTTAAGTTCTGTTATTTGTGTCATATTTGTATTTGTATTAGTGTTTGTATTTGCATTAGTATCAACAGTAGCACTTTCTGTGCTTGTTGCATTTATTTCATTTATAGTCTTTTCTGCTTGTTTGGCCATCTCTGCATTATTATTCATAAATGATAACCAGCCGACTATAATAAGCACAATTACCCCTCCCCCAATTATAATATTTTTATTTTCCATAGAGTTTTAGTATACCAAAAGAATTAAAATTATTTAATTGATTTAGTACAAATATTTAAGTTATATGTTCGTAAACAGGTCTTAAAATTATTAATATATTCTTGTGAATTTTCTTTTGTTTGATAATCTTTTAGTATTTCAAAAAAATACCTTCGCTGTTCATCAAGATGATATTTATAATCACTAACGGATTGATAGAAAGCTATAATAAATGCAACAACTAAAATAAACAAGAAGTAAGTTGTGAAGCTGTTTATATCTTTAGCTCTTTCAAGAACTTTTCTTGTTTCTTCTTGTAACCCATCAAGAACTTCTATGTTTTTTTTCACATCATCAAACTCTTCTCTGGATATTATTCCAACTGCTGATTGCTCACCAGAACTATCCTCTACACCTCCAGCTCGACCACCTGACCCTCCACCACCAGCTAAAGAAGAGCCAGTTCCACCACCTGATAAATTTTTTTTAGAAGTATATAAACCCATTGAGGTGAATTTTGTCTCTTTATTATTCATACTACTTAAATTCAACCACATCAAACAAGCCATTTTTTTCTATTAATTCACCTTTTTCGTCTTTAACTACTACAAAATATGTACCAATTTTAAGTGGGATAGTACTAACGTTTACTATGAAATTTAAAAAACTTTTGTTCTTTTCTCCAGCTTTAACCATTACTTCATTAATCATAGCTTCACCGTTATCATGAATTACTCCGACAATAACTCCTTCTCCATAATCTCCTGTAACTTTTCCGGCTATAGAAAAAAATGGATAGACAGTACTATCATGTTCTATTTTGTCTTTTTCTACCTTTATTTCTTTGAAAATTCTAATAATACTGAGCCGTTGGTCTTCACTAAAAAAGGCTGTTTCAGCTGCCACAACATAGTCTAAAGATAATTCTTTCATAATGTATATTATATTATAATATTAAATTTAATTTTAAACACCTAGCTACCAACTGAGCGTACCTCCAACTTTATACTCGGTTACGCGCGTCTCAAAGAAATTCTTCTCCTTCGACAAATCAATCGCCTCACTCATCCATGGAAATGGATTCGGTGAGCCATAAACTGATGGCAACCCTACTGCATTTAATCTTCTATCTGCGATATGCTCAGTATATTGTCTAAATCCTTGTGCATTCATACCAAATATTCCTTTTGGAAATACTGTAATAGCGAACTCATATTCAAGGTCTACTGCTCTCTTCATTAAATCAATAATATGCTGTTGGAATTCTGGTGTCCATAATTCTGGTTGCTCTTCCTTGATAGTATTAATCATAAACACGCCGAAGTTCAAGTGATTGGACTCATCACGCATAATGTATTGAATCTGTTCTGCACTAGCTGTCATTTTATTTTGTCTTTGTAGACCGAACATCACCGCAAAAGAAGAATAGAAGAATAGTCCTTCCATAATGAGTGAGAATACGCACATATTCTCCAAGAACTTTTGGTCATTCTCAAATGTACCAGTGTGAAAGTTATCATCAAAAATCCCTTCATTCAAACTCAAAACCAAATTATCTTTATCATATATTGCCTTCTTCTCGCGATACATGTTGAAGATTTTACCTTGGTCAAGACCAAGTGACTCCACAATATATTGATATGAATGCGTATGAATAGCTTCCTCATAACCCTGACGTAGCAAATACATTCTTACTTCTGGGCTTGTTATATGCTTGTAGAATGCGAGTACTACATTATTAGCAGCTAGTGAATCAGCTGTAGAAAAGAATCCAAGTACTGTCTCGAATGCATCTCTCTCATCTTGAGTTAAAACATCTTTACTCTTCCATTGCTCAATATCTCTCTGCATAGATATTTCTGTTGGTAACCAGTGATTCGCATTCGCTGCAAGATAAGTGTCCCATGCATAAGTATGCTTCATCGGATAAAGTTGCATAACATCTGCATCTTTTCCGTTGATGATTTTTCTTTGATTAATATCTATTTTTTGTGTGGTCGGTATAATTGGCATATCGGTTGTTAAATTACTAATAATTGTAGTGTGTTAATTAATTTCTAATGTCTAAAATCTAATCTCTAAAATCTGCCTCTACGCTGAACACCCTTCACATTCCTCTACCTGCTCTGGTCTATATATTACATATTTTTTATTCTCAGCTTTTGCTGGTTCAATCTTAACTTCATTTGCTATTTGTGGTCCAGATACAGTAGCAGTTCTGCCACCAGCTTGTCCAAATGACACAGGCATCTCATTCATCGGAGTTGATGAGGCAACAGATGCTTTACCATCTCTTAAGTGTGTTGAGCCGAACTCAGAGGAATTAACTGTGGATTTCTCAACCTGTGAAGCGCCTAAAGTTCTTAGATAATATGTAGTCTTAAGTCCAAGGTCATAAGCAAGCATATAAACCTCCGACAAATCCTTGCCAGACGTTCCTTTAAAGAATATATTAATTGATTGCGCTTGGTCAATCCACTTACCTCGTCTTGCAGCAGCAAGAATAAGCCACTTCTGATCTATGTCGAACACTTCCTTGTGTTTATTTTTTATATTCTGTGGAATTTCATGTATATCTTGTATAGAACCATCATAGAATTTTATTTTATTCACCATGTCTCTATTCCAGAGATTTATTTTTTTCAAGTCTTCAACAAGATATTTATTAACAACAATGAATTCACCTTCTTTATTACTCTTCACATAAATATTTTTGTAAATTGGCTCAACTGTTGGTATACATCCAACTAGATTAGCAGTAGAGGCAGTTGGAGCAATAGCCATTGTATTAGAATTTCTCATACCAAATTCTTTTATATGCTTTCTAACTGGGGTCCAGTCTAATTTACCACCCTTTGGAATATCAATAACTGTATTTCTCTCCTTTTCTAATAATTCAATTGTATCTTGCGGTAGTATACCTCTACTCCACTTTGAACCTGGATATGACAGATATGCACCTTTTTCTCTTGCAAGTTCACTTGAGGATAGAATAGTGTAATAAGAGATAAGCTCCATTGATTCATCAGCAAAGTTCACTGCTTCATTTGTGTCAAACAAAATACCCATACCATACATTGCATCATGATAACCACGAATACCGAGTCCAATTGGTCTGTGCTTCATATTTGATGCCTTACTATCTTCTGTTGGATAATAATTTATATCAACAGTATTATCAATCATTCTTACAGAATATCTAACGACCTTCTGTAACAATTCTCTGTCAATTGTTCTATCACTTTTAACAAACTTCGCAAGATTTATTGAACCTAGATTACACACAGCTGTTTCATGCTCTGATGTATTCAACATAATCTCAGTACAAAGATTCGAAGAATGAATTACCCCGACATGGTCTTGTGGACTACGAATATTTGATGGGTCTTTAAAACAAAGCCAAGGGTGGCCAGTTTCGAACAACATTCCAATCATTTTTTTCCACAAATCTTTTGCCTTTATAACTTTAAATAATTTTATTTTTCCTTCAGCTGCCATTTTTTCATACTCTTCATATTTAGCATTGAATTTCTTTCCATAAAGTTCAGGCAACTCTGGTGTCTCATCTGGAGAAAATAGTGTCCAATCTTTATCTTGTTTTACTCTTTCCATGAACAAATCTGGTATCCAGTTTGCTGTATTCAAATCATGAGTTCGACGTCTTTCATCTCCTGTGTTTTTACGAAGTTCTAAAAAGTCCTCGATATCCACATGCCATGTTTCCAAGTAAACAACAGATGCAGCACGTCTCTTTCCACTTCTCATAACACAAACATTTATGTCATTTGCGATTTTTAAATATGGCACAACACCTTGTGAATGAATATCGACTGATTTTACTTGAGCTCCTGTGCCACGAACTTTTGACCAACTAGTACCAACTCCACCTGACCATTTCAATAGCTGAGCATTATCAGAATACATTCTGAATATTTCACGAAGATCATCCGGTACAACATTTAAGAAACAGTTCGATAGCTGTGCTTTTATTGTACCTGACTGGAATAATGTCCTTCCTCCTGGTGTGTAATAAAATTCAGACAAAATATCATAGAAATTTTTTGCAATATCCTCTTTTTTAGACTTCTCTTCAACTAAAGCGGTTCCCATTGCTATTCTCATCCAAAACATTTGGGGGGTTTCAAGTGGTAATCTTGTGGTGCTATCCTCAATTAAATATCTTGAGGATAGAATTTCAAGCCCCATGTATTCAAAATTGTAATCTCTTTCTATAACCATGTAGTCAGCAAGTTTTTCCAAATCAAAATCAAGCATTCTTGGGTCAAACTTTTTAATTTCAACCATCTTCTCAATATACTTTGGATAGAATTTTTTCATCTCACTTTTAATATTTCCAAAGTCCAAATTACTTCCAAAAACCTGTCTATATAACTTTGAAAGTAATAATCTTGAAGCAACCTTTGAATATACAGGATCAAGCTCAATCATTGATCTAATATTCATAATCAGAACTTTTTGCACATCACCTGTAGACATATTCTCGAAAATATCTAACTTAATTTGACTAAGAACAGTATCTACCTCAAAAAGATTTTTTTCTTGCTCAGAGAAAGTTGAGAGTACAAAATTCAAACTCTTTCTTACCTTTTCTATATTAAATTTCTGCTTCTTTCCGCTCCGTTTTAGAACATAAAATTCCCCCTCTTCTAATTTTTCAATTACCTCAAACTTTTCTTGCTCTCTTATTTTTTCGTGCTCATAACGGTAAATAATGTACTTCTTTGCAACATCAAAAAATCCAGCAGACATAAGATGTCTTTCTACAATATCTTGTATTTGTTCAACAGTAAACGTAATTCCGTCATTGGCTAATACTCTATAATCGAGCTCACTACCCACTAACCCTGCAATACTTTTTGCAATGGGTGCGTTTTCATCTAACCTTGTGGCTAAAAAGGCTTTCTTGATTACTTTCTCTATTTTGTTTATATCAAAACTTACAATTTCTCCATTTCTTTTCTTTATAATTTGTAGAATAGCCATACGCTGCCGTGAATATTTAGGTTGTTTAGTAATATATTCAGTGTACACACTAAATAGTAAAAGACACATTTTTTGTCTCATAATTACGTGTCAATAGTTAGCCTTGACATACCGAAATGGTTCCGTCTACTTTATCCTATTTCGTAAGGTCTTATGATATTTTATTGCAAATCTGTGTGCCTCATTATTTACCAAAAGTATTTCCTTTTTATGGTAATCCACATGTACTTTATCACCAAGAATGTCTTTTGGTTTATGACGTTCATCTTTTACTACTGATACACAAGGAATCAATAACCCTAAACTTACAAGCGCTTTTTCAGCAACTTGTTTATGAGCACTTCCTCCATCAATAACAATCAAATCTGGATACTGCCACTCCTTATGTGAAAACCTTCTAATTAAAACTTGTCTTAACCCTTCGTAATCATCATTTACTTTTTCTTCTAATTTAAATTTACGATACTCATTACTTACTTTTTCTTTACCTTCCATTACAACCATTACTCCAACTCTGGAAGTTCCAGAAATATGCGCAACATCATATCCTTCTATTCTAAAATTTGTACTTTTAAAGGACATTATTTCATCATCCCTAATTAGACTTATGTCTTTTATATGATTAAGTGCAAAAAGTGTATTCTTTACCGTGGAAGCTTTTTCAAATAACTGTTTTTTCGCAAAATCTTTCATATCATTTTCTAATGATTTCACTATCTCAGTTTTTTTACCGTTAAATAGTTTTGAAATGTTGTTGATATTTTTTTTATAATCTTCTTTTGAAATTTTCCCAGTACAAACACCAGGACAAAGTCCAATTTGTGCATTAAAGCATGCCTTTAGTTTTACTCCACTTAATACAAGGTCTCCCCTTGTATTAAGTGACTCGCATTTATCTCTATATGGAAAAAGTTTACGTATAATTTTTAATACCTCCTTAAGTTGTGACATTGATGCGAATGGACCATACACCGCCAAACACTCTTTTTTTGAAAATTTTTTCTCAAAATCTCTAATACGGATAGCAAGAACTCTTGGAAAATCTTCCTTTGTAATAACTACACAAGCAAAGCTTTTATTGTCTTTTTCTTTTGCATTATACGTTGGTGTATACTCTTTAATCAGTTTACTTTCTAATAGAAGTGCCTCGAGAACACTACTTGTTTCTTGATATGTAACTGTATTTGCAATGGTTACCATGGTTACAAGCCTAAGACCTCTTGTTTCCAATAAGTCAGGGTTAAAATAACTCCTTACTCTATCCTTCAATGATGTCGCCTTTCCTATATACAATATGTTTCCATCTTTATCTTTGAAAAAATATACCCCTGGATTATCAGGGAGTTTTAGTTTAGTGAGTTCTTGCTTTTTCATGAGTTATATGGTATAATATACCCTTACCCTGATAAAAAAGCAAATATTTTGTGATTTATTAGTGTAATCTGTTCTTTAAAAATCCCCAAAACTAAAATAGGAGAAATAATCCATGAAT
This sequence comes from Candidatus Altimarinota bacterium, assembly GCA_021734745.1. Classification (GTDB taxonomy): domain Bacteria; phylum Patescibacteriota; class Minisyncoccia; order Phycocordibacterales; family UBA5272; genus UBA11704. Next base: position 17,201 of record JAIPIK010000009.1, on the reverse strand, counting down.
CAACCTGCTTCAAACGAAATATCCTTTGAGCACATGCTTCAGTTTTTGCATTGCTCAATGTCGTATCTGTTTTCTAAGAATAACAGCAGGTCAACTGACCTTGAAAATAGCAGGGAGGAAGATCATGCAGGAACAAGCCACAAAGTGTAGACATTGGCCATGGTGTAACTGTGTCCAGGAAGGTGGTGTCCCCGCTCGTCAGATTTCTGAATACAAGGGTGGAAAATTAGCGGGGGGGCCAATCCCGATATGTCACGTTGACCTCAGAGACTTTAGTCATAACAAAAACAATAAAGACTGTGATAATCCTGTGGAGTGACGATAATTCTGCTGATGAATTTATCAGCAAAAAGCCAGCACAAGTTGCTGGTTTTTTATTTTATTATTTTATTAGTATTATTTAAACTATTTTATTTATTTTTATCTCTTTTTAAAACTTTTTTAAGATATTGTCCTGTGTAACTTTTTGGATTACTTGCTACCTGTTCTGGAGTGCCTGTTGCTACAACTTTACCCCCACCCACACCTCCTTCTGGACCAATATCAATTACATGGTCTGCGCATTTTATTATATCTAGATTATGTTCTATTAATAGAACAGTGTTCCCTTTATCAACTAATTTGTTCAAAATATCCATCAACTTTACAACATCTTCATAATGAAGACCGATGGAAGGTTCATCTAACAAGTAAATTGTTTTTTCAACATGTGGTCTATATAACTCTGAAGATATTTTTACACGTTGTGCCTCTCCACCAGAAAGAGTAGTTGCTGATTGGCCAAGCTCAAGATAATCAAGACCTACGTCGGATAATGTTTTTATTCTGTCATAAATTGCAGGAATATCGTAAAAGAAAGTTAAGGCTTCCTCAACTGTCATATGGAGCACATCATAAATATTTTTTCCTTTCCATTTTACCTCCAGTGTTTCCTTCATGAACCTCTTTCCATGACACACATCACACTCGACATAAACAGTTGGAAGGAAGTGCATCTCGACAGCTATTTGGCCATTACCCTGACACACTTCACAACGCCCACCTTTCACATTAAAAGAGAATCTAGACGGCTTCCAACCACGAATACGAGACTCTTCTGTCTCAGCAAATAAATCTCTAATAAATGTCCAACAACCGGTATATGTTGCAGGGTTAGAACGTGGAGTACGTCCAATAGCGGATTGATCAATCATAACTACTCGAGAAATATATTCAGTTCCTGTGAAAGTATCACAATTATAAATCTGTGCAGTGCGATGACGTCTTTCAAGTCTAGCTAATAAATTACGATGAAGTATTTCATACATAAATGAACTTTTACCAGAACCAGAAACACCTGTGATTACACCTAGCTTCCCAAGAGGAACATTTACTTTCATATCCTTAATATTAAATACATTTCCCCCAGTAACACGGATTGTTCCCTTATCTTGCTGACGTCGTGCTGGAATTGCAATTTCTTTTTCACCACGAAGATAAGATAATGTTACACTTCCGGACTTATTGTTCTTGGCAGTGAGTAATTCCTCAAGATATCCTGATACTACAACTTCCCCACCATGCACTCCAGCTTTCGGACCAATGTCAACAATATAATCCGATGCAAAAATAGTATCCTCATCATGTTCAACAATAATAATTGTATTCCCAATATCACGAAGATGAAGCAATGTCTTAATTAATCTTTCATTGTCACGTTGATGAAGACCAATCGTCGGTTCATCAAGAACATAAAGTGCGCCAACTAGTTGAGATCCTAGCTGTGACGCTAATCTAATTCGTTGTGCTTCTCCACCGGATAATGTATCTGCTTTACGATTAAGTGATAGATAATCTAATCCAACATTTAACATGAACTCAAGCCGTGATTCAATTTCTTTAATTACTACAGATGCAATTTCCTGCTCTTTTTTTGTTAACGGAATACGTGCAAAATAATCCTTAGCATCTTTTATTGAAAGTGCTGTTATATCAACAATGTTTATTTTTTCAACATCATCAAGATATACATTCAAAGCTTCCGGTCTAAGACGTTTACCATGACAATCATCGCACTCATCTAGTCCTCCAAAATATTTTGTCCCAAGCCCATTACAAGTTGGACATGCACCATATGGTGAGTTAAAAGAAAATAACCTTGGTTCTATTTCTGGAAATGAAAATCCACAAGAGGCACATGAAAACTTATTACTCATAATTGTCTTTTCTCCAAGTATTTCCACTTCAAGTAAACCATTTGATTCATGAAGAGCTCTCTCAATAGCTTCTGAGAGTCTTATCATTGCATCTTTTTCAGTTTGTTTTGTACGAAAATCATCCAATGCGATTGAATCTACAACAATCGATATTTCATGCTTCTTGGTTTTGGAAAGTACTATTTGTTCCCTGAGTGATTTACGCTTGCCGTCTATAACTGCTTCTGTATAACCTTTACCCAACATGTCATAAAGCATTTGATAGTGCTCACCCTTTCTCCCTCGTACGAGAGGTGACATGATATGAATTTCAGCATGAGAAAATTCTACACCCATTAATTCAGATTTTATTTTTTTATAATCTACAGCTTTTACTTTGCTCAAAATAAAATGCATGATTTCTTCATTCGAAAGTTTCTGAATCTTCGCGCCACACTCTACACAATATGGCTTACCAACACGAGCATAAAGCACTCGCAAATAGTCATAAATTTCTGTAATGGTTGCAACTGTTGAACGAGGATTGCGCCCTGCTGATTTTTGGTCAATAGAAATTGCAGGAGAAAGCCCAATTATTTCATCAACGTCTGGTTTCTGAAGTTGAGTTAAAAACTGCCTAGCGTACGCAGAAAGTGATTCAACATAACGTCGTTGACCTTCTGCAAAAATAGTATCGAAAGCAAGAGATGATTTTCCAGAACCAGATAACCCAGTGAACACAATCATCTTATGACGAGGCATCTCAACAGTAATATTCTTAAGATTATGAGTTCTAGCCCCTCTTACAATTATACTTTCAATGTGTTCTATTTTTTTCTGGGACATGGTGATAGATTTTAGATGTTAGACTTTGGATTTTAGATAAAACAAGTGCAACAACCGAATAGGTCAATTAAGGAATTATACCATAAAAACACGCTTTAGTCGAAAGTCAAAATATAAAAATTAAATAATACTAATCTGTCTATGCTCCCATTAGTTTTTTATACACTTCGTACAGTGCTTTTGTGTCAGCAAGAGCTGTGTGAGCTTTACTGTTTTCTACTTTCAGTAGTTCACATAAAAATCGGAGGGAAAACTTATCCGCGGCTCTTGCATCATAAAGCCGTGCAAAAGCCATTGAGATTGTGTCTAGCTTAGCATAGTGCATACGATTCTCAACCCCTGTTTCTTCAAAAGCTTTCATTACGAAACCATAATCAAAAGTAAGGTTATGTGACACAAATGTACAGCTTTGAGTTTTCTTTGAAAACTCCTCCATCGCTTTTTTTCTATCCACTGCGAACATCCAATCAACCTCATTGTAACCGTTCACACGAAGTGCAGCTTCTTCTGCACGTTCTAAATGTTGCGGTTTAATCTTCCACTCACATTCTTCTATAATCTCAAGTTTTGGCCCCTTCCCTTCACGTTCAACTTGTCTTGCAATTATAACTGCTAATTCAATAATTTCATGCCTCTCTGGATCTGTCCCGGTTGTCTCTGTGTCAATAAATGCTAGATTGTGTACTTTCATAAAGGTAGATGTTAGGGATTAAACTTTAGATATTAATTCTTTGTTAGAAACTAAAGTATACAATATTTTGTATTAATCTAAAATCTAATTTCTATCTCAGGTATTTATTTATATTTTTCTTATGTTCTTCAAATGTTTTAGCGTAATACATATTACCGTCTTTACCTGTTAAGTAGAAAAGATAGGGTGACTCAACTGGATGAAGCACAGCAGATAATGTATCTAGTCCTGGATTGTTTATTGGTGTCTCTGGTAATCCTTTGGTTGAGTATGTTTCTTTTGCTACATCAACTTGAAGTGGTATTCCTTTTTTTAATCGAGATAACAGTACCCCTGCAATAATATTCATATCTTCTTTTTTATTAGCTTCACCCTCAATAATTGCAGCAAGTGAAATAACCTCTCCTCTACTTTTAAGTGGTTCAGGTATAACATTCCATCTAAACGATGTAATGTATTTCTTTTCAAAAGTTTCTGTCATTAATTTTACAATATCTTCTTCTTTATTTGATGGAAGAAGAAAATATGTTGAAGGGAAAAGTTTTCCATCAGCTTTATATTCTGAAATTTTCTCTCCGAATATATCAATGTTAATCGTTGGGATAACTTGATGTATGAGCGTTGCAATTTCAAATGATGTACTTCCTTCTGGTATTGTAACTTTAATTAAGGGTTTGTCGGGAACACTTCCTACTATTTTCTTGACTACTCCTCCCATTACGTAAGGTCTATCAAATTCATAATTGCCAAGCTGTATATGTCTATCTTTACCCAATGATGAAACCCAGACCCTAAACCATAATGCAGAATGAATATAACTATTTTCTTCAAGTCTAATACTCACACTACGAAGACTCTCATTTTCCGAAATAGTAAAATGTGATGAGACTGGAAAACTAGAAGGGATAGTTCTAATCATATAGTAACCATAAACGAATATTATGATTAACATAAGAAAGGTTCCTGTTGAACTAAAAATTGAAAATTTAGACATAATTAATTACTACTGTGGAAGATTAGTTGGCGCCATACCTTTGTTACTATCAATACGTGGAAGTGTTGGAGTTCCTGCTACTTGTCCTGGAAGATGCCATAATGTCGCGATTTCTTCCAAATTCAAAATTGAAACATCTGATGGGTGAGGATGATCAAATGGAAAAAATATAGCTTCAACAAGCATTCTGAAAACCTTTCTTGTTTTCATAGAATATGAATAAAAAATCATATCCTCCCATGAATCTAGGGATTTTCTTTCTTTAATATGTGGGAAGAATCCTTCTCTCTCAACATATGCATCAAACTTTTCCTCACTTCTCCAATTAACTCTTTTCCCTCCTATTTTTTGCCAAGGAAAATCATATGGGTCTGTGACACCGGACGGGTTAAATGAATTTACTCCTTTATATGGCTTTGGAAAGGATAAAATATTCTGTATATGATTACTGTTAAAGCTCTCCTTTTTTGCAACATATACAAGTCTAACTACTACTAAAGCTAGTGGTTTTGATAATTTTTTATTAATTGATTCAATCTCATCTTTTTCTTCTTGAGTTAAATCCATATCCTTTTTATTCTCTACTTTTGTCTTCGGATATAATGCTTCAATCATTATGTCTTTTCCATCTTCATCTTTCTTGCCACTTTTTTTCATTTCTGGGTCTCCATATTTATCAAGAAAAGGTTTACCTTCTATAAAATGTGAAGCTGTTCTAATTTGTTTTTTATGTGTATCTGCCATTTTACTTAATGAAACATGCTCATGTGTTTGTTCATTAACATAAAACTTGGGCATTTTAGAGCCACTATACACACCCTCATCTTGAACAAGAACTTGATACCAAAAGTATTCACCTTTACCAATACTCCCCATGAATTCTAATAATGGGGTAATGGGGTCAGTCTTAAATTCTTCCTTTGGGTCTTTATCTAGACCATAGTCAACGTATGTTTTAATTGGAAAAAAGTCAGCAGGCATTTCATATTCATCTTTATCATCTTTTGGTTCAGATTTACCAGACTTTGAATATTTTTTACCTGTTTTTTCATTTACGGGTTTCCATTTTTTACCCAGTGTATAATTAGACCCCCAAATAGAAACGTCTTTTGACAAATGATGATATCTAATTAATTTTGTATAATCATCTGCTTCTACAATCTCTATGCCAGGATATTGTGCATAAAAATTTGATTCTACTAAATGCTTATATTTTTTATTTATTCTAACATAAAAATGTAAAGTTCCTTCAAGTGAGGCAATTTCAAGTGAAGAATATGCTGGTAAATTACCACTAAACTCTCTTGCATACCAAGTTGAAATTCCACCAGTTTGAAGTAATGAAGCTATTGCGGTCTCAGTTGCAAGTGGTGACTTCATTATGTCTCTAGGAAGTTTTATCTCAAGCAAAATACTATCCGCATTCCATTTATCAATAAACTTTTGATTAATGTACATCTTCCAAAAACGCCAAGCCCATATCCAGACAAGTAAAAAGGCGCACAAATATATAAGTGATAAAGCTATATCAATAAGAAACTGCATAATAAAAGTATATCATCAAAAGCACATAAAGCTGAAAGTATTATGTAAAGACACGATTCTGCTAAATTGAAGTCCAAAAAGTAAATGCATAATCCAAAGGATTATGCATTTACTACTTTTAACTTTACAGACTTTAGACTTTTGACTAATTATGCCAATGTATAATCCCCTGCAACTTTACGAAAATGCTTTGAGTTTTGAAGATTAACCAAAACAGTGTTAGGCTTTACAATTCTTTTTAGAAGTACACGTTTAATAACTTCTTCTTTTGGAAGCGGGCGACCAGCTTCTTTTAGAACTTCTGTAATAACATCACGAACAACTCCTCCAGTATGACCCCAATCCTTTAGTCCGTACATGCCGCGACCGACTAGAACGAAACGAGTGTCTTTTATTAATTCGTTGTGACAAGTTGCAACATGAGCTTTTTTACCAAAAGTCTTGTTAATTTCTAAAGCTACTTCTTTGAAGTGCATTGGACGTCCAGCGCGACGCATAATAAGATATGCATAATCCTTAATACCACGAGCCTTAACGTGTGGTGAAGATGTGCGACCCCATTCACTTAATTGATTCTTGCCAACTACTTTTGATAGCGCTAGGTAACGATTGATAATATCTTTATTCTCTTTATATTCTGAAACGAGTTCTGCAAGATGTCCTGTAAAACGACCAAAAATTTCTTCTTCGTTTACTAAATCTTCTTCACTGATTGAGTTGTACAACTTACTAAGAGCTTCACGTACATGGCCAGCTGTTTTATTATCAGTTGTAAAATGTGCATGGAAATTTTCATCTTCTTTATGCTTCTCGAATTCTTCTCCTAATGCAAGATATAAATTAATATGATTCTGAATTACTGGATCCTTTGAAATGTGGCGCATCAAATGATCTTCAGAAACAACAGAACCTAACTCTCTAACGATACTTTTTAGTTCATCAAAAACAAAAGCACTCTCTTTATATTCTTTTGACTTCTTTATTGAAGAAAGAGCGAAATTCTCAATCTGACGAACACGCTCACGAGTAATATCATATGTCTTTCCAATAGCCTCAAGGGTCATACGGTTTTCTTTCTCTAGTCCGTAACGATTAACCACAATCTCGCGAGTACGTGGATTGAGGGTTGTCAACAATTTTTTGGAAATGGCTTTTGGTTTAAATGTGATACCTGACATATGATTATTAATTAGTTTTCTCTATTCTACCAGAATTTGCCAAAAACGTCAAATCACGATATTAATTAGACGGTTTGGAATGACTATTATTTTCTTCGGAACTATATCTCCTACGTATTTCCTATACATTTCAAGGGTTTTTACGGATTTAATAACCTTGTCATCTGATAAATTTCGTGTCACTGTAATAGTTCCTCTCATTTTTCCACCAATTTGAATTGCAATAATCACCTCATCAGTTAGGAGGTATTTCTCATCAAATGTAGGCCAACTTGACTTATGTATTGAAGTATTGTGCCCTAAAATGCTCCAAATCTCCTCTGTAAGATGCGGTGCAGACGGTGCGAGTACTTGCAAAAATCTCTCATAATCATCTTTGTTGAATTCTCCATCTTCCATACTATTTACGAGTATCATCATCTGGGAAACAGCAGTATTAAATTTAAAATTCTCAATATCCTCAGATACTTTTTTAATAGTTTTATGGAGTACATTAGTTACAGTACTCTTCTCTCCAATTTTTGAATGTAATGCATACACTCTGTCTAAGAATTTATCTGACCCCTTAATACTTGAAGTACTCCATGCCGCTGTTTGTTCAAATGGTGCCATAAACATCTCATATACACGAAGAGTGTCAGCCCCATACTCATTAACCACATCATCAGGGTTAATAATATTCCCCCATCGCTTACTCATCTTACGACCATCTTCAGCAAGAATAAATCCGAGGAACTCTAAACGTGAAAATGGTTCACTTGACGTTACTACACCAATATCAAACAAAAACTTATGCCAAAATCTCGCATAAATAAGATGTCTTGTTGCATGATCACCTCCAACATAAACATCAACTGGGTTCCAAGCTTTTTCCACATCTTTGTCGATTAAAACTTTATCATTATGTGGATCTGCGAATCGAAGATAATACCATGATGAACCTGCCCACTGTGGCATAGTGTTTGTTTCTCGGGTGAACACTTTTCCGTCAGCTGACTGTTTGAATGCCCCCTTCTCAGTAATAAAGCCTTTTACATTTACCCAATCAGTGATTGTTGCTAGTGGTGACTCACCAGTGTCTGTTGGTTCGTAACTTTCTACATCTGGAAGTAGTACTGGTAATTCTGATTCATCGACCATATATACCTTCCCATTTTCATCTCTAACAACAGGAAATGGCTCTCCCCAATATCTCTGACGAGCGAATACCCAATCTTGTATTTTGTAGCGAACAACTTTCTTACCATCAAATGATTCTATGCTTTTCTGACGAGCATCTTCACTTTTTAATCCATTAAAATCTTTGGAGTTGATAAGTACACCCTCATCAATATACGCACAAGAAATATTTCCAATATTCATTTCATTAATATCTTCCATAATTGATTTACCCTTTCTTGACCCATCTCCACCTATGGGGTGGTTAATAACTACTTTAATTTCTATTCCATATTTCTTTGCGAATTCAAAATCGCGTTCGTCATGAGCTGGCACAGCCATAATTGCTCCTGTTCCAACACCACCCATAACATAATTTGCTACCCATACTGGAATTTTTTCTTTTGTTGCAGGATTAATAGCATATACACCTGTGAATACTCCTGTCTTTTCTTTTGTGACAGTATAGTCATTTTCTTTCTTTTGTTCCTCTAATGTCTCCAAAACATACTTACTCACTTCTGCTTTTATTTCCAACCCAGCATCTAACCAAGTTTTTGCCATCTCTGCTGAGATAGCCACATATGTTGCACCAAACAACGTATCAGCACGAGTTGTAAATATTCTCACAGACATGGAGCCATCTTCGTGATCTTTTACATCTGTAAGTTTGAAATCAAACTCTGCACCTTCACTTCTTCCAATCCAATTCTTCTGTGCAGTCTTCACCCCTTCTGGCCAATTGAGTGTATCTAAATCATTTAACATTCTGTCTGCATATTCTGTAATTTTAAGAACCCACTGACGAATAGGTTTCTTCTCAACAACTGAATCACATCTTTCGCAGGTGTTACCATTTAAATCTTCGTTCGCAAGTCCGGTTTTACATTTTGGACACCAATTAATAGGCTCATTACTTTCATAAGCGAGACCTTTTTCATATAATTTTGTAAATATCCATTGTGTCCATTTATAAAAAGCAGGGTCAGTTGTGTCTATTTCACGTGACCAGTCATAACTAAGACCAATATGTGAAAGTTGTTGTTTGAACATTTCTACATTTTTTGCAACAGCAATTTTTGGGTGTATTTTATTTTTAATCGCATATTGCTCAGCTGGAAGTCCAAAAGCATCCCACCCCATCGGATGTAATACATCAAATCCATTCATACGCTTAAAGCGTGAATAAATATCTGTTGCAATATATCCCTTTGGATGACCAACATGAAGTCCTTCACCGGAAGGATACGGGAACATGTCCAAAACATACACTTTTTTCTCTCCTGGTAATCTAGGAGTCTCATACAACTTTTTGTCTTCCCATTCTTTCTGCCACTTTGCATCATTATTTTTATGGTCGTATAACTTCATACACTCTATACTATCAAATCCTTTATATGTCGTAAACAAAAAAGTGACCACTTAGTGGTCACTTTTTTACCTTCTATTCTGATTTTTAAATAATTAATTATATGACCCAAGATTCAAGGCGCGGGAAAAGCGGAGCGAGGAGGCGTACGAATAGTACGGTGAGGAGCGAGCTGGGACCCGTAACGCAGAAGATTGGGTTAGAGAATTGATTATCTTCCGTAATACATTTCAGAAGAAATAACTCGCTTGAAACATTTCTCCCCAATATCGTGATTCCAAAATGGTGACATGTCTCCATCATAATAATAATTTGATGCGGAATACATCATATCCACACCACCCCCAATACCAGGTTTCATGGGCATAGAAACATTTATTTCAGCACCTCTTTCGTCAACAGCACGAACTGTTTCAAATGTTGCACATAATTCAAATATAGCTGATGTTACTAATTCTTTTCTATTGGTTGTATAGTTCATCTTAAATGTCGGTTGTTGTGTAACATTGTAACCATAGGCAACTTTTGTAACTGGATCTGTGGGTACAGCATATCCCTGAAATGCATTATTCAATTCTGATAAATCTGCTGGCATTTTTTCTGTCATATTGAGACGATTAAGAATCTCCTGCTGAATTCTAGAAATATCTGATAATCTAGTACTGTCTATTCTTTTTGCGCGCATTTCAGATGGTGTACCTATAATTCCTACACTCCATACTATAGAAGCAAGAACAACTAGAGTTGTAACAATACTTGCAACTAAGGGAATATAACTTTTCTTTGTATAATCACGTCTTAATGAATAAAGATAATATGAGAATAATGAAAGCGCCAAAACAAAAACAGCAAGTGCTTTGAGTTCAAATCTAATAGAAATCTCTCCTCCAAGATAGGTATAAATTAAAGTAACTAATGTTCCAACTAAAGTACATACCGTAACAAAGAGAGTTAAATAAACTACGACCTTACGAATCAGTAAGTCACGTTTATAAAGAAACTTCGCAATATCTTTTGAAACATACCACGACAACCCAAGATACAAAGGAAACATAACAACTAGTGAAGCAATAGCAAAACGAACATCACTACTGTACATATCTACATATCTTGATGTGTTTAATATATCTACGAATTTTCTATCAATTGCAGCGAATACTATCTGTAGAAGATTCACAACACTCCACACTAGTGAGATTGCAATACCTACATATACGAACACGTCGAGAGCTTTTGTTTTAATATTTTCGTTCATAGAATTTTTATTATTGATAAGTGAGTAAATAAACGCACCAAGTCCAGCAATTATTAATAAGAAAATAAGTAACATAATTATTGGTATCATCGTTGACATGTCTATATTCTAACATTTTCATGTTATAGTAGGAACTATAATTATTATGTCCAGAACTCCACTAAATAACCTTGAAACTGTAGCCCTTTCCATAACTCGTGGACTTGGCTCAGTTACGTCCATTATTATACATACAATCCTATTTATTGGGTCGTTTGCTCTTGTTTTGTTTGGTTTTGACTTAGATAGAGTACTCCTTGTTGTTACTACAATCGTTTCATTAGAGGCAATCTACCTTGCAATATTCATTCAGTTGAGTGTTAACTACCAAGCTCGTGCAATCGAAAATGTAGAAAAAGATATCGATGAGATTCAGGAAGATGTTGAAGAGATCGCAGAAGATGTTGGTGAAATCGCAGAAGATGTGGACGAAATTCAGAAAGATGTGGATGAAATTCAGGTTGATGTTGATGAGATTCAAAAGGATGTCGATGAAATTCAGGTTGATGTTGATGAGATTCAAAAGGATGTCGATGAAATTCAGGTTGATGTTGATGAGATGCACGATGATGCTGAAGAACATCTAGACGCCGGCAAGAAGGCAAAATAAAATCGACCTTTGATGTTATCTCTGGTCGACGTAGAGTCATCTAAATAAATCAATCTCCATATACTTCCCCATCTAATATAACTGGGTTTGGTATACGTATAGTATTATGCAGATTACTGCACACCCCTTGGTATTCTGGGCGCCATGCTGGTTTTTTGGCTTTTGAATTGTCAACTACTGACTCACCATCAATCGTACGATGATTATCTGTACACATACAAAAGGTCTCCTTGTCTCATTTTAACTTAAATATAACATGTAAATAATACCATCTTATTCAAAAATATGTAACACCCAGTTAATAACAGATAGCACAATTGAAAAATAAATTGCCATTAGAAGTGACGGTATAGCGAACTCTGGAACAAGTTTATCAGCAAGAAGAATCATAAAACCATTAATTACAAAAGAAAATAAACCAAGAGTTACAAGATTAACTGGAATAGATATGAGCATAAAGATAGGTTTAATAGTGTGATTAATTACCGCAAGCACAATAGCTGTAAGTAATGCTACCCAGGCTGTGCCAAATGCAAGTGTAATTGATGTAAAGATAAGTGGCACCCCTACTCTTGTAACATAACTTGCAATAAGAATCCCCACTGTTCTAATAATAATATACTTCATATTTATATAATAACACCTTCTTCTTTCAGACGTCTAACTTTTTCGGTATTTCCTTTGTTGTATCCACCAATCTCACCATCACTCCTTATGACACGATGGCATGGAATATCTGGATTGTTATTTTTATTAAGAATATTGCCAACAGCTCGATAAGCTCTGCTATTCCCAACTAGATTCGCTACTTCTTTATAAGTCAAGACTTTTCCTTTCGGAATTTTACTAACCATTTCATATACAGTTTCAGTAAATGTCATAATTATGACTGGAGAAGTTTTTGCATCTCATTTAATTCTTCATTAGTTGCCTTATAAATATTTTTCTTATCAAAATCATCACCACTATTTGTTGGAATAAGATGCATATGTGCATGTGGTATATCATACCCCTCCACTAACATAACTACTCTTTTACAACCTAATCTACCTTTGATAACCAATGCGACATAACGAACACGATGCATTACTTTATCGTACATAATTTCATCAAGTTTTAAGAAATCATCAACCTCAATCTTTGGAACAACAAGAGTGTGCCCCTTATGTACTGGATTAATATCCAAAAAAGCACACACGTAATCGTCTTCGTATATTTTGTAAGCTGGTATCTCACCAGAAATGATTTTTGAAAAAATTGTACTCATATGTTTTAAGTATACACCCGTTTCAATAACTTTTTATAATACAAAAACCCCGCGAATATTTGCGGGGTTTTATCACCTTTTGTTTATTTGTTGAAATTAGAGATTAGTTACACCTTATTACTGGTATTACATTTTGCACCCATTCTTTCCAAGGGCCAACTTTACAGTTAAAAAGTTCAGACCTTGGGTTCGATTCATCTTTTCTCCCAACTTCAGTCTTTACATGAATTGGACACTCCATGTCTTTTGGAGAACTTTCTGTCACCGGGAATTGAAATCTATCCCCAACTTTAAGTTGTCCAAACGTTGTTAGTTTTTGTTGATTTTGAAATTGCTCAAGTGGGTAAAGTTGTACGACGCTTCCTAGTTCTGGCTTTTGATCTGCCTGTTGAACTTTTCTCACTTTCTTACTTCCATTATGTCTACCACTGGCCATCTTTATACCCCCTTTTTAATTGAACATCTGCTGGTAATATTACACCCAAATTTAAAACTGTCAAGGGTTGGTTACTCACTCCAAATAATATTTTTCTCCTTTCTTATTTCGCAGGTATTTTGAACAAAATCCTCACGTCCACTTGCAAGACGATACAATCCATATTGTGTAGAATTCTTCTCTGCATAATTCTGATGATACTCTTCAGCTTTATAAAATGGCTTTCGCAAAAGAATTTCTACTGCTGAAGGAACTTCATACACCCCACTTTTATTTAGTTCATCAATTACTTTTTTTGCAATATCTCTCTCTTCTTCATTTTCGCAAAAAATTGCAGGTCTATAACTTTCACCAATATCTGTAAATTGCCCTTCTCCATCTGTCGGATCAATGTGATCAATAAAATACTGTAACAATTTTTTATAAGTAGTTTCTGTTGCATTATATTCCACCAAAATGGCTTCTCTGTGACCTTCGTGGTCATCATAAGATGGATTAAATGTCTCCCCTCCGGAATAGCCAGAAACAACAGAAATAACACCAACAGCCTGACGCATATCATGTTCCAAACACCAGAAACATCCTCCTGCGAGAATAAGTGTCTTTGTCATATATAAAGTATACACCCAATAAAATATTAAAGGTATACCTTAAAAATTACTGCAATTTCTTCAAAAAACTCTTTCTGTGCTGCGTCGTCATTCCGTATTTTGAAATAGCTTCGTAATGTGCCTTAGTACCGTATCCAACATGATTTTCGAATCCATACATTGAGAACTTTTTTGAAATATCTGTCATCAGATTATCGCGATAAACTTTTGCTATAATAGAAGCAAGTGAAATCTCAACAAACTTTTCATCACCTTTAATAAATGTTTCTTGATTGATATATCTTTCTGGGGCAAAAAGTGACCCGTCCAATACTACTTTGGATTTTGTTGATACTCCGATATCCTCTAGCTTTAATAATGCGTCATTCATTGCTTCTTTTATTGATAAAGATATTCCTATCTCGTCGATTCTTCTTGCACTTACTTCCCCTACCCCCCACACAACTTTCTTTTCACTATTTAGAATATTTAATTTACTTCTTATTTTTTCTCTATTTTTCTCTGTTAGTTTTTTACTGTCTTTTAATTTATTATTAGGAAAAAGACTTAATAACTCAGTTCCTTCCATAATTGCACATGCACATACAACAACAGGTCCAGCAATAGGACCTCGACCAACTTCATCAATACCAATTATGTATTTCATGTATAGTAAGTATTATACATTATGAAACTTATTGGCTAGAAAATTTTGTAGAGCTACAATGTACAAATATTAGACAAAAACACAAAAAAATGTTTTAATTATATCTTGCAGTTCATTTTTGAAAGGGAGTAAGGTGCCAATACGACATAGTTATGATTGCCCTCCAAGGCTTGCGTCACATCCTTTGACATTCGGAAGAAGTCATCTGGATGAATTCCGTAGAATAACGGTCGAAATAAAAGCAGAAAGCAAATGTTTTCATGCAAGTTTTTGCAACCCCCAACAAGAAAAAATTCTAGAAACCTCAAAAGAGACACATGTAATCTTTTCTGCAGACAAGAATAAACCAACTTTCTTCATAATCTCAATATACGTCAGGGGGTGTAACATACGATATAACCTACACTGTAATACATCAAATAAAGATGAACTCAGAGAACATCTTCGTGCCTGGAGAAAAAATAACGGGTATTTGAAGTCTAAGAAAAAATAATTCAATAATTCCTGTGCAATGATGCATCATCGAATAAAGCGTAGAGTCTCACTCTGCGCTTTTTTGTTGCACGAATAAATTTTATTAAACAACTATTATGAATTAAATTATAATCACATTTGCATAAGCACTCACAATATATTTTTGCTACAATACTACTCATTATGATTTACGATGGTAAAAAAGCTTCACTAATTTTGCAAGATAAATTGCGTGAACATGTTGTTTTACTAACTCAAGTGCCGAAACTTGCTGTTATTTCTATTTCTACACACCCAAGCATTGCTTCATTTATTAAAATAAAAAGAAAGTTTGCAGATGCGATTGGTGTAAACATGAAAGAATATGACTTTCCAGAATCCTTTGGTGAGGAAAATTTAATTAAAGAAATACAAATATTAATAAACAGTAACCAATTCACTGGTATCATTGTGCAACTTCCACTACCATCTTCATATAACACACAAAGAATTCTTGATACAATACCTAAAAAATTGGATGTAGATGTACTAGGAAAAGAGGCTTTGGAATCATTTAAAGCAAACTGCAATCCGATACCACCAGTAGCAGAAGCAGTTGCACATATATTAAATTACACGAATACAGATATTTCAAATAAAAAAATTGTAATTATAGGTAATGGAAAACTTGTAGGCTCTCCAGTTTACACTTGGTTTAGTCATCAAAATTTACGACCGGATATTGTAGATATAAACACAAATGAAAATTTAAAATTAAAGTTATACAAGGAAGCAGATATAGTAATTTCTGGAGTAGGAATTCCTCATCATCTTAAACCAGAATTTTTTAAACGGGGAGTTATTCTAATTGACGCTGGAACAAGTGAGCAATTAGGAGTATTTACTGGTGACTGTGACCCAACTTGTGCTGATGTTGCAAGTATCATTACCCCAGTTCCAGGTGGAGTTGGGCCACTCACGGTTGCGCATCTTTTTAAGAATGTGGTTGATTCAGTGGAAAAATAAAACCAATTAAATTAAACTTACTTATTGCACGCATATCAATAACAATAAGTTAAAATTTACTCTTCACTTCTCCAAAAAGGAACCATGCTGCTAAAAGTATTACTAAATTTTTCATAATTTTTTTCCTTTATATACTTTTTAAATAACTTTATATTTTTTGTATGTTGATCTAATATTTTTTCAATATAAATACTATTAAACTGAATTGCTGCCCATAATTCAGGATTTTGATTTACAATTCTTGATATAGACTCTTTATTTAATGAGAAAGTAACTGACGAAAATGCATCTAGCTCTTTTTTACTCGTATCCATTTCTGATATTGTTTTAGCTAAAGTTATAGAACTAAACTGAGAAAGAGATTGCACTATAGACACCATATAATCATGATGATTTGACGATGTTTCGGTTATGTTTGCCTGTTCTTTTTTAAAAACATCAATAAGTGCCATATGTCGACCATCATTCATTTCATTTGATATGATTATATTTTTATTTTTTATATCAACAACATCTGGACCGAACATTAAGTGAATAAATCCAACGTTTGGAGAAAACTTTTTTAGAAGATTTAAGTGGTCAAGTAAAACAGAAGACATGTCTACTAATATTTTTTCTTTTAAATCTATCTTACTTACTAGTTTTAGTGAATTTTTAAATTCTCTAATTGGAACAGAAAATAATATAATGTCAGATTCATGTATACACTGATCTATGTCTGCTGATTTCCTACCTAACAAATAAACATTAAAACCATGTTTATATAGTAAAGCACCACGGGCTCACGCCACGTGGCATTATCGCCCCTTAATCTTTCAGATTAAGGTTTCAAACAGCTTTGCTGTTTGCTCACACCTAAGGTGTGAGTGGCGCGTTCATCCCACAGGCTTACGCCATGGGGCA
>JAIPIK010000028.1 GCA_021734745.1 Candidatus Altimarinota bacterium | reverse complement strand
CTACGTGTACATCTACACCAAGTTCGGTCGCGAGTACCCCAGCGATATGCGCCATCTCAATTGAATGATCCAAAACATTCTGTCCATAACTTGTTCTAAAATATAATCGCCCAATTATTGGAATTAATTCTTCTGGTATAGAAAGTAAACCACAAACAAGTACTGCCTCTTCTCCTTTCTTTCTCATAAAAACTCCAATTTCTTTTTTTGCTTTTTCTAAGCACTCTTCTATCTTTACTGGCTGTATACGTCCATCTTTGATGAGCATCTCAAGAGCATTCACTGCAATCGCTCGACGAACTGGATCAAAACAAGAAACAACAATTCCATTCGGCACTTCATCCACCAAAACTTCGACACCTGACAGACGTTCGAATGTTTTTATATTACGCCCTTCTTTACCAATTATTTTTCCTTTTATTTCATCATTGTCGATTTCTACTGTTGCTGTCATGAACTGAGCAATCTGGCCATTGGCGATACGATAAATACTGCTTACTAAAATATCGCGAGCTTTTTCTTCTAATTTTACTTCGCCATCACGTGCAAGTTTAAGAGTGCGTAATTGCAAATCATCGTGCGCCTCTCTCTCAATTCTATTTATTAATAATTCTTTCGCTTCATCTGAAGTAAGACGGGCAACGTTCTCTAATTCATTTGAGATAGATTGCTCTTTCTTTTCAATCTTTTCTTTCAACTCTTGTAACTCTCTTCCTTTTTCTTTTATATCTGCAATTTCTTTAGCCACTTCATTATCTCGTCTAATAAGTTCTTGTTCACGCTTGTCTAATCTTTCTTCTTGCTTAATGATGCGCTCCTCTGCTCTTTTCATTTCATCACGAAGAACACTTGCTTTTGTAAGAGCTTCATCTTCTATTGTATGAGCGTCACGTTTTGCTTGTAGTAGTTTTTCTTCAATATCAGCTTCTATTGAGCCACGTTTTGCAATCGCAACATAATGACGACTAATATATCCAACTAAACCGCCTATTACAAGGACGACTGCCCCTTCTATAAGAAGTATGGTATTCATGTTATTTTGAAACCTTAGGTTTTAGCACGAGGTCTACGAGACCATATTTCTTTGCCTCATCTGCACTCATCCAATAATCTCTATCTTTGTCTTTTTCAACTTTTGCATATGATTGACCAGTTGCATCTGATATCATTTTTGTTAATTTCTCCTTTAAACGAATGATGTGCTTTGCGGTAATTTCAATATCTGAAGCTTGACCTTCAACACCAGTAAGTGGTTGGTGAATCATAACTTCAGCGTTTGGCAGTGCATATCTTTTTCCTTTTGCGCCTTGTGAAAGAATAATTGCTCCCATTGATGCTGCCATACCGACACAAACTGTTGATACATTAGGTTTAATATGATGCATCGCGTCCACGATAGCAAGACCAGATTGAATCTGACCACCAGGGGAGTTGATATATAGAGTGATATCTTTCTTTGGATCCTCACTTTCAAGAAAAAGTAACTGCGCAATTACGATATTTGAAATATTGTCATCAATTGGACCTGCTAAAAAAATAATACGCTCTCTAAGGAGGCGTGAATAGATGTCATACGCGCGCTCGCCGAATTGGCTTTTTTCAATAACTGTTGGAATTAACATAATGGATAGCTGATGGCTTGTAGTTAGTAGCTTGTAGCAAAACAAACAAGATACACACACCACGCACCACACAAATTAAATTAAATAAAAATTAAAACAAAAATACATAACAATCAAACAAATACGATTCAAATACACATAAATCTAAGTCACTTGGCATTTCTTTCGTCACTGAATACTCGCACTATAACATAAGAATTAAAAACTGTATTCCTTGACATTTGACAAAAAATATGTTAGGACAGAGTCAGCTACGCAAAAACTCTAAAAAGTCTATTAATCACCGCGTACCAAAACACAACCATGCAACCTATTATTACTGCAACATCAGCCGGACTTTTGGTCACAATTGACGGCATTTCTTACCTTATGCAATGGATTGATTCAATGCTTAAGGTTACTGGCCCAGAAGTATGTTACTACATCCTAGAAACAGCACGTGGAATTGAGCAAGCTGACTGTGACTTTAAGATATTCAGCATACTTATTGCTAACCAATAGTACTTACCTCGAATTAGTAAGCTCAAGTTTTTGACTAAAACAAATAAACCATGAAAAAATTATTAATACTACTGATGTTGATACCAATGCCTCTATATGCAGTAACTGTAACTGCTACATCTACTACTTCCACTTCCACTTCTGATATTCTTGGTGACATTAATATATACAGAGCAAAATACAACCTAACTCCACTAGAAGTGAATGAGGATTTGTGTACTTTAGCAAAAGCTAGAACTGAACAAATCAAAACTGACTGGAGTCATGGTGGATTTCAAGATGAGGTTGATAAACTACCAAACATGGGTGGAGTTTTCTATGAGAACTTAGCTCGTAACTATGAGACGGAGGACGTCGTCTGGGCCTGGAGTATGTCGCAATTTGGGCATAGGGAAGCTATGCTCGTATCTGAAATGAAGTACGGTTGTGTTATTGAGTCTGATAAACACTTTGCATTTGAGGGGTATATACCTAAATAAAAGACTTTTGAAATAAGGATTTGTAGTACAAAAGTACCAGCGATAGTTGGTGCTTTTTGCTTGACAAAAGCGCTATTTTATGCTATACTATATAAATCAGTAAGGACTTATCTCTAAGTATCCACTGATAGGTAAGTTCTTTTAAATCTAACCATAGAAGGAGTACGGAAATGAACCTTTTTAAGATGCTTCTTGCTGAAATCGGACAAATCCTCGCAGAGTTCGGCAACTGGATATGGGGCAGCATGATTCCATTCCTTTACAAAAACTGGAAATGGACAATGCTCTTCATCTTCTCCTTGTCCACGCTGATTGCAATAGCAAACGGCTCGACATGGCAGACGGTTGCCACCTGTGCGTCGTTGGTCATTGGCATGATTATTACAATCGCCAACAAGTGGGAGCAGTTACTGAGCTTCCTGTCCAAAAAGTCGCTCCAATTGTTTCTGGCCTTCGTTGGTATTATTTCCGGCCAAGGGAAGGGGGGACTTATCACTGCATCGATGGTGGGTGGGGTAATACTACTACCGATCGGCCTTTCGATGGGTGGCCAAGACGGCTTCTACCTTTCAGTCATCAGCGTAGCTCTGGTGATAGGGGCAATGGTCGTCACTTTGAATAAAGTGGCTAATGGACCTGGGAAAGTCTTCGGGAAGAAGTGACAGGCTTCACGATTTGTCACAATGGCGGTTGCGCAAGCAACCGCCATTTTTATTTTCAAAATTATTTACATACACAAACTAGTGACACACAAATCTTAAATATAAAAGTGATGGGCAAGCAATATATATCTGTCCTATACAAAAAGAAAACCCCTGCATTGTAAGTCCGAAATATATTCGGGCACACAATGCAGGGGTTTCTCAAAAGAGAGATTTTGTAGCTACATGGGTTTCACAACCTAAAAGCTAATAAAAGAACGAAACTAAGTAAACTTTAAGGGTTATTTTATGAGTGGAGATCTAATTATGATCTTTATGGTCCACGATGGAAAGAACAATTTTTGGTAGATGTTGTGCGCAAACTAGTTATCCCGATTAACGCACGGGTGAGCGTTTTTGCTTACGTCATCTACCCTGTCCTTAATAGTACTCTTACTGTCTTTTAAACGCAAGTCCTTTTGTGTGGATAACTGTGGATAAGTCCTTTACTTTATTTTGGCCTTTAAAATATGCAGGAAAGATTGTCTCTTCATTTGTATTGCAATGTCTTTTTATGTAACGTAGGCTAATACTCATATGCGATTACATCGCTTTTATGTATCACAACCCCTTGGTGAAGAAGTTGTAATAGAAGATGTTTCAAAAATTAAGCAATGGATAAAAGTATTTAGATACTCAGTTGGTGATTTTGTTATTCTATTTAATGGAGACAGTAACGACTACACTTATTCAATTGATTCTGTTTCGGATAAAAAGTGTAGTCTGGTTCTACATAAAAAACTACCTTCATATATTCCGAGTAGAAAGATTAATTTATATCTTTCAGTTATTAAAAAAGATAACTTTGAACTTGTTGTCCAGAAGGCGACCGAGCTCGGAGTAACAGCAATTATTCCAATCATTTCAGAGAGGTCTGAGAAAAAGAATCTTAATGATGATAGGTTACATAAAATTGCAATGGAGGCTGGGGAACAGTGTGGACGTGGTGATATTCCAACTATTTCTCCAATATTATCACTATCTAAAGCGTTGGAGGTTATTCCCACAGCGGATAGATCAATCTTTTTACAGATTAACGGCACACCATTTAATGATAAGGTGTTACAAGAAAAGATAAGGAGCAGCTCGAACCTTAATCTATTTATCGGACCTGAGGGTGGGTGGAGCGATGATGAGGAAATATTATTTAGTAAATACAATATTAGTTCGGTTTCACTCGGTAATACCGTACTGCGTGCTGAAACAGCAGCAATAGCGACCTGCTCACTATTTTGTCTCTAGGCTCATCATCAAATATGATACACTTAATATACCCATAAAGGGATCAACATTCTTAAATTAAATATATGAAAATTAATTACTCTTTTGTTTCTAGGTCGCTAATCGCATTACTTTTCGTCTTTGCTGGATATAACAAAATCATGGGATTCGAGGGTACAGTTGGGTACATAGATTCTCTTGGACTACCTTTCCCAATGCTCGTTACAATACTAGTTATTGTAATTGAGGTCCCTGTTGCGCTTGCATTCGCATACGGTTACCGTTTATGTATCACAGGTTCAATACTCGCAGCTTTTACAGTACTAGCTACTGTGGTAGCTCACAGAGATGTTGGAACAGGCGTGAACATGATAATGGCTATGAAGAATATCGCTATCATTGGTGGCTTGATGTTAGCTATGAGGGATTGTGACTGCGGTAAATGTCCAATGGGCAAAAATTGTGAGAAGTGCAAAGGTAAATAATATTTACTCTTGTAATTACAGATAGGAAAAGAAAAAGCAACCACTTCGTGGTTGCTTTTTCTTACACACATATTATATAGCCAATTTCAAAATACTATTTATTTTACTGATATACTTAAATACAAGTAGCCTGATTTTAATAATATGGTTATTTTATTTGAATTAAATATAAATAACACAAAACCATGTACACATTTATTATCCCTGAAATACTTGCTTGGCTTTCAGGAACAATTGCATTTATTGTTTTTCTTGAGCATTTTATTAAAAGAAAGCCAGTTCATGCATTTTTTAAGCGTAAGTGGGTATGGATACCACTTTTAGTTATGGCTCTTTCTATTCTATCTGGAATGCTATCTAACAGGACATACGCACCTGGATTTGCAATGCCACTATTTATGCATTCAATGGCTCCAGGTGGAATGCCTCCAACACTTCCTTTTGCAAATATTTTCCACTTCTTTAAAAATGAACCAAACTTTGAAAGAGTTGCTGATATCGGAAGAGACCCAAATGATGTTCCAGAACCGATCACAAGAACATCTCCTACTGAAGTAAAAATAAATGTTGTTGTTAAAGAAGTGATTAGTGAAGTATTTCCTGGTATTTATTTTAATTACTGGACATTCGATGGAACTGTGCCTGGTCCAATGTATAGAGTGCGTGAAGGGGACACAGTTATCTTAACTATAACCAATCATGAGTCTAGTCTTCATGCTCATAATATTGACTTACATTCAGTTACTGGACAAGGTGGGGGAGCATCACTTACAAATGTAAACCCAGGAGAAACAAAAACAATTAAGTGGAAAGCTATTAATCAAGGTCTTTTCATTTATCACTGTGCGATGGCAAATGTAAGTACTCACAATTCTCATGGTCAGTATGGATTAATTTTGGTTGAACCAAAGGAAGGTCTTCCAAAAGTAGACAAGGAGTTCTATGTTGTACAGGGTGAACTATATACAATTGGCCAAACAGGTAAGAAAGGTTTAACTGTTTTTGATTCGAATGCACTTGTTGCAGGACATGCGAACTATGTAACATTTAATGGAAAAGTTGAAACTGCTCCACGTATGCATGCAAAGGTGGGAGATAAGATTCGTATGTATGTCGGTAATGGTGGAGTTAATCTAATTTCATCATTCCATGTTATTGGAGAAATATTCGACACTGTATATCCAGAAGGTGCTATGGGTGAAGGGAGTGCGTTGTTGAAAAATGTTCAAACAACAGCAGTGTTGCCAGGTGGTTCAACAATTGTAGAATTTACTGTTGATGTACCGGGGAAATATGTTCTAGTTGATCACGCATTAGCAAGAATGAATCTTGGGGCTTGGGCAATATTAGAAGTGACAGGGGAGGCAAAGCCGGATATTTATTCTCAGGTACCGAATGATTACAAGATAAATTCTACTTCGACCGATTCCTCACAAAAAGAAGTAGTTAATAAAGAAATAGACGAATACGGCGCAGCTTCGAAAATGAACGAACACTAGCACTATCTAGTTAATTAAAAAATACAAAAGCGAACCCTTTCGGGTTCGCTTTTGTATTGTATTTGTATTTGTATTTTTTTTACTTACACAAGAAATACTCACGTAAGCCAAGTCAGAAATCGAATGAGATGCGACGTTGTTGTTCGAGGATAGAGGTGAGACGTACGAGTAGTACGTTGAACCTCGCCGGAGAAGAACGACAAGCAGGTCGTCGATTTATGACTTGGTATCTTCTAGGAATTTCAATACTTTTTCGTTGGTAAGTGCCTGGTAAAGATACGCCTTCGCTCTATTCTCATCAGCGTCTTGCATTGTAGCTAAGATACGCACTAATTCAACCTCAACCTCTTCATCGGTTGCAGTTAGCTTTTCAACTTGTGCAATCTTATGAAGTAGAATCTGGCTCATTGCACGCTTCTCAGCATCATTCCTCCAATCAATCTTCAACTGCTCCTCAGTTTTTTTGGAATGAGTTAGATAATCTTCCCATGTCCCACCAAAACGAGTAATATCTTGCTTCATTTGGTTAAGCATATTCGCAAGCTCTCCTTCAACAATTACATCTGGAATATCTGCTTTAGTTTCTGCAATCAATTTTTCCATAATTGCACTTCGTCTCTTTTCGCGAAGTTTTTGTTCCTTCTCCAATTTCAAATTTTCACCAACCTTTGCTTT